>JBBSCM010000168.1:0-8784 GCA_038250295.1 Anaerolineales bacterium | reverse complement strand
TATTACTTCAATGGCATCCACTTGCGCTGTATCCATGTCTCCAGAATTTGGAGAAATAATGACAATATAGTCATAACTTCCCACAGGCGGTGCGCTCGGCGCGTTATCTACATCAATCAAGATGCCTGTCCCGCCGGGATTCGGATGCAACGCTGTAGTAGGAATAACTCGGTTGTCACATTCCGGTGGAGAAGCAACACAAGCTGGATCTGGCGGCAAAGTATTGGTATCAACATTCGTGTTCGTATCGCGAATGTTATCTCCCCAATTGAAAACTTCGTAATATACGCTCCCATCCATCAACTGCGAAATACCAAGAATGACATGGTCCAACATTATATTACCGCCAATATCGCTTTCGTAATAAACCAGATCATAGTTCGTTTCTGAAGTACCTACCACCCAAACGGGATTGACCCTTCTGTCTAGAACAACATAGCGCCCCGGCGGTATATTACCTATGGTTCCATCTGCTGGGCCAGTCCCTATTTCTGCTGGAGGGGGATCTAAAACTAAAGAAGGGTCAAGCGTGGAAGTAACCGGGGGCGGCGGATAAACACAAGGTAAAGGCCCATTGAAGTTACTAGCCAATGGGTCTGTGCATGTTGTTACAGGCGGCGTGGGTGTTTTATCATCCGGCGGCTTTTTTGTCGGAGTAACGGATGGAACTGTTGTAACTGTCGTTGGAGAGGCAGATGGAGAAGGAGAAGCAGTTGGAGTCTCTGTAACAGTTGGCGAAGGTTCAGGCGAGGCGGCGGTTGGTGATGGTGTGGCTGTCGGCTCGAAGACAACAAAAGGAGGAAAGACAACATCATCCCCCGAATCGGCTCCAGGGGTAAGGAAGGTATCAAACCATCCAAGCGGGGTGAGTATCTCCGGTAAAATAGGCTGCACAAAACCAACCTGCTGCTTAGGCGCGGTTTGCGGGTCAAGCAGGGACTGCATGCCTGCATTCACACTCCACTGAGGCACAATGCGAACTGCGATCTTTCCGGCAATCATCATTAATAAGATGCCAATCGGTATGATGAAAATGATCAATGTCCAATCACGTCGCTCACGGTTTGTTATTCTCATGGTCTTACTCCGTTATCTTTTCCACCGGCAGGGAAACGAAAAATGTACTACCCGGATTGGTCTCTTCGTTATGGCCCATGCTTTCCACCCAAATGCGTCCGCCATGAGCCTCTACTATACCACGCGCAATGGCAAGCCCAAGCCCCGGCCCGCCGCCCTTAAATTTCGTTTTACCCGATGAATGCAAAAGCACTTCGCCGGTTTGATTAAATTTCTCAAAGATCGTATTTTTTGACTCAGGGGCAATGCCAATGCCTGAATCGCGAACCGCTATTTCAACTTGCGGCGGTTCAACGCCGTTTACGTATTTTCCACTTACGGTTATTGAGCCGCCGTTTGGTGTAAATTTAATCGCATTCATAATAAGATGATAAAACACCTTTTTAAGTAAATCCGGATCAGCGGGAATAAGGGGCAATTCATAAAGACCATCGGTATTAAGTTTAATATCGCGCTCATTAAGTGCCTGCGCAAACCCTTTTTGCACTTTCTTAATAAGCAGGTCGATCTGCAAACTGGTTTTCTTTAAGAACAATGAATTGCTGTCAATACGTGAAACGTCCAGCATGCTATCAACAATATCGGTCATTCGTTCTGAACCTTCCAAAATACCCTGGGCCAGCTTTAATAATTCAGGGTCGGTCCTCGTATCCTGCTCAAGCATTTGTGAATACCCCATGATAAGCGTCAAGGGTGTGCGTAATTCGTGTGCCGAGATCTGGATGAAATTAGTCTTTGTTTTATCGATTCTTTTCAAGGTCTCGTTCATCCGCTCCAACTCAAGCGTACGCTCCTGCAAATGGGTGGTCATCTCATCAAAGGTGTTGGCAAGCGTACCGATCTCATCATTCGAACGTATCCCCGTCCTTTGATCGAGGTTTCCGCCCGCAATCGCCTGTGAAGTATTCACAAGAGAATACAAAGGATTAATGATCAACCGTGAAACCATAAAACCGATTCCGATTACGAACAAGAAAACAACCGTAAACAGGATTACATAAGTCGCCCGGCTATCCAGCCCGGATTGAATCACAAAATCCAAAGGCAATACCACAGCAAAAACGCCAATGCGATCATTACCCACCTGCAAGGGTCCTCGCGCCAGGCTGTACCAGCGGTTATCCACAGAGAAATTATTACCTGTTACAAGATTTTCTGAAACGATGATCTTTTTGAACTCATTCTCTGAAATTGATATGGCTTGCAATGTGTTCTTATCGACAGTTAAGGTGGTGCCAATGGCTTGACCGTTATTTCCATAAAAAATAATATCTGCAAGCGATGTACTCTTCAAATACGGCAGGATATTTCGAATGGAAGTACCGATCACCACCACGCCGGAGAACCTGCCATTCAAAGATACTGGAATGGACGTGTAGTAATAGGTTTCATCGTTCACCAAATTGACACCCAGCGCGCGATGCGGCGGTTCATCTGCATTTCTATTGGTTAAAAAAGGAACAACAATCGACGAATTAGCAGCGCCGGTACTTTGCTCCACTCGCTGCAGTTCACCATCTTCATTCAAGATAAAATGAACCAGCTCATTTCCTTGCGGTGAAATCAGAATTAGATTTTCACCGCCAAGTCCGGCAAAAAGCGGTTTCACCAAGGATGCCGCGGTATCGCCATCTTCATCAACAAGCGCATTTGCCAGGCCAGCAGTAAAAGCCACACTGCGCGCAGTATCAATATGTTGAACTTCCTGCCTTACAAAGTTATCAGAAACCACACGTCCCGCTTCCAATAACTGATTTGTCAGACGTTCACGCATGGTATTTGACACCAGGCGCGTGACCACATAAACCCCAATCACGGCCACGACCACCGTCAATAGCAAATATGGCAGAATTACTTTAAGTCGAATACTCATAGAAAACTCGCCTGTGCAACAAGGCACAAAGGCTAATAAGACCATTATACGAACTTAATCGGTAATCAGCCACCCTTAAAAAAATACAGATTGATTACAAACTTCATCTTTAAGGGTTAATTGTGGTCATTTTTGAAAGGAAAATATCTCCTTCTGCCCTTGACATTTCCAGCCCATCCAGCCGCTTCAATACGGACCCTTAGCCTGATTGTTTTCTACCTGAACCAGCTCTCCCCTCATGATTTCCCCAGATAACTACAACTTTTTCACAAAATGGACAAGTCGCTCCACTTCGTCATATCCCAGCTTGATATGCGCCCGTATGCTGGGTTCATTGTCCAACCAGGTGTCCGAGGCCATCTCAGTACAGCCTTTCCCGCGCGCCCAATTTTCGGCGGCTTGAGTCATAATTCCCACGATGCCTTTTCCACGATATTCTTCCTGAACGAACCATCCTTCAAGGTACCCCACAGGACTGGTTTCACACCCCTCGCCATAATCTCTTATCCTCGCTTCCGTTAATCCAATGGGCCTGTCTCGATCACATACGAAGATGACCAGATCAATATCGCTGGCAAGGATTTCATCCATATCAAAATCCAAATACTCTTGTGGCGCTTCGGGCCAGATGCCTTTGCGCATGTGGAGCCATTCGGTTTTGTCTTCCTGCGTAACATTGCGAATTGTAATTTCCATAATTCTCCTACACTAAAATAATAATTATTCTTGTTTTTTCGCTCTTGTGGAAGAGCCGTAAAACAAAAAAGACTCTGAAGGCTAAGCCTTCAGAGTCTTAATATGAAGCCTATTCGCCGCCGCCGCCGCGTTTGGCGAGGCGATGGTCAAGCATTAGCACAGCAGTGCCGCGATCTTCGATAAGTTTGAGGTTGGCAACAATATCGGCAGCATTCTTCTCTTCTTCAACCTGCTCTGTGATGAACCACTGCAGCATGGTCAAGGCTGGGTAATCTTTTTCCTTCATCGCCAGCTCGTATAAGCTGTTAATGGATGCGGTGATCATAGCCTCATGCGCAGCGGCTTCCTCAAACACCTCAAGGGATGATTTCCATTCGGTCTTTGGGGCCTCCAGCGCCTTTAGGATTACTTTGCCGCCGCGTTCCAGGATAAAGTTATAGAACTTCATCGCATGTTCGCGTTCTTCGGCCTCCTGGATTCGCATCCAGTGTGCAAAACCTCCCAGGTTTTTCTCCTCAAAATACGCGGCCATGGACAGATACAGATAGGACGAAAAAAATTCCTTATTGACCTGTTCATTCATTGCATCTTGCATCGCTTTGTTTATCATGCGTACCTCCGTGATAGTTAAGATTATACATTCATTTACGAATTTACTAACAAGCAGAATCACTCGCCAAACACAAACAAGTCGCTGAGCGACTCGCGATTTATGTTATGGCGGATGGCATCCGCAAACACCGGCGCAACGGAAAGCACCGTCAGTTTCGGATGTATTTTTTCCGGTGGAATATGGACCGTATCCGTCGTGATGATCTCGCTGATTTCAGGCACAACAGCCAGTCGTTCGAGTCCGCCGCGGCTGAATACGCCGTGTGTGCAAACCACTCGAATATCCTCCACTCCCTCCTCAACCAATACACGGCTCAACTCCAGAATGGACCCGCCTGTGGCAATTTCATCATCATAGATCAAGGCACGCTTGTGTCCGCGGACTTGATTGCCGACGAGACCGCTAATAATAACTTCTGAATCTGAGACACGCTCCTTATTTCCAGCTGCTACCGGCAAACTCAATGCTTTTGCAAAGCGCGCCGCAGATTTTGCCTGCCCCATATCCGGCGCGACGATAATTGCACCGCTTAGGTCAAGGTTTGAAAAATATTCTTTAAAGACAAGTCGGCTGCTTAGCGGGTCGGTAGGGATGCCGAAGAAACCATGCACCTGGGGCGAATGGAACATCATGCTCATCACGTGTGTAGCGCCTGCAGTCTTCAACAGATCCGCGACCAAGCGGGCGGTGATGGATATGCGCGGCGCATCCTTTTTATCTGAACGACCAAAGGAATAGTAGGGAATGATGGCATGAACCTCGGATGCAGCCGCCCCTCGCGCAATATCGATCATCATCAGCAGCTCCATCAAATGATCGTTGACCGGCTGCGACAGCGATTGCACAATATATACGCGGCGATAACGCACACTGGAATCCAGTTGAATATATAAATTGTCATTACTAAATCGCGCAATGTGGGTGCCATCCAGAGGCACGCCCAAAAGCGATGCGATCTTTCCCGCCAACTGCGGATTTGAACTTCCGCTAAAAAAACGAACCTCACCTGCCGAGATCGGAGAGTTGGCTGACTTGTCTTCATTTTCTGAAAAGGAATTGTTATCCATTTATTTCACCTTTTATGTGGGGTATCCAGCGAGGTACTCTTTTACAATATTCGTCATAAGCCGCACCAAATGTGTTTTTCAAAACAGGTTCTTCAATAAATACAACCAGAATATGGAAGGCCAGGAAAAACAATAAAAAATATAAAATCACAAAACGTGACCCAAACCACAGGATAAATCCAATCTGTACGAGCAGTGCGCCGGCATAAATTGGGTTACGGGTGTAACGATACAGCCCCTTGATTACCAGTTCTTTTGGAGGGTCGACATGTGCAGGCGTACCCCGACCTTTGCGGATGAAATCCATCGAGCACCAGACAATAATGAGTATCCCTGTGATCCAAAGCGGAAAAGCAATATAAACAAAAACACCAAAGTTAAAGAAGGGCCTGCAGAGAGAAGCAAGTTCATAGGGAACGTAAATTGTAAAAAACCCGTGCATACTTCCCATGTAAATTAATGTTTTAAAAGTGCTCATTTAGGATCAGAGCGCTCATCGAGTTTTTTGATCATATCCTCCAACACCAACTTCAAGATCTGGGCGAACAAACGCTTCCTTTCCGGGCGGCTTAATACAACATTTTCAACATTCAACGCATCTTCATAAGTGTTTTGAACAGCTATAAAGATCTGATCGCTTATTCCTACAGATTGGACACGTTGAAACATTCGCTGTTGAAGGTTTATGTAGGAACCAGGATTTTGTTGGGAACCAAAGGGATTTAACATAGTATGCCTCGCTTTCCAGATTAGAGATTACATCACTCTTATCTGCGCTTCTTCAACCAATCCAACAACTTCTTCGTTGACCAGGTATTGATCACATCCTCTTTGGTTAACCACGCACGCCTTGCAGTCGCAACGCCGTAGAATAAATTATCGAAATCCTCTGCGGAGTGTGAATCCGTGTTGATGCTGATGGGGATGCCTAATTCCTTTGCGCGGCGGGCATACATATCGTCCAGGTCGAGGCGGGACGGATGAGCATTAATTTCCATTGCAACACCGGTCTCAGCTGCAGCCTTTAGCACAGCCTCCATATCCAAGTCTGCGCCTTCCCTATCGGGAATTAACCTGCCTGTCGGATGACCAATAATGTCCACATACGGATTTCGAATCGCATTGATCACACGCTGCGTGACCTTATCACGCGGCTGCCGCAGGCTGGTATGCATGGATGCCAGCACAAGATCAAGCGTGGCGAGAAATTCATCGGGATAATCCAGCGTGCCATCCGCTTTTATTTCAACTTCACTTGCATGCAAAACCAAAATGCTATCGCCAAGTTGTTTTTGTATTTTCTTGATCTCAGCGGCTTGCTTCTTGTGGTCTTCCATTTTCAAGCCGCCTGTGACCCCAAGACTCGCAGAATGATCGGTAAACGCAATCACTTTGATGCCGCGCTTCGCCGCAGCCTGCGCCATTTCCAGCATGGACAATTTTCCATCGCTCCATGTGGAATGGGTCTGCAAGTCAGCTTTGATATCTTTGACTTCAATTAATTTCGGAAGTTTATTTGCCTTCGCAGCTTGCACCTCTCCGTGGTCTTCACGCAATTCAGGCGGTATCCACGGCAAACCTAATGTTTCATAAACTTCTTCCTCGGTGGCGCAAAAGATTTCGTCCGCTCGCGCTGAGCCTGTCGAAGGGTTGCCTTTTACTTTTGCAAAAGAATGCTCCGATAAGGATAATCCTTTTGCGAGTGCAATCTGCCGCAACTGCACATTATGATCTTTTGAACCTGTTGCATATTGCAGCGCGGTCCCAAACTTTTCTGGCGGATGCACCCAAACCTGCGCGCGTACCCCATCTGTAAACTCGATGCTTGATTTTGTTTCGCCTTTTCCCAGTACACGGCTTATACGGGGCAGCTTGATAAACGCTTCCATAACAGCGGCTGAATCTTTTGCAGCCACCAAAATATCAAGATCGCCAACCGTTGAACGCATCCTTCTTAAACTCCCAGCGGGTGCAGCGTCAACGACTCCTATAACTTTTTTGAGAGTCTTGATAATTTCCTGCGCCAGCGGATATGCCCGCCCCAGCGGGATTCTGCCAGAACGCCGCGACAGTGATGCAATCCCCTCAATGATCGCGTTTTCAGATTTTGAACCCATGCCGGGCAGATCGCGAAGCTGTCCGTTTTTCGCAGCAGCTTCCAGTTCAGAAAGAGCCGTGATATTTAACGTCTTCCATATCAACGCGATCTTCTTCGGTCCAAGTCCGGGTACTTGCAGCCAATCCGCTAAACTGGCTGGAATTTCCTGTTTAAGTTTTTCCAGATATTCAAGTTTACCTGTGGTCAACAGTTCATCAATTTTTTCTGCAATGGCCTTACCCACACCGGGGATTTCCTTCAGCTTCCCCTCTTTCCAATAATCACTGGCCTCGCGTCCAAGGGTCATTAAACTTTCGGATGCCTTGCGATAAGCAAGGATTGCGTAAATCACTTCACCTTTGATCTCATTTAAATTGGCGATCAGGGTAAAAGTATCTGCAAGCTGGCGATTGTTCATCATAAGGTTATCCTTTCGCGGTTCACTATATGATACCATTTGCGGAGTGCCGCATAAATGTCAAAATCAGAATTATATTTTCTACTTGTAATTCTTCCGTCAAATTTAATAACCTATGCGACAAGCGGTGATATATGGAGCACAACGATCACGTGAATCTTTTAAGGCCAGCGGATATTAAACCCGGCGGCTCATGGGCGGACCTGGGAGCTGGCTCCGGCGCATTTACATTCGCCTTGCGGGAGCTGAGCGGGCCAACTGCAAGCATCTATGCCGTGGACAAAGACCGCGCAAGCCTCAACGAATTGGAGCGAGGTTATCGTGCCCGCTTTGGCGATTCTCAAAATTTGAGTCTTATTACCGGAGATCTTACGCGCACTCTTAATGCACCTGTTCTTGACGGCATCTTAATGGCGAACTCGCTGCATTTTTTCAAAGACAAGGAAAAAGTATTGCGCCACGTTCACTCACTCTTAAAACCAAACGGCATATTGCTTATCGTCGAATATAACGTAGACTCGGGCAATTTGTGGGTTCCTCATCCATTTTCATTTGAAACATATCGCAAACTCGCTCCACGCGCAAATTTCACAGAGCCGCGTTTGCTCGCAACAACTTCATCAAGATTCCTACACGGGTTTTATTCTGCGATTACAAACAAGTTAGATTAACAAACATGAAAAAGTTTTCAAAATATTCCCTGATCGTTATTATCGCCGTCAGCGCAGTGTTGGGATTGATGCGATTCGATTCGCTTCAAATCGGTACATCCTACGACGACGCCCATTACATTATCCTCGCTGAAAGCCTCTCCAGCGGGCAAGGCTATCAGCTGATCAATTTTCCGCGCCCACAAATTGAACGCGCCTTCCCGCCTGGCTGGCCCATCCTAGTGACTCCATTCACATTTTTGTTTCCCGGTAATTATGCAATTCTTAAATT
>JBBSCM010000167.1:0-8788 GCA_038250295.1 Anaerolineales bacterium | reverse complement strand
GGACGGCGATGGGAGACGACGAGACAGGTTGTATTATTCTGCTCGAATATTCGCTCCCAAAGTTGCTGCTCAGTTTCAACGTCTAATGCACTGGAAAGATCATCGAAGACGACCAGTTCTGACTCTCGAATAAACATGCGTGCGGCGGCGGCTCGTTGTGCCTGTCCGCCTGAGAGTTTCACTCCGCGCGCACCGACCATGGTTTCGAGATTGTCGTCCATTTGTTCGAGGTCGCGATCCATAACGGCTAATCTTGTGGCTTTGTATATCTCGTCTTCGGTGCGATTGAGACCGAGCAATATGTTATTTCGCAATGTGTTGCTAAACAAGCGCGGAACTTGCGCAGTATATGCACAGCGCGGCGGGACGAGGAAATCTCCGGGAGATGTAAGTATATTTCCATTCCATTGTATCGCTCCTGATTCAAGCGGAAGCAGCCCAAGCAGTGCGCGCAACAAAGTTGTTTTGCCAGAACCGATGCGGCCCGTGACCACTGTCAGCGTGTTGCGTTTTATTTTTAGCGATATGTTTTCGATGCCGTTCACTGATCCAGCGTAATGAAATGTCAATCGTTCAGCGACCAGTTCATTCAGTCGGTCTGATTCGGTTTTGGTTGCGTAGTCCACTTCTGGCAGGGGACCATCCAAGTTTATTTGGCTATGTTCGACGAGGGCATCCAATGGCGCGTTCTCCATAAGATGATACATGCGCTGGACGGAGACGTTGAGTTGTTTGTAACGCGCCCATAACATGCCGCCGAAGGTGGTGAGGTCGCCCATGCTTTGCAGCAGATAAACGAAAGGAGAAAAATCGCCGAGGGTGAAATTGCCCGTCCGCATGGACTGCCCGACGAGGACGAGAATAACGCCCGTGCCAAGCGTGGACGTGTTGCGATAGATTGAGCCCAGCACTTCGTCGAAAAGTTTTTCGCGAATGGTTAAGATGCGGCGTTCATCGTTGAGCTTATGAAAATGCCCGATGACATTTTTTTCAGCAGTTGCAACTTTGACAGCCTGCACCGCGCCGAAGAATTCACCAATGAAGCCAGTCACTTTGCCGCAGGCCATTTGCGATCAGGTTCAACGCGAATTGAGAGAAGAAGGTCGCCAGTTCGGTCATATCGCCGTCAATGCGCTCGATCAGTTCGCCGGGCGTGTGGTCGTTGTGGAATTTCATATCGAGGTTAAGAGCGTGTTCGGCCAACTCAGCTCGCAGGTCATTGGTGGCTGTCCATGCGACGTTTTCGCCGAGGTAGGTGACTCCGATTGCAACGACCTGCTGAATTAAAGCAATGCCGATGAAGGCTATTGCAGTCCATGTGAGAGTTTGGAGTGCCGCGCCTGCCAACGCGGAGTCGATAAACTTCCGCATGATCTGCGGTGCAAGGATGCGAAGTCCAATGCTGCCAAACATCAAAACGGCAAGTAGAATGAATCGCCGCTTTTGCGGGCGGATGTGGTCAGAGAGTAAATTCCAGTAGGATTTGAACGATAGGTTCATGATGTTTATTCCGTTTTCGTCCTGAGCGGAGCCGCGCGCTCTTGCTTTTGCGCGGCGTAGTCGAAGGACGAGTCAATTGAAATATTGTCCTTTCAACTCACTTGCATTTCGACTTCGGGACTGAAGAACGCAGTCCCTCCGCTCAACGCGAAGCACTTCGAAAAATAAAAAAGCCACGGTGCTGGAGCGCACCGTGGCTAAAAAGACACAGACTATGACCTAACGGTCAACAGGCGCACTTCGAGAATGAATGAAATTGTGTTCACGTATCGCCAGTCTAAATTTCTGCATTTGAAGCGCGCTCCTTTCGTAAGAATTGATTACTGTTGCAGTTTACATGAGGGGTGGATGAGTTGTCAAGGTTATTTTGATTTCTTCTCGATCTTTGCCCATGCGTCCTTGAGATTCACTGTCAAGTTGAAAACAGGCTTCTCCGGCGTAGTGTCTATATCAGCACAGAAATATCCCTGGCGCTCAAACTGGAAGCGGTCACCGGCTTTGGATGAAGCGAGAGACGGCTCCACATATCCCGTAGAGATGACCAACGAATTCGGGTTGAGGCAGGCAAGGAAACCTTCATCGCTTTCTTCTGGATCTTCCTTCGTGAAGAGGCGGTCGTACATGCGAATCTCTGCGGCTTTGGCGTGCTCGGCAGAAACCCAATGGATCGTGGATTTGACTTTACGCCCATCAGCAGAATCGCCGCCGCGGGTAGCGGGATCATAAGTCGCATGGACTTCGATGACTTCGCCTTTATCATCTTTTACGACCTGTGTACACTTAATGAAATATGCATAACGCAATCTCACTTCATTACCGGGGAACAGGCGATAATATTTGGGCGGCGGAGTTTCGCGGAAATCATCCTGCTCAATATAAAGCACCTTTGAGAACGGGATCTTGCGTGTGCCCGCAGCCGGGTCTTCTGGATTATTGACCGCGTCCATCTCTTCGACCTGTGACTCGGGATAGTTATCAATAATTACCTTCAACGGTTTGAGCACAGCCATGCGACGAAGCGCACGTTTGTTGAGATCTTCGCGCACACATGACTCAAGCAACGCCACATCGTTCACGCTGTAATTTTTAGCCACGCCGACTCGGCTGATAAAATCATGAATTGCTTCAGGGGTATAACCGCGCCGACGCATGGCGCGCAATGTGGGCATGCGTGGATCGTCCCAGCCATTCACATGTTTCTCTTCAACCAGACGGCGAAGTTTACGTTTGCTCATGACCGTATAATTTATGTTCAAACGCGCAAATTCGATCTGGCGCGGCTTGAAAACATCAAGCTGTTCCAGAAACCATTCATATAACGGGCGATGATCTTCATATTCAAGCGAACACAACGAATGGGTAATACCTTCCATCGAATCATTCTGTCCATGCGACCAATCGTACATCGGGTAAATTTTCCATTTTTCACCTGTGCGATGATGCGGCTTGTGAACAATGCGATACATGGCAGGATCACGCATGTTGATATTCGGGTGCGCCATATCGATCTTGGCGCGCAGGATACGCGAGCCGTCAGGGAACTCGCCGTTCTTCATGCGCTCGAGTAAATCCATATTTTCCTCCACATCGCGATCACGATACGGAGAATTTTTTCCCGGCGTTGTTAATGTGCCTCGATTGGCACTCACTTCCTCGGGAGTCTGATCGTCCACATAGGCTTTGCCCATCAGGATCAACTTCTGCGCCCATGCATACAATTCATCAAAATAATCAGAGGCAAACGTCACCTTTGCCCACTTGACTCCCAGCCAGCGTGTATCATCCTCGATAGCTTCCACAAATTCCGTTTCTTCTTTGGCTGGATTTGTATCATCGAAGCGCAAAATCAACTCACCGTTATTTTCCTTGGCGATGAGATAGTCGATCATCCATGCCTTCACATGTCCGATGTGCAAATAGCCGTTCGGTTCGGGGGGCAGGCGCGTGCGCACATAATTGAAGCGTCCGCTCTTCAAATCCTCCGCAACGGCTTCGCGGATAAAATCACTGGGTTTATGATCTTCGTCACTCATGGATGGATTGCCTTCAAAATGAATTTCAGGGGGACTTGGAAAGGCGTCTTTCCTAACGCTTAGTCTGTAACGCTAAAGAGACGCATTCCCCACCCTGATGGTTGGTTTATGAACTTCTGTATTATAACAAACCGCGAGGATGATTTATAATCAAAGATGGAGGTCAACATGAGCGAATCAAATGAATCAAAAACCAACTTTGCAGGCACGTATTTTGACCGCGACAAGGTGATGAAAATATCCCGCGTGGCAGGCATTTTTGCATGGGTTGCGCTTGGCATATATCTATTTACATCATTGAATTCTTTTGCTCAATTTATGATTCAATTTGCAACTGGCGTCTACTATCAAAAGGGAATGTCAGCTTTCGATGTTTTGGGTTTCTTCACCCCATACCTGCTTCAGGCAGTACCTGGCTTGCTTTATTTCGCCGGGTTAAAGTTTATCCAGCATGCCCTGCTGATCCTCATGGATATGGAGGACAACACCCGCCGCGCAGCTCGAAATAAGTAGACTTGCCCGTCCTGCATGGGCATGATACAATATCGCCCGCTCGATTCTTGGGGAATCGTACAACGGCAGTACACGTCCCTCTGGAGGATGGTATCTTGGTTCGAATCCAGGTTCCCCAGCAAGAAAAAAGCCACCTAGGAATAGGCGGCTTTTTTTCTTTGTAGTGAAGCTTGTGCTTCTACTCGTCTTCTGCCAGATCGCGCTTGGAGCATATGGCCTGCATCTCTTTTTCATTCATTAATTCCACTTTGCGCTGCGGCTCAGCAATGACTTTATTTGGCCGATGGTCGAGTCCTTCGATCCAGTTTACAAATGGGTCAACATAATCCTGGTTGGCATCAGATTGATGTCCCTGTGTGGCGTGCATGATGGCGCGAAGCTCGTCGGGCAGTTTGACGGGTTTTCTTCCGAAATAATAAAATTGTTTGGAGACAAGCGCATAAAGTCCGCTTAAATCTTTCTCTTTGTTTTCTTCGGTATGAACTCCAACCCGCATTTTGGGAGTCAAGCCCGCTGTATAGTTGTAGATGCAATCGCCCATGCGCATACGATAATCGCGGTTGCGCCAGTCGGGCCTCTTCTTTGGGACAAAAGTTTTGCAGAATTGGTCGTACTCTTCCAATGTCATTTTGCTGGTGACTTTCATGGCATATGTCACGTGGTCTGAGATGTCGCCGATGGGTGAGTTAGCCGATCCCAGCCCCACGATCCAGTCGTCCACTTCGGCGGTGAGGCGAATGGCAGGTTTGCGGATGGCAAGCGTGCAGATACCCCAAAACGGATTTGGCCCAGCGCCATCGTCATAGCGAAGCGTGTAGGAGAATAGTTTCATAGGTTGCTCGGGTTTTCCTTTTGTGTTGCCTTGTGCGTAACGTCCCGAAGGTTTTCTTGAATAACCTTGTTGAGCCGGCCAAGCCTGCGGGACGGCGAATAAAATCAGAA
Organism: Anaerolineales bacterium; assembly: GCA_038250295.1. GTDB lineage: Bacteria > Chloroflexota > Anaerolineae > Anaerolineales > Villigracilaceae > Villigracilis. The sequence continues at coordinate 3,800 of JBBSCM010000167.1, read as the reverse complement.
ATTAATACAAATCAGGGTCGTCAACGATTGCGGGGGGCTCGGATATTAACGTATGGGGCCATGCCCCGCTTTCTTGCATGAGGGCGGCAAGTTCGTAGGGGGTCAGCAGGAATTCAAAACTCTGCGCCTCCATAAATTCAACAATTAATTTGTGCGAGGGTCTTTCGATTTTGAAACTCTTTTGCACACGTCCCAGGAAATATTTTGCGCTTTCCCTGGATATTTGAAATCGTACAGCAACTATTTCGAATGGTTTGATCTGATCCATATTTTTATTGTACCTGATAGTTCAGTGTGCTGGTAATCACTACATTTCCCCGTCATTTCATCGAAATATGCTGTATATTTAGAAGTATCAAGTTTTGGAGGTTGATTATGGATGATAAACATACTAAAGGTGAAATGCACGGCTGTATCGTTTGCGGAAAGCTATATCAACTATACGTAGTATCTGATTCAAAGGGCAAATATGTGGACGCGAAATTAATGAGCGCGGGGGGCAGGCTTGTACAACATTTGCGGCGTCCATTGGTGGCGTGCGATGTCCATACGGATGAACAGGTTCAGAAAGCGGTGGAGAGGGCTTACAGTCCGCAAAAACAAGATGACGATGATGGTTGAACAAAAGAATCGCGCGGATAATCCCGCGCGATTTTTGCTGTGTATATTTATTGATTTGAGATTAACTCACATATTTGAACAGATGCCGACTTGAGCAGATAATAGCCCTGATTGGCACAAGCCAGGCATAAAGTATTGCCATTTACCACGACCTCGCGTTCATTCATGATCTCTTCACTACAATATTCGCAATTGACGCGCATGTTGGGTTTGCTAAGTAAAACTTTAAGAGAGGGCTGTAGAACAACTTCCTGATACTGGAACATCTCTTCATCAGGCATGGTCTGGTAGCCTTCGAGTTGTGCAAAGTAATGACGTTCTTCATGTGGCAGATAATTGCTGGCGCGTTGACGTATATCCAGAAGAGGGGCAAGGCGGATGGCGCGTTCAGTTTTCACGTCCACAAAAGTGGCGGCAGCTTTGCCAAAATCATTGATTCGCAAACTGCGATGCCCGATCGCTGCGCCCGTGGAGACTTTGATTCCATCGGCAAAGCAGCCATCCGTTTCGATGATGATCAGCGCGGTTTGTTTGGTTATCGGCGCTTCAAGCCCGAGCGCTGCCAGCCCTGCCAGCCCCATGCGCACGCCTAATACCTGACGCGGACATAGATGGCTGTGTCTTGCGGATGATTGTTGAAGCAGGTCATACAAATTGGGAGACATGTTGAACTCCTTTAATTAATCGGTATGCAAAATCAAGTTTCCATCAGGCGTGATTTCAACTCGAAGTGCGTTTAGTTGTTTTTTGGCAGGACCAGTCAACACATTGCCCTGTATATCATATTTTGAACCATGGCATGGACAGGCAAATCCCTTTCCCTTTGATTCAACGGTGCAGCCCAAATGTGTACAGACCAAACTCAAGGCTGAGAATCCTTGGTCAGTATGCAGCAACAAGGCCGGGACGTTGGGAAGAAGCGTGCGTGAGTCGATTGGGTAGCTGGATGCCTCGCCGAGGTCAAATGCAGTTTGCGGTGGGGGTTCCGTTTGATATCCAAAAAAACGAAATAACGCGCCAAGCCCAAGCAGGCCGCTTGCAGTCAGCAGTGTGTTGGTGGTGAGTTTCAAAAAATCACGGCGGGAAAGCTCAGGCATTAGCGCTCCACGGCATGGCAGGCGTGACAATATTGCGAACCTTGCTCATCTGGTTTTTGTTCGCAAGCTGTACCCATGACCGGGCGAAAATTAAAACGCTGGCTGGTCGCTTTGCCTATCAATTCATAGGTTCCATCGGGCAGCACGCGTGTGTTCCAAAGCGGTTCGCCTTTTTCAGTGACAAGGATCGCATCGCCCAACTTCAAATCCAGCACGGGATTCAGGAATGCCATTTTGAGCGCAATATCATTCGGGTCGGTGATGGTTTTTATTTGCGGCAAATTTGTCATTGTGCCGTGACAGGTCTGGCATTGCACATATTGAATATCTTTTTGGTTGGCATGGATGTCGCCATCACCCATCACTTCACTGCGGGTGTGGCAGTCCACGCAATCCAGCGTGTATTCGCATTGCGTGAACTGTGCGATGGGTTGATAGTAATCTTGAATACGTTTGGTGGGTTGGTCGGTTCGTTCTATAAAAGTCATTGCCCGCAGATCATAGTTACCGCGGTTGTGGCAGGCATTGCATTGATTGTATGGAATGGCAGTCGTCAGTGTATGTTTCTCAGTTGAGTGACATGCTGCACAGCCTGTTTGCCGTGTGTATGTATCACCGTCACGCGGTATCGCATTGATGTGGCAAGTGAGACAGTTCTCTCCGAATTTTTGAACCATCGGGTTTGTTTCTGTGGCTGCGTCAAAAGCATCCAACTCTGTGATGCCCGTTTGAGTGTGTTCATCTGTAATGGCATTGATTCCAAGATGCGCAGCCAAATCGGTCTGTGCGCCAAACGTAAAGCGGATATTTGCAATCGCACCTGCATAGGTGGATTGGACGCTGGTCATCACACGCTGGATGTGATCACGATTATCCGCTTCGCTGCCGGAGTGACAGTTGCTTCCGCCACACGACATTTCCACCGCTGACAGATCAGACGGATTCGCGCCGCCGCGCATACTGCTATGTGCAAGATCGGCATTGAGTGCGAGTCTTTCACCGCCGTGACAGCTTACACATCCAAAGGTTTTTAACGGATGTGATTTGCTGATCTCGGGCAAATCCGCGTGACAGGTGATGCAGTATTCCGTTTTTCCTGTTAGTGTCGGTGTAAGTGTAATTGGCTTCGGAGTGCGCAAACCTTGTTGCCATGCAAGCAGAATGACAGTCAGTAAAACAGCAGAACCAATAAATAGCAGACGGCGATACATTTTATAAGTTTGCGACCGCAGTAAGTGCAAGTAGGGTTAATATAATGATGATCAACGCAATGACAGCGAGCGTGATCTGCGCCAAACGATTGGATTTTGGGAACCAACTTCCCATTTCACTTTTAGCTGGCTTTGGAAAAACGTAAGAGATGAGAACAAGAATAACAAGTACGATTACAGGGATAAGCACACCCCAAACGAAAGGATCGCCCCATTTAAGCATTTGCTGAACCCACAAGAAAAACCAGGGAGCGCGGACATCTTCTGAGAGTGTAGCCATTTCAATAATGGGGGGAGCGATGGGTGCGGCTGAAAAAATTGATAGCACAATCAAGGCGGAGCCTGTGAACAGCATGGCAAGGATTTCGCGGCGCACCAACTCAAAGCGTGAAATCCGTTCATGGTCAGTGCGCAGGTTTGGCGGTGGAAGAGCGATGCCTCCGTCACGGCGGACGCGAAAAGCGTGCCATCCAATTAAAAATGCGGCTGGGAGCATTAATCCAAAAATATGCCAGGCGTAAAAACGAATGAGGGTAGCAGAACCCGGTTGTGTTCCGCCGATTAACATTTGATAAAGATTATTTCCAATGAATGGAATGGTCTTGATTAGATTTGTGCCAACGACCAGCGCCCACTGAATGCCTTGATCCCAACGCAGCACATAGCCCGTGAAATTTAATAAGATCGAAATCACAAAGAGGGCCAAGCCAAGCAGATAATTGAAGCGGCGCGGCGGAGCATACGCACCAGTGAAAACAACCCGCATCAAATGAACTGCGCTGACGATGATAAAAAGCTGCGCCGACCAAAAATGAAGGTTACGAAGCAGTCCGCCGAATGGGACAAAGTAAGTGATGGTTTGAATGGAGAG
>JBBSCM010000166.1:0-8817 GCA_038250295.1 Anaerolineales bacterium | reverse complement strand
TCGCGGGATTCTGTTTCAAGTCCAACTTTTATTCTTGTAAATTTATATCGCCGCGCAAATGGTGAGCAGCTTTTTCATCTCGATACCTATCGCCTCGAGTCTATTCCTGAAGCGGAAGAACTTGATCTTGATTCCATGCTGGCGGAGGGCGCACTGGTTGTTGAATGGCCCGAACGACTTGGCCATTTGATTCCCGATGAACGTTTGTGGATCAACCTCGATCATATTCAGGAGGAACATCGCCAGATGCGTTTCAACTCAAACGGTAAACGCTATGATGAATTGCTGGATGGCATTCGCCAGTCCATGTTTGGGAGCGCATGATGTTACTCGCAATAGATACATCCACCGCGCAAGTTGGACTGGCCTTATATGATGGGACTCAAGTCCTTAGTGAGATGACCTGGACGACTCGCCAGCACCACACCACTGAACTGGCCCCGGCTCTTTCTGGACTTTTAGCCCGCTCTGGCAATTCGATGGATATGGTCAACGCTTTGGGTGTTGCAATCGGCCCTGGTTCTTTTACAAGTTTACGAGTTGGTTTGTCTCTTGTTAAAGGGATTGCGCTGGCGCGTCATTTGCCTGTGATTGGAATTCCCACTCTGGATATCATCGCGGCGGCACAGCCTGCGGGGAAGCATCCATTGGTGACGGTGATACAAGCCGGGCGGAAGCGAATCGCATTCGGCGTGTATAAAAACTCGAAGAATGAGTGGCAGGCTCAAGGCGAGGTAAGAAGCGGGACAGTTGATGAGCTGGCAGATGAGATCGAGAGTCCAACTTATGTGGCAGGCGAGTTATCATCTGAAGATCGCAGTCGTTTAGCCCGTAAGCGCGTGAATGTATTGCTGGCATCGCCGGTGTATTGCGTCCGCCGCCCATCCATTCTCGCGGAGTTGGCGTGGGCGCGCTGGCAGAAAAATGATGTAGATAATGCAGCGACGCTTGCTCCTGTTTATTTACATGTTGCGGGGACACCGATTTCATGAATTATATTATCCGCAAAATGACGCTGGAGGACCTTGAGCAGGTTGTCGCCATTGATCAGGTCTCATTTAGTTTGCCGTGGCCCGCGCGTTCATTTCAGTTTGAGTTGACAGATAACCCGGCCTCGCGCTGCTGGGTGGCAGACCTGGACGGGCGCATCCTTGGTATGGTAGTGGCGTGGTTGATCGTGGATGAAATACATATTGCGACCATTGCGACTCATCCTGATTTACGCAGGCAGGGGATTGGAAAAAAAATACTTTTACATACATTGCGATATGCAAAGGAAGATGGCGCGGTCACTTCGTTTTTGGAGGTGCGTGAAAGCAATGCTGTAGCCCTGGAGATGTATCGTAAATTCGGGTTTGTGGAAAATGGGCGCCGTGGAGGGTATTACAAGGATAACGATGAGGCCGCGATCCTGATGACACTGGCATTGTTGAGTATTGAGGGTTCAACGGAGGAATAAAATGAGTGCGGAAGAAACCATTGCTCAAATTGCAAAAGAAGTTTCTGCTTGCATAAAATGCCCATTGCATGAAGGCCGTAAAAAATCCGTGCCGGGCGAGGGGCCTGCAAATGCGGAGATCATGTTCATTGGCGAAGGTCCCGGCTTTCATGAAAACGAGCAGGGACGTCCGTTCGTGGGTGCGGCGGGCAAGTTTTTAGATCAGTTGCTGGCGCAAGCAGGCGTGACGCGCGCAGATGTATGGATCGGGAATGTGGTAAAGTGTCGTCCGCCCGGTAACCGTGATCCCTTGCCGGATGAATTGGCCGCCTGCGATACTTATCTGGAAGCACAAATTAAAGCAATTAATCCGAGTATTATTGTGACGCTTGGACGGTTTTCAATGGGCAAGTTTGTTTCGGGCGTGAAGATCAGCGCCATCCACGGGCAGATGCGGAAAGTGGATGACCGTTTCGTCATTCCAATGTTTCATCCTGCAGCGGCATTGCATCAGGCCGCGCTCAAGCCTGCCATTTTGGGCGATTTTGCCAAACTGCCAGATCTGCTAAAACAAGCGCGTGCCGCATTGGGTAGAAATACAGTTTTTGAAAAGAAAAAAGAAGAAGCTCTCAATCAAAATGAAGGACCGAAGCAATTGAGTTTGTTTTAAATACCTTCGTCCTCCCGAAAGAGTATCGGGACAATGTGAGCGGAGCCGCATGTTCTTGCGGTGTAGTCGAAGGACAAGTGAGATGACAACTTAAATTTTTTATCCGACTTGTCCTTCGACTACGTTCCTCAAAGAGCGCTCGTCACTCCGCTCAGGACGAAGATAAATTTTGAAAGGAAAAAAATGACCACAAAAGAAATTCTCGTAAAAAAACTAAAAGATAAAACCGCCACAATTGCCATTCTTGGGCTTGGATATGTAGGCTTGCCGCTTGCGGTTGTATTTGGCGAAGCAGGATTCCACGTCACCGGTGTGGACCCCGATAAACGAAAAATAGATATGCTTGTGAAGGGCGAGTCCTATATCCCGGATGTGAAATCAGCGGCTGTTGCAAAATTGGTCAAGAGCGGACATTTAACAGCGACAACTGATTTCTCTGTGTTGAAAGAAATGGACGCGGTCAGCATTTGCGTGCCGACTCCGCTGCGTCAAACGGGTGACCCGGATATGTCCTTCATTATTTCAGCCACAGAAGAGCTGGGAAAGTACATGCACAAGGGCATGGTGGTTGTACTGGAGTCAACCACGTATCCTGGTACGACCCGTGAAGTCCTGCTTCCAAAACTTGGCGCGGAGTATGACCTCAAAGTTGGCGAGGATTGGTTCCTCGCATTTTCCCCGGAGCGCGTGGACCCGGGCCGCGAAGATTACACCACCATCAACACGCCTAAAGTCGTAGGCGGTATTACAGAAGCCTGTGGTGAAGTGGCTGCTGTATGGTATGAAGGCGCGATCAAGATCGTCCACCGTGTATCCACTGCCGAAGCCGCTGAGATGTCCAAACTGCTTGAGAACACCTTCCGCATGATCAATATTGGTCTGGTCAATGAACTGGCGATCATGTGCGAACGGCTTGGTGTGGATGTATGGGAAGTGATCGATGCCGCCGCTTCGAAGCCGTTCGGATTTATGAAATTTACGCCGGGACCCGGCCTGGGCGGTCACTGTATTCCAATTGACCCGCTATATCTCTCGTGGAAGATGAAGTCCTTCAATTACAACGCGCGTTTCATTGAGCTGGCATCCGAGATCAATACAAATATGCCGCGCTATGTCGTCAGCCGTGTCATGGAGGGATTGAACGATCATGGCAAGGCATTGAAAGGTTCCAAAGTGCTGGTACTGGGTGTGGCCTATAAACCAGATATTGATGATGTGCGTGAATCCCCGGCAATGGACGTGATCGGCCTTTTGCAAAATAAAGGCGCGAATGTGGAATATCATGATCCATATATCCCGAATATTCATCATGAATATGACGGCTGGAAAATGGACAGCGTGAAAGATATGATGAAGTCCGTAAAGGAAGCTGATGTAGTCGTGATCATTACCAACCACAAACAGTATGATTACAATGCGATTATCGAATCTGCAAATTTCGTTTTTGATTCTCGAAATGCTACAGGTCAGCTTGGGAAAAACAGCGAAAAGGTCGTGCGATTGTAAATGTCGTTGCGAGGAGGATGCTGTTTCCGACGAAGCAATCTCCTATTATGTGGAGATTGCTTCGGGCTATCGCCCTCGCAACGACATATAAGGTGATTATATGTCTCATTATTTAGTAACTGGCGCGGCTGGATTTATTGGCGCGCGAACTTCAACCATGCTGATCGAGCAGGGACATACTGTCGTTGGCATTGATAACATCAACGATGCCTATGACCCGCGCATAAAGCATTATCGTTTGAAGAAACTTCAAGCTTTGAAAGGTTTTTCCTTTCATCAGCATGATATTTCTGAGAAGTCATCCATTGACTTGTTCAAGAATGAAAAAATTGACGGCGTGATCAACCTCGCTGCGCGCGCCGGCGTTCGTTACAGTGTGGAAAATCCCTGGGCATTTCTTGAGTCAAATGTGAATGGGACGTTGAACATGCTCGAAGTGTGCCGTCAGTTTGGCTGTAAAAAATTCATCCTCGCGTCCACCTCCAGTATTTACGGAGAGAATCCAGAATACCCAACGCCTGAAACTGCCTCAAGCAGTGAACCAATGCAGCCTTATGCGGCCAGCAAAAAAGGCGCGGAGGCGTTGGCACATTCCTATCATCATCTTTATGATATTGATGTGACCGTTGTCCGCTATTTCACCGTGTATGGACCTGCCGGTCGGCCAGACCTTGCCATCTTTCGTTTTGTAAAGTGGATTATCGAAGGTGAGCCTATTCTTATCTATGGGGATGGAAAACAATCACGCGGCTTTACTTATGTAGATGACATCGCACGCGGCACGATTGCAGCTTTGAAGCCATTAGGCTATGAAGTCATAAATCTCGGCGGTCACGAAGTAGTGACCATAAACGAACTCGTTGAAATTGTCGAAGAGTTAACGGGGAAACAAGCCAATGTGCAATATGGTCCGCCCAATCTTGCAGATATGTTCATGAACCAGGCGAATATAACCAAAGCCCGAAAAATGCTGGATTGGAATCCGCAGGTTGATCTACGGGATGGGATTAAAAACCTGATCGATTGGTATTACGCCGAACGTGAATGGGCGAAAGAAATATTGATGCCGTAAACTTAATTACCAATTACGAATTCCCTGCTTTGTAATTCGTAATTGGTAATTCGTAAATTTTATGTCTCTCCTCTCAAAAATTAAAGATGATCCCCTGCTATCCAAAGTTCTTCGTTCCAGCGGAGCATTATTTAGCACGAATACGATCAGCCTCGGTTTGAGCGTTTTACAGGGAGCGCTGGTCGCGCGTTTACTTGCGCCTGAAGGACTGGGATTGCTCAAAGTCTTGATGGTTTATTCATCCACCGTGAACAGCATATTTTCATTCCGCATGGGGGAGTTGGTGGTGCGATATGGCGGCGAGTTTCTTGCAAGAGGAGATAGGGAAAAGGCTTCGGCGATCATGAAAGCCGCAGCGATTGGGGAATCAATCGTTTCGCTTTTGGCATTTCTGGTTGTCGCGCTGACAGCCGGGTTTGCTGAAAATTATTTTGCCAAGACCGCTGGCACTGCATGGATGTTTACTGTCTTTGCCGTCGGTCTGCTTGCTAATTTCAACTATGAAACATCGATCGGCATTTTGCAGGTTACAAACAAGATCAAATTGCAGGGCATCATCAACCTTGTTCAAAGTGTTTTTACGACACTCATTATCGTCGCCGCTTATTTGTTGAACGGAACTTTGGATGTCGTCCTCGGCGCATACCTGCTCGGAAAAATAATTCTTGGTTTGGGTATGTTTGCTGTCGCGCAAATTCAATTACACCGCAATTTGGGCGGCAGATGGTGGAACACCCCTCTTTCAGCGCTACCATCTGCAAAGGAGTTGATTCGTTTCGCCGTCAGTTCAAACATCAGCGCGACCATCATTAAAATTTTCCGTGAGAGCGAATTGCTTTGGGTGGCTTTCTTTCTTTCCAATACAGCGGTGGGGTATTACAGCGTGGCGTATACCCTCGTCCATTTTCTATCCATCCCCGCCGATCCGCTGATCGCGGTCACCTTCCCCGAGATTAATCGTCTTGTCGTCGAAAAGGCATGGCCGCGCTTGAAGGATTTTCTACGCAAGATCACAACACTATCTTTTGCGTACAATCTCACGCTCGGACTCGGCCTGCTGTTATTTGGACGCTGGGTTATTCAAATTTATTCAGGCGCAGAATTCATCCCTGCCTACCCCGCGCTGGTCGTATTGACCATCGGTCTCGTTTTCAATTACACACTCTTTTGGAATCGTCCGCTGCTGCTTTCACTCGGCCTGCCTGAATTCCCAATTTATGTCACGTTGATCGCTGGCCTGCTCAAACTTGCGTTCGCCTTTTCGCTTGTCCCGCGTTATGGCATTGTCGCCGCGGGCGCGCTGCTTTCGTTTTATTACATTGCTTCGGTTGGGATAATGGTCATTCGTGGATTGAAAGAGATTCAAAATAATGAAAATCGCAATCATCACTAATTCACGAATTCCGTCGCTCACTGCCAATTCGATTCAGGCTATGAAGGTGACCCAAGCTTTAATGCAATTGGGACATGAATTGCGGATGTATGCGCCTGCGGAGACTGAACCGGTTGCGCCAGAATTACTACTTGCTCATTACGGATTACGCATCACTCCGCCCCTCGAACTGCTTCCGTCCGAAAGATATCTCAAACGCTTTGACTTTATCTTCCATGCCCAGCGCGCCGCGAAAAGATTCAATGCTGATCTAATTTACACATGGCTTCCGCAATCAGCTGTGCTGGGACTGTGGTCTGGCTATCCCGTCGTGCTCGAAATGCATGCGGATGTATCTGGGGTAATGGGCGCGTGGTGGCTTCGTCAATTTTGGAAAGCAAAGGGAAAAAAATTGATGACGGTCACCACGTCCGCGTTGAGAAATGCTTTAGAACGCTCGACCAAAATCCAGTTAAGCCCTGAGCGAAGTCGAATGGGTAAGGATGAGTCACTGTTGGTCGCGCCCAATGGTGTCGAATTGGAAAAATATGACGGGCTGCCGAATCCAGTGGAAGCAAGACATCAATTGAATCTGCCTGACGGATTGACAGTTGGTTTCACAGGTCATATTTATCCTGGACGTGGCGCGGATTTGTTATTTGAACTTGCGAAGCAAATGCCGCAGGTAAATTTTTTGTGGGTTGGCGGCACGCCTGAGTTGGTGGATTTTTGGCGCGCCAAATTGACCGAAGCCAAAATGACGAATGTGACGATGACGGGTTTTGTGAAGCATGAAAGTATCCCGCTTTATCAAGCCGCATCCGATATTCTCTTAATGCCGTACAGCCGCTCGATCTCTGCCAGCAGCGGACAGGACATTGCCGAGGTCATCAACCCGATGAAGATGTTCGAATACATGGCTTCTGGCCGCGCAATTGTTTCAGCAGACTTGCCTTCGATTCGCGAAGTGCTGAATGAGGGGAATGCGGTGTTTGTAGAAGCGGGTAATTGGGAATTAGTAATTAATGATTGGCGATTGGCAATTGAGTCTTTGCTTGGAGATGAATCACGCAGGCATGAGTTGGGGTCTCATGCACGAAAGGATGTCGAGCAGTTGACTTGGGTGAAGAGGGAGGAGAGAGTTATGGAAGGAATTACTTTGGGTGTGTTTCAAATGAGTTGACAAAAAGAACGTCCCGAAGGTTTTGTCGAGAAAATTTGGTCGCTTGTGCCAACCTTCGGGACGGTTTCAACTGAAATGAAACACACCCATTTCCCCCATTTCATTTGGATTGCATTTTATCTCAAATTGAGATAAAATAGTTCCGTGCATATCATTACTCGAAAGACGCTGATTCAGTTTTGGGAGAAACATCCAGATAGCCGAACTTCCCTGTTACGATGGTTCAAGATCGTGCAAAAAACAGAATTTAACAGCTTTGCCGAATTACGTGCTGCATTTCCCTCTGCTGACAAATTGGATCACTGGGTTATTTTCAATATTGGAGGCAATAAATACAGGTTGATTACATCGATCCATTTCAATCGCGGCAAAGTATATATTCGACATGTTCTGACCCATGCCGAATATGATCGAGGAGATTGGAAAAATGACCTTCGCAATTAAGGAACTTCAAACTCACTGGACAAATATCGCTCCATTATTATCCATCCGTAATGAGCGTGAATATAATACAGCGGTCGAACGGCTGAATGAGTTGTTGGATGAAATTGGGGACAAAGAAGCACATCCGCTCTATGGCTTCCTTGATACGCTTGGGTCACTTGTTCATTTATACGAAGAGGAACATTATCCGATCCCTGAAGCAACAGGTGTGGATGTATTACGCTTCTTAATGGACGAGCATGAACTTACACAATCTGAATTGCCTGAAATTGGCTCACAAGGCGTGGTGTCCGAAGTTTTGAATGGTAAACGTGAATTAAATGTCCGCCAGGTTCGCGCTTTGGCAAAGAGGTTTAAGGTATCCGCGGCTGTGTTTGTTTGATTTCGCGTTCTTTATCACTTCGTGACTTCGTGGTAAAAGTGGGGATATGAAGAACTTAAGTCAACGTAATTTCATTTGGTAGTTCTTATGTTTTGGGTGTGTTTCAAATGACTTGACAAAAAGAACGTCCCGAAGGTTTTGTCGAGAAAATTTGGTCGTTTGTGCCAACCTTCGGGACGGTTTCAACTGAAATGAAACATACCCTTATGTTTTATTTGTTTGGGGAGAGTATAATTATTGAATAATACAGGAGCAAAACCATGTTTAATCATATTGCTTATAACTCTGAAATCTTAAGCGGCAAACCGCATATTGCAGGTACACGGCTTAGTATTGAGTTTATTCTTGAACTCTTTGCCAGCGGCGCTACCAGGGATGAGGTGATTAAATCCTATCCGCAGTTGACTGCTGAAGCTGTGAAAGAAGCTTTGAAATATGCGGCGCAATCGGTCAAGAATGAAGTGCTGTTGGATGTAAAGGTTGGGGCTTGAAACCGCTCGATTTCCCCTTGCTTGCGGATGAGAATATTCATTCCGATGTAATTTCATTTTTGCGCGAGACTGGATTGGATGTTGAATCCGTTGCCGAGCAGGGCACGTATGGAATTTCGGATACGCAGGTTTTACAACAAGCAACAGAAACTGATCGTGTTGTTTTGACTCATGACAGCGATTTTGGCGGACTTGCTTTAATGGGCGCAGAATTTATTGGGATTATTTATATTCGTCCAGGCCATATCCGCACGGATTT
>JBBSCM010000165.1:0-8867 GCA_038250295.1 Anaerolineales bacterium | reverse complement strand
TGGCTCAAAGAGAATTATCGCTGTGACGTCGTGTGCTTTTGCGCAGACGTGGGTCAGGGCGACGAAGACATGCGCGGACTCGAACAGAAAGCCATCAACAGCGGCGCGAGTCAGTGCATTATCCACGATATGAAGGAAGAGTTTGCTGCTGAATATCTTTTTCCAATGCTCAAAGCGGGGGCGGTCTATGAACACAAGTATTTATTGGGCACATCGGCGGCCCGTCCATTAATTGCAAAACATCTCGTTGATGTAGCTCACGAAGTCGGTGCGGAAGGGGAGTTGTGTCCCATCACGCCTGCTCTTTACTTAAGAGTACGGACAAAAGATATAACCTGCCAGATCTGCTCATCGGTCAAGATTCCCTTCCATGCCACCATGGCTGTACCTTCTTTACCGGTGTTGACACGCCAATAAAGATAATCATCGCCAGCAGTGGTTTGTAATTCAGCCAGGTTTTTCGGGGCGGGATCCAGTGCATCGCTAACAGGACCGTCGCCATGGCCTTGAACACCATGACAGGATTCACAATTGATCTTGAAAACTTCCGCCCCAGCAGCAGCCGCGTCGGCACCAAAGGGGTTTGTCTGACCAGCAAACTCGGAAGGAACAGGAGCCAGTGTGGCAACTGCATTTGCATCGCCGCCGCCGCCGCTACAAGCCGCCAACGCGAGCGCAATCAATACCAGTACAAAAAATAAGACTTTCTTCATTTAGGTTTCTCCAATTTATGTTTTGACATATCGGAGAAATTATATGGGATTTGTACGATCAATTCAGTAACTTAAGTTACAAAAATCCCGAACAAATATCACCCACGGGAAATCGCGCCATAACTTAAGTTACATAACACAAAACTAATATGAACAATAATAAGTTGCCCAATACCAAAATACTGTTTAGAATGATGATATGAAATCATTTCCCAATCGTGCTCCATTGCCGTTTTTATTTCTTGCCATACTCGCCTTGCTCGCCGCCCTTTGGGCTGGGTTGATGCGCCTCGGATGGAATTTACCTGCGTTGACTCCCTCCCTTGCATTGGCCCACGGTCCCTTGATGATCTCGGGATTTTTAGGAATTCTGATCTCGCTTGAGCGTGCTGTCGCGATGAAGCAAAAGTGGATGTACTTGCCTCCGCTTCTTGCCGCACTCGGATGGCTGGCCACACTGCTGATTCATTCCCTGCCCCTCGGCCCGATTCTGCTCACCCTTGCAAGCGCAGGCGGTGTGGCGATCCTGATCGAGATGACACGGCGCGAATTTGCACTTCATACAGTGACGATGCTTCTTGGAATGCTGGCCTGGTTTACAGGGAATTTGCTTTGGTTATTGGGCTGGCAAATATTTCAAGTGGTCTTCTTCTGGCAGGCTTTTTTGGTATTGACCATTGCAGGCGAACGTCTTGAATTAAGCCGCGTGCTGCGCCCCACCCGCATGAGTCAGTATTTATTTGGCGGAATTGTTTCGATCCTTTTCGCTGGCCTCATTTTCACGAATATCAATATGCAGGTTGCAGCAAGATTGAACGGCGCGGGCTTGTTATTGCTGGCGCTCTGGTCTCTTCAACACGATATTGCGTGGCGAAACCTCAGGCATAAACTCCCGTTGACTCGTTATATCGCATGGTGCCTTGCACTTGGGCTTGCATGGCTTGGCGTCGGCGGCGTATTAAACCTCATTTTTGGCGCGCAGGTTGCAGGTCCAAGATATGATGCGGCTTTGCATATAGTTTTCGTTGGCTTTGTGATATCCATGATCTTCGGCCATGCGCCGATCATCTTTCCCGCCATTTTGGGTGTGCCGATCAATTTCAAACCCCGTTTTTATATCCATCTTGCATTATTGCACGCATCGCTTGGATTACGTGTGATTGCTGATTACACAAACCTGCATACCCTGCGCATGTGGGGCGGGCTTTTGAATGAAGTTGCGATATTGCTATTTATCGGAATGACTGTTTTATCGATCAAAGAAAGCCTTACAAAGAAATGACACTTTTATCTTCACGATAATAAATCAATAATCTTATATTCGAAATTCTTATCGGAGACCCATGAAAAAAATCTGCTTATTTTTATTTACCTTACTTATATTATTCCCCACCACGGCGGCTCTTGCCGATGGCAAATTTGATTACATCGTCGTCAAAGGCTTCGGCATTACAGGCGATATCAACGCTTCCAACCCGCTGCTTACGCAGGACCATTATGCATTTGCGGATTTTTCAAAAGGAAGCGTCAACCCGCCTGCTGACCCTGGCATTGGGTATCAGGTGGTGCGTATGTATGCAAAGGGCAGCAAAGGCGTACCATTTGATCAATTACATTACTACCCAGACAGCGGCTATGTGTTTTACGACGGCATCGTTAATGGTTTTACTGAAGATGGTTCCAAGTGGTATGTTGCCAACCCAGCCGTTGAGAAACCTTTCCGTGCCGCGCTTGCCGAAAATGCGCGCCTAACCTGGATCCCTTTGGCGATATGTATCGTACTCCTGATCGGTTTCCTTGTAGCTTATCGGGCCAAATCCAAACAAAAAATATAAAACAAAAAGAGCGTGAAGTTTTTGCTTCACGCTCTTTTTGTTTTAGTAACTGGCGGTATGCACCGTCCCGAAGGATTAAGTAAGAGGTAAGCTTAGTTTCCAAGAACCTTCGGGACGTTCTACGTAAGAGAGTGTTTCTTAAAGGCTTTTTTCACCACAGAGCGCACTGAGAACACAGAGAAAAGCTTTAAAAAATCTGTGGACTCTGTGTTCTCAGTGGTAAATGCTCTTTTTTCGCATACTATTTGGACTTAAGAAACAATCTCTAAGCTTTATCGCACTTCCACTACGCCGCTCTTATCGTTATAGTAAAACACAATGACCTGGGATTTTTCGAAGGATACTTCATCCGAGTACACAACTCTATAATCATTGTTATCGTCTTTCAACTGAATCTCAACCTGATGAGTGCCTGTTGCGATCGGCAGGAATTGCAAAGTTGAAATACGCCCATTGCCGCCAATACCCGTTGGCTTGTAGGTTTCATCCAATATCATTTCACCATCCACTGTAATTCGTACGCTGACGGGAAAATGCTCCCCGCCAAATATTTTTTCCGCGTCAGCGCCGGGGGGAAGGACAAAGCCCTCGGGAATATTTGCAACTTCGATCTTCCCTTTCGCATCCAAAGCAAATCGCATGGCGCTTTCGTTCGAGCTATTCATACCTGCCTTCACATCCAATGGCAATGCAAGGGCAAAGATACCGAATAACAAGACAGTTCCAATCAAGCCGCTAACCAAAGATGGGATTAATTTCTGGCGGTTCTTTACAGGCGGAAGAACAGGTGCAGTTTTTACAGCCTGTGTTTCTGAACGATGAAGATTATTGAGGAAATAATCAACAGCTTTTGAATCGCCAGGCGTTGTTTCGAGCCAGTGCAAGTCTCTGGTCACCAATGCGGGGCGTGAATGCAGTCGATTCAAAATCCAGTGGGCATCCTCGCGATAAGGTCCATCATCATATGGATGTGACAGGATGACGACATCGCGCGCGCCTTCTGTGTGCAGGGATTTTATCCATTCAATATTGACTGTGCTGGCAGATGGCAAAATCGCTGTGACAACGCGCGCCGCCTCACTTCGACCTTGCTCAGTACGAGCTTCCCCACCGACAGTTGCCACAGACACCGGCACATTTTCCTTGCTGACATTTAATTTCGCGGGCAATCCGCCGAGCGCTTCATCTCTGTGACTCGCAAACAAAACTGTGACAGGGTTGCCGTCTTTGATTTCACGATGCAAAGCCCCTTTGATCGCCCCAAAGACCTGCTCGCCATTGTAGCCGCCCTTCATATCGATTGCATCTACGGGACAGGCTCCCACGCAAATTCCACAACCTGTGCATTGTGCGTTATTGATAATCGCAAGTTTATGGTAGCCAGAAGAATCATTTCGATCCACCATGCGAATCGCGTCGAACGGACATTCGGCGTAGCAAATGTTACAGCCAGTACACTTTCGATCGGTAACGAGAGCAGGCCCGGGGTCCCGCCCGGAGGCGAGCCAGGGGAGCAGGAATAAACTTCCGAAGATGAGAATCGCAAGTCCCCAAAAAATGAAATTGCCCCATAATTCCGCCAAAGGCAAAAAGCCGAGATAGAGCGCATCCATCGGAGTGGATGTAATCATGTGCGATAGATCAGCGGGCAACGCAGATTGCACAGGTTTGATGAGCGAAAGAATCACGAGGCCAACAACCGCCTGCACACTCACCCAGCGCGGCGACCACCAACGCGCGCGCGAAAGCCGTAAGCCATGAATGTAAATTCCGAGAAAACCGATGATCGGCAGGAAGACATGTAAAAAGAGGATGATGACAAAGTTGGAAAACGTGCGCGAGGCGAGGTCAGGTGCGACGTAAGTAAGACCTGAGGTGCCGATCAAATAACGCATCATGAATTCTGTCATCCATTGACCGCGTTGATCCCAAATGAGCCAGTAACCGAATGTGCCGGTGATCCAGACCATCGCAAGCATGAGCCAGCCGCTCGTCCACGCGAGCCAGCGCTGACCCCAAAAACGGTCACTGACCAGCATCTTCAATAAATGCAAAACGATCAGCACAATCATGCCATCCGATGCATAACGATGAATGCTGCGCATCAATGAGCCGAACCAATTGGAATCAATTTTATCGACGGTCTGATAAGCAACATCCAGACCTGGGCGGTAGATGATGGTGAGGTAAGCGCCTGTGGCGAGAAGGATGACCAGCATAAAAATGGTCAATGTGCCAAGATGATAAAACGGATTGAAATCCGATTTGGTAAAACGGTTGACAAGGCCTTCGACGCGCGTCCAGATTTTTTCAAGAGCGCGAAGAGTCTTGCGTTGAGCGTAGGGGTTTTGAGAGGTCATTGGTTCCTTTTTTTAACCACGAAGGACACGAAGAGCACTAAGGTGGGTTGAGTGATGGCTGTAATGTATTCGGCTAATTTTGGTTTAGATGGATTTCATGAGAAGTGTCAACTCACGAAACAGAACTCAAACAAATTACCACTTTGAACAAGCCTTAAAACTTTGTGTCCTTTGTGTCCTTTGTGTTTAGATTTTTTCTTCTTCACCATAAAGTAACGGAAATTTATTCATCTTCATTGCATTGGATGTAACGAAGATACTGCTTGCGACCATTGCAAATGCAGA
This sequence comes from Anaerolineales bacterium, assembly GCA_038250295.1. Lineage (GTDB taxonomy): Bacteria > Chloroflexota > Anaerolineae > Anaerolineales > Villigracilaceae > Villigracilis. The sequence continues at coordinate 3,674 of JBBSCM010000165.1, read as the reverse complement.
GAAGACAGGTTGCAGCAAACCCGCCATGGCAAGGCCGATGCCGATCAAGTTATAGATTACGGCCCAGCCTAAGTTTTGTTTAACCCGCCGCATCGATTCACGTGAGAGATCCACCAGCCACGGAATGACTCGCAGGTCATCGCGCATGAGGACGATATCGGCTGCGGTGCGCGCAACATCTGTTCCGTGATTCATCGCGAGGCCAACCGTCGCAGCGGCGAGCGCGGGGCCATCGTTGATACCATCGCCAACCATCGCGGTATTCCCGGTCAGGCGCATCATCTTTTCATCAGGCGTGAGCGCAGCTTGCACAGGGATGCCCAGCAATTTTTGCCAACGCTCCCCCACTCCAACTTCATCACCCGTCAACACGCTAAGCTCCATTCCGCGCGACTGCAATTGACTCACAACCTCTTTCGCTTCTTCACGGATCGTTTCTCCCAGCGCGATCAACCCCCTGACTTGTCCATCCCAACCGGCATATACGACGAGATTGCCCGCTTCTTTCCACACCTCAGCCTGCTTCCCGATATTCGTGGACATCTTCAACCCTTCAGCAGACATCAAACGTGCCGAGCCTATGATGATTGGGAATTGGTAATCGGGGATTGGTAATTGGGCAATGACGCCGAGCGCGGGCAGCGCCTTGAAGGATGTTGGTTTGGATAATTTCACATTTTTTGATATTGCATATTCAACGATGGCTTTGGCAAGCGGATGTTCCGACTCATTTTCAACGGAGCCGACTATTTTTAGAAATTTATTTTCAGCCGATGCATCCAACAGCAAGCTGTTGGACTCCAGAGTTATTTCATGTACTTTCATCGGTAGTTGGGTTAATGTGCCAGTTTTATCAAAGAATATTTTTTGTACCTTTGCAAGTCTCTCAAGCGCAGCAGTACTGCGCAAGATGACACCCGATTCGGCGGCACGCTCCAGTGAAAGCCATAACGTCAGTGGAGTGGCAAGCCCCAACGCACACGGGCAGGCGATCAACAAGACAGACAAAGCCACCAGTAATCCTGTTTCAACGCCAGAGATATGATTCCAGATCAGGAATGCAATTCCAGCCAATGCCAACGCAAGCGGAGTCATCCATGCGGAAAGTTTATCCACCATGCGTTCCAATGGTGAGCGCGCCCATAAGGCTTCATGCAATAATCGTCCGATCTGTCCCGCAGTGGTGGATTCACCGACTGCGGTTGTGATGATTTCGAAACTTCCATCGAGATTGATCGTGCCTGCCTTGACAGCCTCACCCTGATAATGAGACACAGGTTTGGGTTCGCCTGTCAGCAGTGATTCATCCACATCGCCTTCGCCAATCGCGATCAAACCATCGACAGGGAATCTTTCGCCAGGCTTCACACGGATGCGCATCCCGGGTTTTAACTCTGAAACATTTACAGTTCGATCTTCATTATCGGTGACGACCAGCGCGGACGCGGGTATCTGCTCCAACAATCGCGCAACCGCTTTGTTGCTGGATTTATGCGCCTGCATTTCCAGCCAGCGCCCGATCGAAACCAAAAAGATGAGCATGGTGGCGGTATCAAAATACAAGCCGCCGTGACCCACTATAAAATTACGAACCGATAAACCAAATGCAGAGAAGGTTCCGATGGTAATGAGAGTGTGAATGTTTGGCTGTCCACGCAATAAGCTTGCGAAGCCCGCGCGCAAAATCGGCAATCCCAGCAATATCAAAACGGGAATACTGGTAACCAGCATCATGATCTGAAAAAAGTGTACGAGCCATGCGGTCTCTGGTGTTGCCCAACCGAGTAATTCGCGTCCGTAGATTCCTGCACCGACGATCATATCGTGCAAGACCATCACGCCGCCAATTAACAAACGCGTAAAAAATGCTTCTTCTTCATCGCGCGGTTTTTCGTTCGGAAGTGTGGCTTGATACCCCAGTGAACGCACACGCCTCTTAAGTAATTTGGGATTAGTAATTGCTGCATCGTAAGTAAGGTTGGCTTGCTGCTGGACAAAACTCACGTCGGCGCTGACGACACCTTTTGTGCGCTTGAGTTGTTCGCTTACCAACCACCCACATGATGAACACCACATGCCGCCGAGCGTGAGTATGATATTCTCTGCGTTTTCTTTATTGGTAATGACAGCTGGTATCGCAGGATTTTCCGCCAACAACGCAGAAACTTCCTTGCAGGAAGGGCAGCAAAATAAATCTCCTGCGCTGTTCGTGAGCGGATGCAGAGTCGTCAACCCGCAGAGAGAGCAGGTGGTCAGAGATTTAGAAACGGCAGAGCTGACAGATGCGACAGTCATGATTTACCAGAATACAACCGAGCCAAAATGCAGGTGGTCAACGAGTCCAAGTGAAGCAAATCCGCGCATGGCAAATTGAAAGCCGAAGAACATCATCACGATGGATGCGAGTGCGCGTGACCAGTTGCGTGAATTCGTTTTTGTTGCCAGCCATTTGACCGCAAATAAACTTGGGATGGTGGCAATGCCGAAGACGAGCATGTTCAATGCGCCTTGTAATGCATTTGCAGAAGTGACCGCGGTAATCAATGCGGTTAAGACCAGGCCGCAGGGTAGGAGTCCCCAAAGCAGGCCGAGCAGGTATGAGGTCCAGAGAGAGGCGGGTTTGAAGGAACGCATGGCGCGTCCCCAGCGTTGAATAAGTCCAGAAAATAAAAGTTCGGGCGAAGGGGAGAGTCCAATAAATGCGGAGGCCATGTAAAAAGCGATCACGGCAAAGATCAGGGAAAGTGCGGCTTGAAGTTTATCGAACCCCCAAAGCGTTTGGCCGAACGCGCCAAGAATGAATCCAAGTAATGAATAGGTGGAAACGCGGCCCGCGTGCGCAAGAAACCACGCAAATTTATTTTGAAAGATAGGTTGGCGGTCAAATAGAATGACAATGGCGCTGCACATTCCCACACAATGGCCGAGGCTGCCGAGTAATCCCAATAAGAAAGAGGCTGTCATTTTATTGAACCAGTAAATACACAGGAAATGTTCCTGCCCGGAGTGACGTTCTCCGGGCAGGGTTTCAAAAGAGAGACTCGTTTAATTGATGAACCAGGTACGGCCAAGCAGCCACCAGTTGGTAAGGTAGTAGACGGCGAACCAAACCAGGAAGATAAAGACCAATACCAGCGCGCCTTTGGGCTGATTCTGTTTGTCTTCCATTTGGTGATCGGTTAATTTTGTGGAATCAAGCAAAGGATTATTTGTGCCAGTCAGAAGCAAAAGACTGGAGGCTTCGAGGCGAGGGCCAGTCAAAATAGAGACGAGAACGATGGTCACATACATGATGCCGCCGATCACCGCAAGGATCGCGCCAATACCAAAGATGGCCATGGTGATCTCAACGGTGCCAGGAACCACACCTGCGAATGTGATGTCCCAGTTGCGGCGAGCAACGCCCTGCAAACCACTGGTAATCATGCCCAATGAAGTCAGCAACATTCCAAAGCCAAATACATAAGGCTGCCATTTTGCCCAACTCTTGAGTTTTAATTCCTTGCGGAAGATGAGTGGAATGACATAATAGGTAAAGCCCATGAAGGCAAGGGTTGTGCCGCTTACGACCGTGGCGTGGAAGTGACCTGGCAAACGCAGGGTATTATGGACGAGCATGTTGATCTGTTCGGTGCCAATGGTCACGCCGGTCACGCCGCCGATCCAACCGAAGA
>JBBSCM010000164.1:0-8892 GCA_038250295.1 Anaerolineales bacterium | reverse complement strand
GTAAACTTTTTGTTGGAAATTGCGAGTGGAAATTGAGTTTCCTGCTTACCAAATTATGCGATACTGTGTAAATTAATGTTTGGCCGCCCATAGCCAGTTAGAAGGTAAACGGCGGGTGAAACACGAGTTGGGCAGCCCAAATTCAATAGGTGCTAAGAATTATGAAACAATCATTTTCCGAAAATCGTTTGATATTCCTCTTTATCGGCATCTCAATAGTGTTCTTCTTTGTGGGGATTAACTCAGGCGCCACCCCATTCATAATTATTGCTTTGATTCTGTTCATTGTCGCGTTATGGGTTCAGATTAATCTTGCTTCGGTCGATTTCGATGAGCAATGGCTCTTCGTTAGAAAACAGGGTAAATTTATCAAGGTGCCGCTCCATAAAGTAGAATGGATTTCGGAGCTAGTTGGTAGCGGCATGAGTACATGTTTTTTGGGTTTCAAGTCACCAACAATCTTTGGCAGTAGGATAATGTTTCTAGGCTTTCCCTATAGGAAATCCATAAATCAGCTTGTGGAAAATGCAAAAAAACAAGGGAACGAGATTAAAGTTAATCATTGGTTCTAGGATGATTCTATCTGGCAAGCACAAATTCCAGAATGCACAAATTATGTCTGTTAGATTTGCATTCTTTCTAAAGTTCAAAGTTATATAGCCATAAAGGCTGCCCAACACAGCGTGCACCCGATGGCTGGGGAGTCTGCGCGGTTTACAAGCATTTTTCTACGCCTTATCATTTTCCGCTCGGTCGGCGTTCCGCCGCCCGCCCCAGCGCGGGTATCCCGCTAAGAGCATGCGGGACGATGTCGCAAACCGTTGAGTGGCAATAAAAAGCAGTGTGCAAAATGAAACGAATTACAACTTGTATTTTATCCATATCTATTAAACAATAAAAAAGGACGATATTATGGTTTCAAGTATTCAAAAAGAAAAAGCCGAATTGTTTTTGAAATATCATCATGATAAAGAAATTCTGGTTCTGTTAAACTCGTGGGACATCGGAAGTTCTAAATTAATAGAAGCAAGCGGCTATAAAGCAATCGCAACAACAAGCATGGGAATAGCTGCCTCTTTAGGTTATCCTGACTGCCAGGTCATACAATTGCCAGAAATGATTCAAGTTATAACGGGGATCGTAAATGCAGTACAAGTTCCGGTATCCGTGGATATAGAAGCCGGATACGGAAATAATTTAAATGAAATAACTGAGTCGGTTAAAAAGATAATTGCAACAGGAATTGCTGGGGTAAACATTGAAGACAGTATTGATTTAAATCCGGTGTTAATTGACGAGATGGAATTTTGTGAAAGAATATCAGCCATTCGTGCATTATCAGATTCTCTGGGCTTTCATTTAGTCATTAATGCCAGAACGGATTCATTTTATACTTCGTCAGGTTCAACACAAGAAAAATTATCTGAATCAATAAAGCGTGGCAATAAATACCGGGAAGCTGGTGCCGATTGCATATTTGTACAACCTGTATGGGAAAAAGAAACTATTGCGACATTGGTTAAGGAAATTAATGCCCCGATTAATATTCTTGCAAACCCCGGGATTGGGGGAGGCATACCGCCATCGGTAAGTGAACTGCAGGATTTAGGTGTTGCCCGTTTAAGTCTTGGTTCAGGTTTGATGAAAGCTACGTTAGCTTTGATTAAAAAAGTTGCCAACGAACTGTCTGAAAAAGGGACTTACAACATTTTATTAGATACCTTAACACCGCTTCCCGACGCTGCATTGGCCTATAAAATGGCAATAGGAATGAAGAATAGCCGCTAACAGGGATTGGATTGATTGAACAAAAAAATTGCCGCGCCTAACAAAGCGTCCTGGACGATCACCAGGACTTTGCACCCGACCCTTCGACAGGCTCAGGGCAGGCGCTGGGGAGTCTGCGCAGTTTACAAGCATTTTTCTGGCTTCAAGTTTTCTCTGCTCCCAAGCAGAGTCCACCCTACCCTAGCGCTATGCTCCGCGAAGGCAAACCGTTGAGCGGTCTTTTTTCAATAGGTGGGACAAACGGAATCGCCCACAGAGATCATGCTGGCATCTTTGGCGGTAAATAATATCAACAGACACCCCTCATAAGCCACGGGCAGTGCTTCCACCTGCGTGGGGTCGAGAGGAACCAATTCCCATCGACCTTTGAAGATGACCAACCACACTCTTGTTTCTGCGGGCCAAAGATCATACTGTGGAGCGTTCAATCCGATCTGCTTGTTCGCTTCCGCGTAACTCATCTCTTCAGCTAATACCGCCTGGGGAGATTCGATCCAAGTAAAGCCCTCCTGCGCTTCCAACAACTGTGTGCCGACGGATTCAGCAGCGAGTCTCGTCTCTACTAGAGATCCAGAGCGATCCACGCTGAGAGTTGATTCTGGTATTGGCGTATCAGGTGAGGTGTCTTTACACGCCGAAAAGCCCACCACGAGGATGAGTACGCTTGAGAGTAAAAGTCTATAAAGGAATCGCATTGATATCAAACGGATATGCAGCACCATTTATTCCCGCCCATTAGGACTCCTGAGCCACTAACTTCTTATTCTCGATCAACTCCCCATACACATCCACGATCTGTTTTGCAATCTTTTCCCAGGCGTAATCCAATGCATATTCTGCGGAACGCAGGCCCATCGTCTCGCGCAGATGCGCATCTCCCAACAGCCAGGACAGCTTATCGCATAATGCTTCTGGTTCACTATCAGGGATTGTATAACCCGTCACGCCGTTTTGAACGAGATAGCCAAGTCCGCCTACTTCTGAGGCAATGACCGGCGTGCCGCAAGCCATCGCTTCGAGCGCGACCATCCCAAAAGATTCATATAAAGAAGGCATTACCACCACCTCGGCAGCGGAATAATAATAGGGAAGCGTATCCTGTCCGCGCTTGCCGAGGAAGACCACCATGCCGCCCATGAACAGGTCATCACACATTTGTTGCAGGCGCGCCATTTCTTCGGTCATATCTTCAGGGTTGCCATTTACTTCACCGCCGATGATCGCCAGATGCACAGGCCGATGCAGCTCCCGCAACTCCAAACAAGCCATCGCCTTAATCAAAGTATCCACACCCTTCAATGGCTCAATGCGTCCCACAAAAAGTACCATGCGATTCTCAGGCTTCAGACCGATAAACTGCTTGGCTTCATCAGTCGGAATGGGATAAAAATGACTCGTATCCACACCAGGCGGGATGACGGTCATCTTGCGGTTATCTCCCTTGTAAAGAAATCTCAACTGTGTTTGCTCAGCCAAGGTGGCGACGACGATCCGATCCGCCCGACGGAGGACCTGCCTCTCCCCAGCGAGTCGATCCTGGCCCGCGCGTTCATCTTCCGAACGCGCCACCCGATTCTTCATCTCACCCAAAGTATGGAACATATGCACAATGGGAGTCCCATCCCAGGTATCGCTCAAAGCTTCAGCAGCCAAACCAGACATCCAATAATGGCTGTGGATAATGTCATACTTAATCCCTTTTTCAGCCGCGAACTGTTTTATTCCCTCCACAAATTCAGGAATATAAGTTGCCAGTTCACTCTTTGACTTGGGAGTCTCAGGCCCGGCAGGGACGTGCACCACGCGGTTTCCATAACCAAGATCGTGCAATACGTGAGGAACATGGTCATCCTGCGAGCGCGTAAAGATATCCACATGAATCCCCATGTGGCCCAGTTGACGCGTTAGTTCGCGGACGTAAACGTTCATTCCACCGGTATCCTTGCCGCCCAAGGTGGCCAGCGGACAAGTATGATAAGAAAGCATGGCAATACGAAGCATAAATTTGTGTGTCTCCAAGACACAGACAACATGTAAAGCTAAAAACTTGCGAGTAATTTCCAACTTGTCGCTGCAAGGTGCTTCTGGTTTTGGCCGACACTTGCGCCGTACGTGATTTGCTTGGCAAATCATGCGGTGAGCAGTCTCCTACTTACCGGAGATTGCTTCGTCGGGAAGAACAAGAGCCCTCCTCGCAACGACATGGACCATTGTGTAAATTTGAAAACTTGCGAGTTTACTTTTAATCCTTTATAATCCCGCCCGCTAAAGAAACGCCACCGTGGCTCAGTTGGTAGAGCAGATAATTCGTAATTATCAGGTCATGGGTTCGAATCCCATCGGTGGCTCAACAATAAGACCTCCGAGTTCTTAAAGAACTCGGAGGTCTGCTTAATTACTCCCAATCAAAGATCGAATCCAATTGTTCTTCAGGCACATCGAAGACCGAGCCGTTTTCAGGAATAGCTTCCTTTTTCAACCATTTTGGCAGGCGATCATCTTCTTTTGTAAATCCAGCGCGTTTATTAAATTAGAGCACCAACTTGATGGTCTCTTTGCCTAACGCCTGCAAAATATTATCAGGCAAATCATCCCAACCGTAGCGCGCCTGCAACAATCGTTTCACCACGCCATCGGGAGTTGCGGCGTAACCGAAACCTGCAAAAATACAAGCGCCCAATGAATCATATCCGCCCATATTTAATTGAGCGTTACGTGATGCTTCAATCTGGGCGTTCGGGTCAAGATGATTTATTTTTGCGCGGATGGTGAGTCCGCAAGTGTGATCTGCGCCTTGCGGAGTTGTCGCATACGTTACACCTGTACCCTTAATAGAACGCGGTTCGTATGCGCTCATGGCCTGTCGCTTGACAACAGGCACGCGTTCAATATTGTAGGCATCACCCATATCCGCGGCGCCATCGCCGAGCTTGCGCCCCAACTCCGTGCCCATGCGAATCTCTTCGATTAATTTCATGGCATCATCGCCGTTGCCCCAGCGCATCAAGCCAGCTTCCGCGGCGACACCCAACGCGCCGCCCACTTCAATGGAATCCAGACCAAGGTCATTGACCTGCCAATTGAGCCGCCCGATCGTATCCAGTGAATCGATATCAAGATTCGTGCCCATCAGGCCAATGGTCTCATATTCAAGCGGCGAGACGATGATCTTGCCGTCCTCCCCGCCAAACACATTCGAGCATTTGATCGTACAGCCCGCCATGCACGCATGTGACGCTTCTGATGGTTTCCCGCGAGTCAACGTAAATTCACGCAGGGTTTCGCCGCTAATCGCTTCCACATTATCAAATGTGCCGCGCGAAAAATTATGCGCAGGCAGTGCGGCAAAACTTTGGGTCATTTGTGCCATCACGGCTGTACCATAATCTCTATAAGTAACCGATTGCGGATGCTCCATCACAGCCTTTGTATAATCTTTCTGTGCGACTTTAAACGCTTCGGGACTCACGATTGGCGGCTTCTGCCCACCGGCATGATCAAACACGATGGCTTTTAATCCCTTCGAGCCCATCACCGCGCCGAGTCCGCCACGAGCGGCAATACGTGCTGGGACTCGATCCTTATCAATGTTCTGAATCCCTGCGGATTTCATCAGCATCTCACCGCCAGGGCCGATCAAAGCGATGGCCACTTTATCGCCATATTTTTCAAGCAGTTTCGGCGCGGTTTCGTAGACACCGAGGCCCACCAAACCATCTGCCTTTTCCCATTGTGCTCCATTGCTCAATGAAAGATGCAAAACCCAGAAACCATCTCCCTTGGGTTTATCTTCAATGATGAGAGCTTTCATACCCATAAAAGCCATGTGATATCCTGTGCGCCCGCCTGCGTTGGCTTCTTTGATACCGCCAGTTAATGGGGATTTGCCGCCTACGGAGATTCTATCGGTGGATGAGAGCATATGTCCTACTAATAGACCGGGTGCAAAGATGAGCTTATTCCCCACGCCAAGCGGATCACATTTCGCATCGACTTCATCGAGCAGAATGCGCGCAAGCAGTCCGCGGCCTCCGAGGCGAATCCACGTCTCAGGGACATCTTCATGTTTAAGTGTTTGTTCGCGTACATTCACGCGCCAGACTTGCGATCTGTATTCAGCCATTTTTTACTCCTAAATCATTTTCGTCATTGCGAGGAGCGTGTTTTTCCCGACGAAGCAATCTTGTACACAATCTGAGATTGCTTCGTCGCACACCGGCCCTGGCGGGCGGTGCCAGGGAAGAACAAGAGCGCTCCTCGCAATGACGAGTTAATCAAATAAGGATATCACTGCTTCTCTAAATACCTTCGTATGATAATCCACATCGTCTTGCGTAGTATCTGGTGAGATCAAAGCCATATTATGAAATGGTGTCATTAATATACCGCGGTTGAGAGCGAAGAGATGCATGTAGCGGTCGAGTTCTGGGTCAATTGCGGCGTGAGCTTCACCGCCATTTTTGGGTGGCTTGGGACGGAACCAATACTCTGAACGATTACCCAATTGCTTGACGATCCACGGCAAGTCAAATTCCTTGATTACAGATTCAACACCTGCTGTAAATTGCTCCTGTAACTTTATAGCCTTTGCATAAAACTCATCAGTTAAAACATATTGCAATGTGGCTTTCATCGCGGCAATGGACAAGGCATTGCCTGCCAACGTGCCGCCAATGCCACCGACATCTGAGTCTTCTACAGATAATTTCGCGGTGAAGGCTTGCGATACTTCTTCGGTGAAACCATAGACCGCGGCGGGCACTCCTCCAGCCAGAGGTTTGCCGAGGGTTAAGAAATCAGGTTGAAGACCGAATGAAGCGGCGTATCCGCCTGGACCCGTGCAGATCGTGTGGGTTTCATCAATGATGAGATACGTCCCGTATTTGCGAGTCAATTCGCGCAAAGCATCGTGATAGCCAGGGTCGGGATGGATGATGCCAATGTTGGTCATCACTGGTTCAGCAAGGACAGCGGCGACATCACGAGATGAAAGCACGGTTTCAAGCGCGGCGATATCATTGAACTCGATCACCTTTGAAGTTTCACGCGGATCAATTTGCGGGCCCATGTTGTTGGGGCGCGACATCGGCGTGCCCTCTTCATCCATGGTAATGAAGGTTTCATCCACAGAACCATGATAGCAATAGTTGAAGACAAGTATCTTCGTTCGGCCTGTGATGAGACGCGCCATGCGCAGCGCGAATCGATTTGCATCGGTGGCGGTGAGGGCAAACTGCCAGTAAGGAAGTTTGAAGCGGCGCTGCAATTCCTCCCCCACCCAAATGACATCTTCAAATGGCAGCATGAGCGTGATGCCTTTTTGAATTTGATCTTGAATTGCTTTCACGGTTGCATCAGGCGAATGACCTGTCATTGCGCCTGTATCGCCGAGGCAAAAGTCAATATAAGAGTTGCCGTCCACATCGGTGAAGCGTGCGCCTTTGGCCTCTTTGGCAAATATCGGAAACGAACCCGCCCAGCGGACCATCCACAGCATGGGTACGCCGCCATGCAAAGACTTGCGCGCGCGCTGGTAGAGTTCGTAAGATTTGGGATGGTTCTTGTGAAAGAGTTGTTCTTCGGATTGCAGGAGTTGCGTGAGTTTATTGCGATCGAGGGATTGGGTCATGATAATTATGTTTGTTTTTCAGCATATCAGGTTTTATTGACTGAGCCACTCAGCAAGGCGGTGTTTGATTCTTTTCAAACGTTCCTCTGAAATTTCCCCAATTTCGCCCAGAAGAATTTCTTCTTCCGCCACAGCCAGTCTTTCCACGCGGATGAGGCTTTCATTTCGCAAGCCGCTTTGAACAAAATCGGCGTCGTTAACGCGCACGAGTTCGTCAAGATCAGGAAGATAATGGCGTACTTGGGATGAAATCATGCAAATCAGCCAATCATCGTATTCCCGAAGTTTCCCAATCAAAAGCGCAGGGCGCAACTTGCCTGTTTCAAGGTCAGCCTGCGGAAAACGACATAAAACAACAGCGCCCACCTGTTTCATTGATACACAACCTTCAAATCATCAAGTGTGTACTCGGAAGGTTCGTCTTCCATACCGCGCATCGCAGAAGCCAGCGACATTTTTGACCATTCCTTCTGTTCCTGACGGTCTGCTTTGGCAAGCAGATATGCCAGAAAATCAACTACTTCCTCTTGATAAGAAGGCGGTAATTTTTCAATATAGTTTTGGATTTTCTGATTCATCACCATGCTTCACATCCTTTTTTGCTCAACGGCTTGAGTTTCCTGATCTCATCCTGCATATCTTCAATACCCGTCACGGCAAGTTCCCAATCAAAGTAATCCTGCTCGGCAGTGGAATTTAATTTCGCATTCAGCATTTTCTTGCGAAAGGAGTCAAACGACACGGCATACTTTTCCTGAAATTGACGCGCCATGCTCTGATATTTGATGGGGTTTTTCCGCGCCTTTTCAAGCAACAATTCCGCAATTGCCTGTTCAGGCTTGCAGTTTGGAAATAATCGTTTCGCGCTGGATTCAAGAGTATTAAGTGTCATGCAACGCTTCACCAAAAATCTTCAAGCCATCATTGATCTGCTGACTGGTCACATTCAACGGCGGGATCCAGCGGATGGTGTTGTCATAGGTGCCGCAGGAAAGCAGGAGCAGATTATTTTCTTCTGCGGCGTGGATAATCTCTTTCACCATCGGCTTGGCTTTTTCGGGTTTGTTATCCACGATGAATTCAGTGCCGATCATGAGACCTTTACCGCGCACGTCACCGATCTGCGGATATTCCTCCTGCAATTTACGCAGGCCTGTCATCAGTTGAATGCCGCGTTCGTTTGCATTTTCCAGCATCTTCTCATCACGCATGGCGCGGATCGTGGCTACACCCGCCGCACATGCAACGGCGTTCCCGCCATACGTGCCGCCATGTGAGCCGACATCCCATTTCTTCATCAAGTCCAAGCGGCTGAAGACACCGGAGAGTGGCAGCCCGGAGGCAATGCCTTTTGCAGCGGTGATGATGTCAGGAACTACGCCGAAGTGTTCGAGAGCGAACCATTTGCCCGCACGACCAAACCCAGATTGGACTTCGTCGAAGATGAGCAGGATGCCGTGTTTGTCACAAATCTC
>JBBSCM010000163.1:0-8953 GCA_038250295.1 Anaerolineales bacterium | reverse complement strand
TGTGTTTCAAATGAGTTGACAAAAAGAACGTCCCGAAGGTTTTGTCGAGAAAAATTGGTCGTTTGTGCCAACCTTCGGGACGGTTTCAACTGAAATGAAACACATCCTTTTATTTTAGGTTCGTGCGCCCCATCGAGGGATATTATTCGAATCCCGCCCTCTCCGCCAAAAAACATCCCTTCTGAGGGGTGTTTTTATTTTAGGTTCGTGCGCCCCATCGAGAGGTATTATTCGAATCCCGCCCTCTCCGCCAAAAAACATCCCTTCTGAGGGCTGTTTTTATTTTGGGTGTGTTTCAAATGAGTTGACAAAAAGAACGTCCCGAAGGTTTTGTCGAGAAAATTTGGTCGTTTGTGCCAGCCTTCGGGACGGTTTCAACTGAAATGAAACACATCCTTTTATTTTAGGTTCGTGCGCCCCATCGAGAGGTATTATTCGAATCCCGCCCTCTCCGCCATACGAAAAAAAAGAGACTCTAATTTTCATAGAGTCTCTTTTTTATTTGCTATTTTTCTATGGTGTTGGAGTGGCTGTTGGAACTTCTGTTGGAACAGGCGTTGCCGTTGGGTCCGCAACAGGCAATGGTTTACCCACGAAAATCACAAGGTCAGTGGCAATTTCTGCATGACCGGGGACATCAGCTTTGCTCGCCGATGTGAATTCGTAAAGCGCCGAGCTTTCCCATTTTCCGCCGCCGAGAATATCCGTGCCCTTGGATTCAGCATCCGCACGGCGGGAGCCGGCCAGGATCCCAGCATACGTGCTCAGATCCAATTGTGCGGGTGAGATGGTCACATCCACTGAATGGCAGGAAACGCAGGAAAGAGAACTTGCATACCAAAAATTGGCTTCCAAAAAGAGGCGTTCCACCTCTTGAAAAGTGGATTCGCAATTCTGACCCTTGATATCGGCGAATTGAAATGCTTCTGTTTCAGGAGAGCCAGCCGCAACCCATGCACCTATGAAATCAACTGCCGCTACATGGCACTGATCAGAAATAACCACAACGCCATTACCGGTTTCCATGGCAGGCAGTGTAGCAGGCAGAAGGGTTGGGATGGGCGTACGTTCCACCGGGGCTGCGCCGCGATTACACGTCAACGTAAAACCGCATGCGCTGACGAATAAAAAGCCAATCCACACCATTAAGCCGAGCACAAAAATGGTCAGCGTTGTATATATATATTTTCGAACATCGTCATTCATTCTGTCGCCTTCCTATTGTGCTTCTGCCGCTTTGAGCGTGCGGATGAAGTTCACCAGATCCCAACGCTCGCGCACGGTAAGGTTTTCGTTCAAAGGCGGCATTTGACCAGAAAACTCAATATCGGGGAAAAGTGAATTGTTGGGGTTAAATATGCCGTTGGAAATGGCCAGAAAAAGGCTGCCATCGCTTTTGCTTTGGACCAGTTCGCCGGCAAGGTCGGCGGGCTTCTTTTTGACCAGGAAGGCGGAAATGGTACCGTTCCCCGCTCCGGTCTCGCCATGGCACATCTGACAATGGGTGGCGAAGAGTTGCGCGCCTCGTGTAACGGAGGTTGCATCTGCAGGCACAGGGTTTTCCGGGGCGCCTGCTCCCGGAATATAGGCGGCGCCTTCCACAGGGATGGATTGTGCCGGCACCTCAAGAGGTTTTTCCTGTGCGCTGAAAGACGGCTGGATTTCCATAAACACGATCCAGTCAATTTTGATTACGTCATAAGCGAATATCATCAACGCGCCGACAAGCACGCCGAGTACCGCAAACACAGCAACAAGTTGCTTGAATAATCTCATAGGTGCTCTACCTCCGCAACCTCGACCTTTTCCGCGCCGAGGGCGGCCATGGCTTCGGTGAATTTTTCCCTGCTCTCCTTTGGGCAAATAAAGAAGACGGCAATTTTTCCGTCGCTGACTTCTTTCACGTATTCCATAGGACGATAGTTGGGAAAGTAGCTATCGAGGAAAACCCCGAGGAAAGTAGAGAGCAACATGCCAAGCATGGTTACTTCAAATAATATAACAACAGTAGGCGGACCAGAGACAAAGGGTTGCGTACCCACCTGAATGGGTTGTGGATACAGGAAAGGTATGCCAAAGGTCAAAAATACAGCAGCCAAAAACCCCAATAACGCGCCGCCAGCTGCGAGACGAGGGACATTCGTCCATTGGCTGGGGCGGCCAAGCATGGCTTCAGTAACAGGGATGCCGGAAATCACATTCATCGAATCATCCGAAATCCCCAAGGCGCGGAGTTGGTCAATTGCATCTGCAGCAGGCTTCAGGTCAGGAAAGACCGCTAACAGGGATACCGGTCCAGAACGCTCTTCTCTGGATACCGATCCAGAACGCTCTTCTCTGGACAGGTGTCCAGAATGTTCTTTTCTGGAAATATTGTCAGCCATGTGAGTCCTCCTATTCCAATTCACTGACCGTTACAACGGTCTCGCGTCCAAATTTCTTGAGTTCATGCGCCATTTGACCTTCCTGAACTTCCCATACAGGAATGAGGGGAATGAGTCGGGAGGCAGCCATATAGAGCAGAATAAAGAAAGCCAGCGTGCCAATGCCGAGCTGAATTTCCACGCCCGGCTGGTAAAGCCGCCATGTAAAGGGCATGCGGTTGATACTGAGAGAAACAGGGATAATAATGTAACGCTCAAACCACATGCCGACATTGATAAGCAAACCAACCATGAAAACGATCCACGGTGTGGAACGCCATTTGGGGTTCCATAAAACAGCCCAGGGAATGGCAATGTTAAAAATAAGCATGGCAAACCACATCCAACCCATGGGGCCCGCTTCATGGAAGTGGAGCAATTGTTTCGTCCATTTATCGCCGCCATACCACTGCACCATGTAATCGTTGAAGAAGAAGTAGGCCCAGGCCATGGAAATAATAAGCATGAGTTTACCAATGGCTTCAAAATGTTCCGGACGAATGAAGTATTTCATGTGCTTCATCGTGCCGCGCACAACAGCCAATACCATGATGACCGCGCCCATGCCTGAATGCAGAGCGCCTACAACGAAGTACGGGCCAAAGATGGTGGAATTCCAGCCGGGGCGGGTGGCGGCGGCGAAATCCCAGGATACGATGGTATGCACGGAGAACATGACGGGAATAATCGCAAAGGCGAAGATGTTCATTGCGTTTCGCAAATGCGTCCATTCACCTTCAGTCCCACGGAAGCCAAGCGCGAGAGTTTTGTAGAAGGTTTTGCGCCAACCCGTGGAACGATCACGCGCCATGGCGAGATCAGGGATAAGCGGCAGAAACAGGTACATGGTAGATGAAAGTAAATACGTTGTGATCGCGATCAAATCCCAGGACAGCGGCGAGTGCATATTCGGCCACAACATGCGTTGGTTTGGATAAGGCAGAAGCCAGTAAAAAAGCCAGACACGACCCAAATGCATAAAGATACTGAAGCCAGCCTGTACAAGACCAAAGGTCGTCATCAATTCTGCGGCACGTGTGAATGGGCGGCGGAATTCAGCTTTGAACACACGCAAGATGGCGGAGATGAATGTACCCGCATGGCTGATACCGATCCAGAATACGGTGTTGACGAGAAAGATACCCCAGTATGCAGGTCGGTTGACGCCGGCAATCCCGAGACCTTCTGCAATCATTTTTGCCCACGTATACACCAAGCCATACACCACAATCGCGCTTAGCGCTGCGAATACAGCCCAGAACTTCCATGAAGTTGTTAACATGGATTCCATCACCATATCATTCATTTGACCGCGTGGAAGCGGATCAACCATCAGGTGCTTTTCGCGGAAATGCTCTTCGCTATGCCCGCCATGGGCAGCTTGAGCATGTTCCGCTTTTTTATTATATTGAGACATGTTTACCCTCCCTTGAAGTAGGTCACGTTTGGCAACGTGCCCAATTCTTCAAGATGTTTTACGCCATGACCATGAGCACGAGCCATTTGTGAGACGAGAGATTCAGGGTTATCCACACGGCCAAAGGTGATGGCGTTCGCAGGGCAGGCCTGCGCGCAAGCGGTGGTGAATTCGCCATCCACAACTTCGCGGTTTTCAGATTTGGCCTGATCCTCAGCCTTATGGATGCGCTGAATACAGAAGGTGCATTTTTCCATCACACCCCGGCGGCGGACGGTAACATCAGGATTGAATTGGTTTGGCAGTGGTTCGGGGCGTTCATAATCGCGCCAGTTGAAGGAGCGCACCTGATACGGACAGTTGTTCGCGCAATAACGCGTACCTACGCAACGATTGTACACTTGTAAATTTAATTGCTCAGCCTGCGAATGGACAGTGGCAAATGCAGGGCAGACAGGTTCACAGGGCGCGCTTCCGCACTGCTGGCACATCATCGGCTGATTGGGCGTCATTTTTATTTCGGGGTACTCACCCTCCCAGAAGCGTTCGATGCGGATCCAATGCATGGAACGGCCATAACCCGAATCTTTTTCACCTACGAATGTAATATTATTCTCCATCGCACACGCGGCCACACAAGCCTGACAGCCCGTGCAGATATCCTGGTCAATGACCATGCCCCACTTGCCGGTCTGATTTTCGCTCATTTTTATTTCTTCAGGTCTAATCATGATTACTTCTCCTCGCCAAGGCCCACGCCATAAACACCCATAATACTTTCGAGGCGTGAAAGTGGTTGTTTCTTCCCGGTCTTTTCGATTTTGACTTTCATACCGGCAAACGCAAGATCACCGGCTTCGTTGAAATGTCCACCGAGCAAATCCGTGGGATTGACGCCGCGATTCTCGGCATATCGGCCATAAGCAGTGTGACCCTGACCAAAAGGAATCGCGATCGTATCCGGACGGATGGCTGGATACCGGTAAACTGGCAGTTCCAACACCCCGGCTTCGCTCGTGATCTTCACGATATCGTCATCTGCCACACCAATTTCTTCTGCTGTGACAGGGTTGATCTCAACCCACGTATTCCACATCACTGTCGTCGTGGGGTCAGGCAGTTCCTGCAGCCATGGTTTGTTCGCGCCCGCTTCGGCAAGTGTCGGCGAGACGAACGGCACGAAGAAGAATTCACCTGCACCGGTAAATTCCGATTCCGCGCTGCTCATATTGCGATCAAGCACATCCGCAGCGCTGGGAATACTTCGCCCATCGGTTGTCTTCCACCAGCCGCCATACTGCTGGAAATAGGCCGCAAAAGTTTCGATATCCGCCGCGGAGAAGAAACCATCCGGCTCGCTCATCAGCGGGGCGATCTTGCCATGCAAAAATTCAACTTCATCTTTGAAAGGTAAGGCACTGGCAAATACTCCACCGGCAAGTTGAGCGGCGGTAATTAATACATCTGCTGTTGCGCGGGTATTGTAGAACGGTGAAACCACCGGCTGGGCGCCTGAAAGAACGGGCTGATTCGAACCAGTGGCTACACGCTGATAACCCCATGACTCAAGTCCGTGATGATCCGGGAAAACGTAGTCAGCTTGCAATGCGGTTTCATCTGGGAAAGTTGCAAATGAGATCACCTGCTCAACGCCGTCCAAAGCTTTATTGAAATTCAACGACACAGGCAATTCAAAAACGGGATTTACTCCATGCACAAACAACACCTTGAATTTGCCGTCAGCCATCTTCTGCACAAATTCCTGCATTTCCTGCATGGAGGCAGGCCGTTGATATTCTGCCTGATTGGGAGCAAGGGACGATATGAACATGCCGCCGGGTTTGCCAAAGTTATCGGCAACGGCATTCAAAGCCAGCACGGCTTCGGCGACAGCGAGTCCATTGCTTTGACCTAATGCTGCGCCGCCGGGGATGGCCAGCGCGCCTGTTGAATTAGCGAACATTTCAGCAAGATGTTCAAGCGTTTCGAGTTTAATACCGGATTTTGAAGCGGCTTCAATCGGGTCGACATCTGAGAATGCGCGCGGCAGCGGGCCGCCGCGAAGTTCAGATGCGAGTCTGCCAATTGCAAGCGCCACCATGGCCTCGGTCCCAGGGCGGATCGGCAGCCACTCATCCGCTTTGCCGCCAGTGGAAGACATGCGCGATTCGAATTGTACAAACTTACCGCGCTGCTTGGTCTGGGCCTCACGCAAGCCGGCAAAACCACGGGTGTATGACACCGGCGAGAGCCATGTCTCAAGGAAGTTTGCGCCGAAGGAGAAGACCACCTGCGCCCCGCCCACATCAAAGAATGGCAGGCCGGCTTCGCCAAAAAGATTCTCGGCGGCTTTGCTCAGCGTTGCCCGCGATTCAAACATGCTCAACGCGCCAAAACGGAGCGGGGCGTTGATGCCTGTCGCAGTCGCAAGATCAGTTACCAGGTCAAAGAGATGATCCGGGGCCATGCCCATTAAGAAGGCGATCTCATCGGGCTTGTGATTCTTGAGAGCGTCAGCCACAACTTGAGTGGCGGCATCCCAATCCATTATTTCGCGCGTGCCTGATTTTATGGGGTCAGTCACACGGTCGGGATTATACAAACCCTGGAGGGTTGCCTGCCCGCGCGCGCAGGTTTTGCCGAGGTTAAGCGGATTATTTGCATTGCCTTCGGTTTTGATCGCGCGTCCCTGCATTGTGCGGACTACGAGTCCGCAGCCGGCCGCACATTCGCGGCATGTGGTGGCGTAATATGTGCTCTGACCGTTGTAGTTGTACTCGGGCATTTGCATGTACGGTTCGCGCTTTACATAACGCGAAGCCGGCCCGCAGCCTGTGAGCACCGCAGTGGTTGCCGCGCCCACACCAGCCAGTTTTAGAAAATCACGCCGGGATAATTTATCGCTCATTGTTGTTTCCTCTCACCCGGTTAATAATGACACGTACCGCAGTCACTCAGCCTGACCAGTTTTTCATGATCATCACCAGCGGCCTTGATATGGCAATTCAAACAGAAACCCATATTAAAAACCTGGGGATTTTCAGCGATTGTCACCTGGGTCATATCGCCATGGCAATTTTCGCAATTTTGTCCCGCAGCTACATGGGCACGATGATTAAATTGAACGAAATCCGGCACCTGGACAACAGGCACCCATTGAATGGGTGTGCCGTTTTGAACATGCTCGACCAAAAACCGCAATTCAGATTTTGGGTCTGTGGTTTTAACGATCTGATTGTGGCAGCCCCAGCATTTAGCCGGTGAGGGGAGTCCGGCGGAGGGGCCTTTGGATGCGCCAGGGTGACAGTACAAACACTGAATCCCAAAGCCAACATGCTTATTATGAGGGAATTGAATGGGCTGCTCGGGCGAGTTTTGCGTCAAATTAATGCCATAAGCCGCAAGGCTGAACACCGCCAGGAAAGCGATTCCCACCGCAATCAAACCGAGCGGCTGTATCAGCCAGTCAAAAAATTTCTTGATCATGGATGCTCCTGAAATGGACTTAAGCGCAACGCCGCCGAATTATAACGGCGGCGAAAGCTAATTTAACTGAATATCAAAGCATTGGTACAAAAGAAAAAGCTGCGAGGTGACGAAATGTTTTTGGTTGACTGCATATACACAAAACCCGTCCCGATGGTCGTCAGGACGAGATAAAGACACGCAGCGCTCACGGTAATAACCATTCCTCTCTCCATAATAATTACTCGCTGAACCCCGCCAGCTAATAACTCGGCGGATTATACATTGAAAGTGCAGAAAAGTACATATAAGGGTTAATTGGTACACTTTCGCGGCATGATACAATTATATCCAACAAAACGATGAAAACAAAACATATTATTTGGATCGCTTCTTTATTCATCACGCTGGTCTTTGCGCTGGTGACCGCCACATTAAATCAACCCGTTACAGCGGCGCAAAACCCACATACGGCTTCCATATCCATGCAAATCACGCCCACTTTAATAGCAGAGGGCGTTTCCGAGATCGGTTCCACAGACGGCATTTTACTGATGGGGTTTGTGATCGTATTGATCGTGATCATACCTGTGCTTGTTTTTAGAAAAAAATAAAACAAATAAATATTGCTCACAAAAAAATCCGCAGGCTTTGAACCTGCGGAATTTTCGTATTCAAGATATACAAACTTTACATCGCTTCTGCATCCTTCGACTACGCCGCTCAGGACAGAGAAGCGATTCATTCACAACGAAATCAAGCCAAGTTCAATGCCGCGTTTGACCGCCTCAGTACGGCTTGAGATTCCCAGTTTCGCATATAATGACGAAAGATGAAATTTCACAGTGTG
This sequence comes from Anaerolineales bacterium, assembly GCA_038250295.1. Classification (GTDB taxonomy): domain Bacteria; phylum Chloroflexota; class Anaerolineae; order Anaerolineales; family Villigracilaceae; genus Villigracilis. The sequence continues at coordinate 798 of JBBSCM010000163.1, read as the reverse complement.
CTCGCTGATGCTAAGCGCAAGCGCGATCTGTTTATTCGCGAGTCCCTGTGCCATGAGTTGGATGACTTCCTTCTCGCGGGCAGTTAACGGCTCGATCAGGGATTCTTCTCCCAAAGATTCCCTGCGCCCGGTCAAGCGGATCAGACTCTGGACCAGGCCGGGTGCGCCGACCCAAAGCCCTTCCCCCACCGCGCGGACTGCCACCACCAGTTCATCTTCCGTCGCATCGGGTGAAAGCAGACCCCATGCGCGTGTATTTGAATTCAACACACTCCGAATCGACTGGACATCATCTGTCAAAAATAAAACGGCGAAAGTTGATTTGCTTTCCAACAAACGTACAGAAGAGACCGAGGCAAGTACAACTACCTCGGTCTCTATTTCATTTACGCTTTCAAGGTCAACTGTCTCACCCACTACTTTGAAATCAGACTGCCTGCTGAGTAATTCACGCAGTCCGATCCGCAGGGCGGAGTTGGGTGAAACGATTGTGACTCGAATCAATAAGGCTCCATTCGTCATTGCGAGGAGGACGCACTTTCCGACGAAGCAATCTCCTCACCGTATTGGGGATTGCTTCGGGCGAAAAACAAGAGCGCCCTCGCAATGACGTTATCTTTCTCCGATCTCTACTTTAATTGATTCTACCTTACCACCGCGCAGAATTTCTATGGGAATGGATTTGCCAGCCACATCTCCGCTCAGGCGGGCGAACAATTCGTCGTGGTGTTCGACAGTTTCACCGTTAATGCTGACCAGGATATCGCCAACCATCAAACCAGCTTTGCCTGCGGGGCT
>JBBSCM010000162.1:0-8959 GCA_038250295.1 Anaerolineales bacterium | reverse complement strand
ATTCCACTCGCGCCCGCGTTACACGCTACGACAACCTGCTGAAGGAAGATTTCATAATCGACTGCCGCAGACAGGAGAATCCACGGGATATTGGATGCGGCGGAAATTTCTTCGCACGCTTCTTTCCATAACTTTTGATCTGATTCAGTCACGCCTGTGCTGAGGGCAGTCGAAGCATCGAGAGGAAATTCCGCTTTGAGAATATCGGCCCCCAGGCGCGTCAGGCGTTTCGCAGTTTCGACAACCACATATCGTTTTTCTGCTGATGTAAGTTTTTTGTTTTCATCGAGCGAATACGATAACGGCTCAAGCATGAGAACCAAATCGTGTTTGGCACATTCATCAGCGATGTTTTTCGTAAAGGATTCTATTTCAGGAGCGGTTGGTGAGTCAGGATGATAGTAGACCAGCAATTTGATCGCAGAAGCGCCCATGCGTTTGGCTTTTTCCACGCTCCAGCCTGGGATGATCTGCGCCTGGCGGGCTGTCGCATCCCCGCTATAGCCAGTGGATTCAACAGCAACCACCAATCCCACATTATTGGGAATACTGCGCGCGGCGATGGCTTGTGCGGCAGAAACTTCTGGGTCGAGTAATACTGCTGTGGCTCTGGAAGCAAGCGCAGAAGTCACATCCAGTTTAAAGCGGGAGAGTTGTTCATCGCTTGCAAGCGCAGGATTTGCCTTGCGCAGGTTTTGACGATGGTCAAGCGCAAGCGCAGTGAAGGTGCCGCGCTGAGAGGAGATTTGTTGAAGTCCGCGTAATTTTCCGATGGAGATATTTTTCATAGTTTAAATTCCAGATTCCAAGTGTGGATTATTGTATAATCGTTTCCATATGAAAGACTATCATATTAATATTTTTTACAGCGAAGAAGATGGCGGCTATATCGCCGACATTCCAGATTTGGCGCATTGCTCGGCATTTGGCGAAACACCGGAAGAAGCATTGGAACAGGCATTGATTGCCAAAAAGGCGTGGCTTGAAGCGGCTAAGCAGGAAGGTAAAGCCACCCCGAAACCAAAATATCGTCCTGCCATTTATCAACTGGCGTCTGTTGCAAATTAGTTTCATCAATCCTCGTTCCCAAAAGGAGCGGGGATTTTTCATTTGGGACAACGCTCTAGCCATGAATCAAGTTCGCGATTTTTGAGGATTGTGCTGAATTTGAGTATTTTGGATTTGGCACAGAAAGATTCGAAATCACCACCGAGATCAGTATATTCGGCGGCGAAGACAGGCTTGCCTGCTTTGGCATACGGAATCATCGACTCTGCTTCGTCGTAGAAGAAATAATCTTCAGTGATGGCAAAATCATAAACATCCACAAGATCTGCGACCTGGTCGGAGGCATTTTTCTGCCCGATGGCGAGTCCGCGTTTGTGGGCCTCATCTGCGAGCCAGAGAGCGAATTTCAACTGGTCTTCGTAGGTCAACGGGAAACCTGTGTCGTTGGTGTGGATTTCCATGTTGTCTGGCTCAACAGCGTCGAAGCCTTTGGATTTACACAGGTCAAGGCGGGCGCGCATGACGGGTGCAAGTTTTTCTATCTCGCGGATGTCAAGCCATTTTTCACCGGGCCAGCCGTCATAATCATTGCCTAATACCTCCAGTGGAAACTGGTCTTTGTCTGGGCGCCAATCTTCGTACGAGCCGACGCTTATATAACAAATGACCTTGCGGCCCTTGGCGTGTAATTCGTCAATAATGGATTGATCGACATATAAATCTATATCGTAGACATCAGCTTCGATGGAGGTATCAATGTCGAGGTCGCCGATCTGCCATTGCCAGGTGAGTCCCACAGCAGGATACCAGCGAGATGGTGCGTGTTGCGTCCCTTCGACTGCGCTCAGGGCAGGGTTGCGCGGGGTTGAAGGCATGAGGGTTGGATTCTCCGTTGAAATAAGATCAGGTATCGGGTGGTTTGATGCGGGTTTACATCCCAAAAGAAAAGAGGAAAGAAGAAAGAGAATTGTCAAACGCCGAAGGTTAAAGGTTGAAGATCGCATAAGTGACTTTTGACCTTAGACTTTATGTGTCTTGAATTGTGGCAGGTAATTCTTATGCTGAGCGAATAGCTCATTGGTCATCTGGCGAATCTCGGCGAGCGATAAAACCGCCGAGGTCAACGGGTCGTGCGCGATGGCGCGATAGACCATGGTGGGATCGCCTTCGATAGAGGCAGTAATCGCCATCTCCTCGATGCCACTGGAAAGTTGAGTCAGGAGCGCGCATTCAGCGGGAAGTGCGCCGACGTGAATGGGATGGAAGCCGGCCTTATCCACAACAACAGGCACTTCAACACATGCGCCCTGCGGAAGATTGGTAATGAGATTGGTGTTGCGGACATTGCCATTGAACTTGAACATCTCGCCGCCTTTGAGCGCGTTGATAATGTATGCGGCATATTCGTGTTCGCGTTTCAAGTCATCGGGCGTGAGCGGTTGAGCGAGTCGTTCTTTGACCTGATCCTGCCACGTAGCTTCATTGTGTTGATACTCTTTAAGAATGTACGCATACTCGCCGGGATTCCAGCCTGTGCCATCCTTGCAATATTTCTCGATGAGATCAGGGCGCTTGCGGAACCACGGATTGTATTCAGAGTTATGTCCGCTGGATTCGGTGACGTATTTCCCGATGGCAAGATACATTTCATTGCGGACCTGTTCGTGATTATATATTTCAGGCCGCTCGGTAACGGCTTTGTGGATCAGCGGATATGCATCCACCCCGTTCCACTTGAAGTCGATATACCAGGCCTGATGATTGATTCCCGCGCACAAATAATCAATTTCATTAAAAGGTGCGCCGATCCATTCGGCAAGCATCATGGCAGTGCCCTGCACGGAATGACACAAGCCCGTCACTTGAATAAAGGTCTGACGTTGAATCGCAGCACATAACATTGCCATTGGGTTGGTGTAATTTAACAATACCGCATTCGGGCAATATTTTTCCATATCGCGGACGATATCCATCATAGGGTTGATTGTGCGAAGAAAACGAAAAATACCGCTGGGGCCGCGCGTATCACCGACATTAATGTCGACGCCGTATTTCTTGGGAATCTCAATGTCATGCCGCCAGACTTCGGTTGAACCTGCGAGGATGGTGGTCAACACAACATCCGCATCTTTGAGCGCAACTGCTCGATCAGTAGAGGCTTCAACTTTTGCGGGACGGTTACCAGCTTTGATTAATTTTTCAACTCCCTTTTTGGCCCATTCAAGCCGTTCGGGATGAATATCCATCAATGAGATGGTGGCATCTTCCAAAAGCGGGAAGGTGAGGATGTCGCGCACGAGTTCACCTGTAAAGCCGAGGCTGCCTGCGCCGATGAATGTGATTTTGGTCATAATGTTCTCCTTATTTTTTCATTGCAAAAGTGCTTACTTAAGATAATCTTATCTCGCAAATTATAGATTGCTTCGTCGCGAAGAACACTCCTCGCAATGACATAGCAGCTACCAAGGCGGCCCGCACAAATCAATTTCACCCGAAGGCCAAGCCTGATCGGCTAACGGCAGAATCATAACGGATGTTTTCAATGAACGACATTGTTCTTCTTGAGTAAAAAATAATTTGTCTGTGATATGCTTCCAGCCGACACGGCCATAAAAGGAGCGGCGTTCATCCGCGCAAACCAGCAAGCCAAAAGGCGCATTCATTTTTTCACGCATAAATTTTTCTGCGGCTTTTAATAATGTGGAAGAAAATCCACGTTTTTGCCAACTGGGATAAGTTGCCACGCCGCCGACTCCGGCCACCCAAACTGGTTTCCCGCCCACGAGAATTCCACGCCTGAGCAAACCCAGCAAGGTCACGAGTTTACTGTCAATGCGGCCAAGCGCCATGTATTCCATGTGTGACGACCAGTTAATGCTATTGAATTCGGAATCGTCATGATGTTCATCGGCGAAGGCAAGGTGGTCGAGTTCGTCAATTTGGAAATCCAACTCAGTAGATATTTGGTCGGTCGAAACTATTTCGATTTGCAAATCAGCTGCCATTCTTTTCATATCGTGGAGCCGGCTTTTAAAAGCCTGCTCCACTTTTCAGATTATTCTCTTACTGTTTTTCGTCTGCGCCCATATCAATGGAGGCGCCTTGTACACGAGCCTGACCGTCAATATCCAAACTACCTGCTTCGGATATGGACTGGCCGGCGCTGATAGCAGGCGAACCAGCCTGCAAGTGCAGGTCACCTGCCGCGACGTTGACCAACAATGGATCAACATTGTTGAGTCCATTTACATCATTGCCTGTGCCAGCTTGATAGGCAGCATACGTTGCGTAACTCACATTCTTCCATTGCCAGGTCGTGCCGCCAAAGAACAGGTTGTTATTCATCACATTGTTGGTCATGACTGGGCTCCAACTTAGGATGTAAGGCATGCCGCTCTTGGCGTAGAAGATGTTGTTCTTGATGATGTTGTTGCGTGTATCATACTGAATGTACAACTCGCTGCCCCAGGCGCCCGCAATCGTGGCGTTGTTATAAAGTGTATTGTTGGCGATGACACAGTTTTCCGTGGAGCCGCGCCCTGTGTCATAACCGCCCATGCCAATGCCAACGTCTGTGTTGTTGTAAATAAAGTTATTGCGGACCGTGACAAAGCTGGTGGATTTCCCAGGCCATTCACTGGCAATTTCAACACCGAGGTTGCAGTTATGTGCTTTGTTGTATTCAATGGTAATACGCGTACCACCGTCCACATAGATACAACCTGCTGAACGTTCATTTCCATAAGCAACATTTCCAGCGGAATTAATGTTATACACGTCGTTGTAGGCGATCAAACCGTCGCGTGCCTGGTCATTGGCAGGCGCAGTCCCTTCTGCGCCGATGGCGTCAATGCCGATATTGTTAACATCGTGGATGATGTTGTGCGTCACCTGCCAGTTGGTCACATTGCCGTTGATGACTAAAGCCTCAGACGAACCAAGCTTCATGCTATAGAGTTGATTGCCATCGATAATAATGCTGTCAAGCGAAGTTGTGCCCGATGTGCCATGTACAGCGATACCGTGAGCGTCCGTCCCGTTCTTCGCAGTGCCATTATGGTCAATGTTGTGAAGTTTATTGTTACGGATCTCAATATGGTGCGAGGTTCCAGTAATGCGGATACCGATCGGCACACGATTCTTGGTGGACGTCTTGTAGTTCTGGATTTCAAATCCCTTGAACACCACGTAGGATTTATCCTGAATAAAGATCATCCCGTTATCCGCCGCAGGGACGGTAATACCTGTCCCATCTAAAATTGGCACCTCACCTGTATAGTTTTGGAAAGTGATGTATGCGCCAGATGTGCCTGAGACGTTCAACGTCACCTTTTCATTATAGGTTCCGCCGCGCACACAAACCATATTTCCAGCCGTGGCAGATATGGCGGCTTTTTGCACGGTCTTCCAGGGTGTGCTTATGGACGTGCCATTATTGGTATCAAGACCATTTGTTGCAACAAAGTGTGTACACGTTCCAGCTTGAGCAGTTGCCGTTGGCGTATTGGTTGGTGGAATTGATGTGAATGTCGCCGTTGGCCCAACTTGAGTAAATGTGACGGTTGGCCCCACGGGGGTAAATGTCGCGGTAGTGGTCGGCGGAACCGTCGTCGGTGTCGCGGTAGCGGTTGAACCGCTGGTATACGTCAAAGTAACTGCCTCGTAGTCGAGGTCAGCATTATCAGAAGTGTTACTCGATTGCAGTCGAATTCGAATCTGATTTGAACCGTTGACATAGTTCGACATCGTGCCAGTTGCATTGAATGTGAATAGTTTCCACGCGCTCCAACTGTTGCCCGAGTTTGAACCCAGCGTTACCCATGCAGATGTGTTCCAGTTATAGATTTTCCATGTCCATGTTTGGGATGCAGGCGCTGGCCCTAAAAAATTCGCAGTCACTTGAATCGCCGTGATGGATGAAGCGCTTATCGAACCTGGCACAGTATATGTGCGATAGCCTGCATACGTGTTCGTGCTGGGCGTGGTGAATTCAATATATTTATTCCAATCATTCTGTGAACCAGATTGATCTTGCACGGTCAGGTTCGCGACAGGTTGGCCACCGCTACCACCGCTGGTCGTAGTATATGAAACGGGCAGAAGGGTGCTGGAAGCCGCCGAGGCTGGCGAAGGCATGGCAAGCGAACCCGCCAACAACGCCAAAATTGTACATATCGAGAAAACCAAATTACGTTTCATAATTCTCCTCTAGACTTGACTAAGACCGCTGTGACATCGCGTTTCCGCATGCCAGACAGGGAACACAGCTGGTCTATGGGCGCACCCCGCCGCTCGCTGCAATATGGGGATTTATGTGTGGATATTTTTTATAGTGGACCTCCTGATAATTTTTTGAATTCGCTCAACAGCTCGCGCATATTTACTTTTTTACGATTCGGAACAAGCCCGAGCCTGCTCGCTGGATCTGATAGAGAGTTGCCAACTCTGACGGACGCTCCACGAAGTAGATGGGGCGCGAATCAATATTGGCTTCGATATATGCCAGTGTCGAGTCTGCCAACTGGCTGACACCTTCCTGTGGGTAAGTTTCGTGAAAATCCATTTCAGTACGTCCTTGTAAAACATGAGCCACATAGTAAAAATTGTAGGCAGTATCCCAATCTGTAAAGATGATGGCGTTGTCTTCAACATCTTCAAGAGTTTGTACGGCTTCATATTGGCGCGTATTTGGAAAGGCGAATAACACAGCTTCATATTCATTTACAAAAGGAGGAATGCGATATTTTAATGATGAAAAAACATCAGGAAATGAAAACCACAAATTTGCGATGATCAAAATGCCAACAGCAATGCCGGGAATATAAGCTGAAAGTTGTGGGATATTCGAGATCACTTCGTTAATTGCGCTAAACCCCAATCCAACTGCAATTACTAAAAGCAATATCGCGGGTATATAAAAGACAAAATAATCGTAGACATTATAGGAAGCCGCGAAGAGCAGGAAAATAAAAAAAGCAACCAGCAATAAAACTGCTTCACGCCAGCGGGAATTTGAATTCTTACGAATGATAAAAAGCGAAACAATACCTATCATCGCAATCACCACATTCCACGATACTCCGCTGAAAAACTCCACCGAGCGATTCAGAATTAATTCGCTGGAAACCGCAAAGAATTGCCCGCTGAATTGCGGCGGAAAATAAAGAAAAGCGAGGCGCTCAAAAGGCGAATCAAAATCAGCAAGGGTCATCCCCCACACACTGAGGGCATGGCGGACCACGACGTTGTAGTAACCCGCTGATGCATTGATGATATCAAGCAGGAGGAAAGCAGAAAGGAAAATCGCAAAGCCAACGAGAAAGCCGACTAAAGCTTGAGACCAGTCGGTTCTCTGGCGAGCGGAAAGACATAGATAGATAAATATTGCTATTCCACCAAGCGCAGCGGCGGTATGAATCCCCAGACTCAAGCCGCCTGCAAGTCCAGCAAAATATAGCCAGCGCGGATTGCCCGATTCTCTCCAAACCAGAATTGAATAAAATATAAAAGCAAGGCATGCCGCAGATGTAGTGTACACCTCAGCGATTGAAGCGTGCTTCCAAAACAATTCTGAAAATGCCAAAAAAAATACACTCAGAGCTGCAGGGACTTGCCATGCTCCCAACTTGCGGAGTATTAGATAAACCAGAGATATTGTTAACGCTCCAGCAACAGCGGAAAGAAAATTGACTCGATAGGCAATGTCACCGACAGGCAAAAACGTGAAAAGCTTTGCGAGCAGAATATAAACGGGATACCCTGTTGGGTGCCCCATACCCAAAGTAAACGCAACCGTTTGAAACTCCGCCGAGTCACCATAAAGCAAAGACGGTGCAAGTGTGCGTAAATAAAGCGCCAATGACGCGGTGAATATTGAAAGGGCAATTCCAAAGTCAAGTCGTTTCATTCGAATGTATAGGATTGTTTGTCTGATATGAATACAGTGTCCCAGTTTGTATCCGCCAACTGGCAGGCAGAGTCAATCGCGGCGAGCTTCCCGAGTCTGGCGCTGTCAAAAATCCATTGAGCCGCATTATTGGAATTATCAAAAAGAATCTCATCGCTGGTTGGCGACCAATTCCAATCACTGCCATTACCTAAGTATTGATTCAGCGTGTCATTTTCAAGCAAATAGTCTGCACCGATGCCGTTGACTAAATAACCCGTAGATGGATTCTGATCAGTATCCATAAAAACCTGAAAACCGTTGTAATCTTCCACTTTGCCCTCAAAGCTAAATTTGATGGTTAGAAAAGGTCCCTTATTCAAAATTTCTATATTTGAAATAAGGTTTGATCCATTGACCACAGGTTCTGAAGTGGGTATTTCAATTGGCGTAGATGTTGGAACCTCACTTGAAACAAGAGATGGGATATCTCGAGCAGTTTGCGATTCTGCGAACATGACGCTAAACTCATCTCCTCGTTCAAACTCCCCTCCAGCTGACTCCATTACGGACACATTTCCCAACACGTTGAGGCCCGTCGCTTCGTCCCAGACATTTTCGTTCGCGAATTGAATCGCATAAAGTGGATTCTCGCGCAGGGATTCGTATCCATCAGGAAGCCAGAGTGCGAGTCGATACTGACCATCTTTTGCGTTGGATGGAATATGTAATTTTGCCGTAAGTAAAGTCCTGCCCGGTTCCCAGGCCCGAGGGTCGATATCTAGCTTAACTTTGTATGGCGGGATGCCATCCCGCCCCACGAGAACAACATATAAAGGTCGTTCGTTGATAATGGATGCAAAACCAATATTGTTGATATGCACAGTCAGATTTAACACTCCACCGGGACGGACCTGTTCGTTAAAGTCGACAGTTGTCATGAAGAAGCGGTAACCCATGCGGTCCGTGATCTCTTCCTTACAGCCGCCATCTTCCCAACTGCGGAGGATTCCCTTGTGGTAGGCTTCGTTGATCGCGGAGAAATGAAGCATTGCCATTTCCTGT
>JBBSCM010000161.1:0-8972 GCA_038250295.1 Anaerolineales bacterium | reverse complement strand
TAACAGTCACTTCTTAAAGTGACTGTTACCTTGAATCTGGAAAGGCAGACTATCATGCTGGACATTGTTTCTTTCACGCTTGGCCCTGCACAAACAAATGCATATCTTGTTGCTGATTCAGAAACCAAAGAAGCTGTTGTGATCGATCCTTCATGGGACGGATATATTATTCTTAAAGCGGCGCAGGATCGCGGCTGGAGGATCGGTCATCTCTGGTATACGCACGCACACTTTGATCATATCGGCGGCGCAGGCGCGATTGCTGATTCGTTGAATCCGCTTCCGCTGGTGGCTCTTCATCCCGATGACCATGTCCTGTGGCGTGCGGGCGGAGGCGGTGCGCTCTTTGGTTTTGACATTGATCCTGGCCCCGAACCCACTATTGATTTTGTTCACGGACAGATTCTTAAACTTGGCTCGAATGAATTTGAAGTACGTTATACACCCGGACACACGAAAGGACATTGTGTGTTGTATGCGGCGAAAGAAAACATCTGTTTCTGCGGTGATTTGATCTTCAACCGAAGCGTTGGCCGCACAGACCTGCCCGGCGGCGATTGGGATACTTTGGAAAACAGTATTCGCACACAAATATTTACCATGCCTGATGAAACAAGATTATTATCGGGTCATGGCGTCGAAACGACAGTGGGTGAGGAGAAGAGGAATAATCCGTTTGTACATATGTAAAAGTAAGGCATCGACTCAATGCATAGGGCGATTGATACATTGGTCTGTATGAGTTAAATGACGAACCGAAATTAAGCTCTTGCATCATTTCATAAATTGTGTATAATGTCCCTGCCCGTCGTTAGGATGCCCCCCTCATCCTGGCGGCGGGCATTTTGTTTTGTGATGATACTTATCCCGACCACATGTCAAACATATACATGGCGCACATGCTGCTCATGAGCAGCATACTTGCAATTGTCCATACGCGATCAAAGATGGGATTCTTTCCGAGCCTGCTGAGGAAGAGGAAGACGGGCGGCGCGGCTAAAACATAGCGATACATTCCCTGCGCAGGGCCGCTGGTAAAGGAGAGAAAGACCACAAGAAAGCCGAAGATAGCCAGGTCGGGGTGTTTTTTGAATCCGGCGATGCAGGCAGTGAAGCCAATGATGATGCCAAGCCATTCCACAAAATAATAAGCCGCAGCCTGAGAGTTGCTTTCAAACATTGCGCGCAACCCGTCAGACCAGGTGATGAATGTGACCCCAAATGACAGCAGTCCGCGCCCGAAGAATTCCTCCTCTACGAGGCTGAATGCCAGCCCATTGTAGGAAATGCGCCAAAGGAAGAATGCCAATAATGGGGATGCCGCGATCAGCCCATTTGCTACGATGTGCCAGGGTACGCCGCGATAGTAAAGCTGCTTCCATTCCATATCGAGTTCCAACCACTCGGCTTCCTTGATCCACGAAATGATCAGCGGAATGGCGAGCACTACCCCCGCCGCACGTGTGAAGGTGGCAAGGATCGCCACCAACGCTGCCCAGCCGCGATGTCCGCGGCGGAGGAGTAATAAACTGGTGAAGGCAAGCCCAACGAACAATCCCTCCGTATATATCTCAGCCAGAAAAAAGCCGCTTGGAAAAATGAGTAGGTAAAAGGCCGCGCGGATTCCGCTGGCTTCATCCATTTCAACGCTTGCAAATTCATATAACGCAAGCATGGCTGCCAAAGTCCCAAGCAGGGATACAATCACTCCCGCTAATGAGGCTGTGGCGATTGCGTTTAATCCAAGTAATGAGAGAGGCAGGGCGAACAAGCGCATCATCATTGGGTAGAACGGAAAGAATGCGTAGCTGAGAGAAATTCCCGGTACCGTAACAGACTGAGCAGGGATGACGAACGGCCAGAATCCAGTTGTAGGAGTTGCGTTTCCAACCGTTCCGCGGATGCGCGCCGGGCCGGGCGCTTCATAGCCGCCAACGGCAATCGCGAGATAGTATTCCGAATCCCATGAAACGTGACGATTGAGAAACGGTTCGTTGAGATAGATCTTTCCATCCTGACTGCCGGGCGTGGTTTCAGTGGCTGTCCATTCGAGGGCGCGGTCAGGCGGCTGGATCGTGTAGCGCGCCGGCAGAAAAACGTGATAAGCCAGCATGATCAATGCCCACCCGAGCCAGATGCCAAAAATTGTACGATGATTAGGATTGCGGAACATGATATTTTATTTTTCCATTCCGGTGACGACCATGTCACGCATGAAGTAACGCTGTGAGATGAGTAATACGATCACGGGCACACTCATCAAGATGAGCGCCCCGGCCTGCAGTTGATTCTGGATCGGTGAAAGGCTTTGAAAACTTTGTACCCCGAACGAAATGGGGGCGAGGTCGCGGCTGATGCTGAGGTAGAGTGCTGCCTGCCGTGTTTCATTCCACATATAAAAGAAATGTAAAAGCGAAACGGTAATGACCGTTGGCCACGATTGCGGCAGGATCACTTGAAAAAGAATTCGCAGGGGGCCGGCACCATCCAGCATGGCGGCTTCATCCAGGTCTTTGGGAATGCTTTTGAAATTCTGACGCAGGAGGAAAATATAAACTGCATTCCCAAAAAAGAAGGGGACGAGGATCGGAAGCCAGGTGCCTTCCCAGTGCAGGATGCGCACGAAAAAGAAGTATGTGGGGATGAGAGTTACTTTTTCGGGGATTAAAATTGTGGCGATCAAGATATAGAAAAGAAGATCACCGCCCGGCAGTGGGAAGCGTGAGAATCCATACGCAACGATAATCGATGAAAGCAGCACACCGACTTCTGCAATGACCGTCATGATCAATGTGTTTTGCAGCATTTGCGAAATGCGTAACGCGCTGAAGAGATTGGTGAAGTTGTTCAATGTGACATGGAACTCATATACACCTATTAATTGCCTCCAGTTTCCATCCCATGCGATGAATCCGCCGTCAGGGTTTTGCGGATCAATAAACTGGCTGGATGTTCTCCCCGGTTCCACCAATGCCAGATGCCGAACTTCTCCATTGGAAAACGGCACGTTGTAGACCGCATAACTCCTGCCTTGATATTCATAGCGTATATGCCTGGCAGGGTAGGCGGGCGCGTTACGGTCGGTTAACTGAGGGCCCTCCATGAGCGAGGTCGCCACCATAAAGATCATTGGGAACAGGTAGACAAAGACCAGAAGAAAAATCAAGAAATTGAAAAGTCCTGTTCCCATCGTCTCCCATAATTTCAATGAAAGATAGTTGTGCGGCGTAAGCCATTTTTGTTTTGATTGTGTCGCCATATTCTAAGCATCCCGGTCTGGATAATATACCCAACGGCGCGCGCTCGAAAACAACGCGTATACCACGATCATCACAATAATGAAGAAGAACCATGCCAGGCTTGCAGCGTAGCCCAGGTCGTGCTTTTCAAAGAGAATAAAAGAGACATAGCCATCGTACGGTGAGAAACTTCCGCTAAATATACTTCCACGGTCAAGCAGGATCACGCCCCCAAATATGGCGATCATGTTGATTACAATGGCGAAGAAGATCGCCGGGGAGATGAGCGGCAGGGTGATATAGAAGAAACGCACAAGCGGACCTGCGCCATCCACCCGCGCGGCCTCCTGTATTTCCGCGGGAAGTCCCTGTAACGCGCCGAGCATGATTAACATCCCCGGGCCGACTGACCAAAGGGAACTGATGCTAAAAAGGAAGGCAATCGCGCCATCGGAAAACAGGTTGTTGAAGCCGGTCAACCCAAGCGGATGAAGAATCAGTTTGTTCAGCCAGCCTGTAGCGGGGTCTGCAAACCCGATCCACATAAAAAAGATGGCCACACCGGGAATGATGCTCGGCAGGAAGAACAAAGTCCGCATGAGGTTACCGGACTTTAGGCGCGGATTGCTGAGCAGGGACGCTAGAAAAATGGATGCGACCAGTTGAAGCGGGATCGTCGTAATTCCCAACGCGATGGTCTCGAATAATACATACCCCACTGCGTCATCATGGATTAAGCGAGTGTAATTCTCCAAGCCGGTAAACCTGGTTTGTTCTGGAGTGAGCAATTGAAAATTTGTAAATGAAATGCCAAGGGATGCGAGAATGGGAAGCAGTTTAAATAATAACAGGCCGATGACCCAGGGTGAGATGAGCAGCAGCCCAAATCGTTTATCGTAACGAATGCGAAGTGGTTTTCGAGTAAGCATGGTTTCCTTTTTCATTAAATCATACCCAAAGTTTTTTACTTTATCACAAAAAAATACAGTATGTCACGCTTCTGCTGAACGGTTTTTCTGATATTACGCAGGTTGTTGAAGAACAGTACATAGCCGCATAATTGAGAGTGTTATACTCTGCCCGATTTCATAATGATGCCAAAATTCAAAATCCATTTCAACGACCTGTTCTTTGCGCGCCTGTATTACTTTGCCTTTATGGGAGGCTGGGGATTCGTTCTTCCGTTCATTAATCTTTTTTACGTCAGCCTCGGTTTCAGCGGGAAGCAGATCGGTTTCATTTCATCAACCAGCGCCATCGTTGGGATGCTGGCATCGCCTCTATGGGTGAGCGCGGTCAAGAGACATCCACAGGCCCGCCGCATTTTACAGATCGCATTGATCCTTGGCGCGCTCGGTTACATCCTCATAGGCTTGCAGAAAATTTTTCCTCTGGTCATCTTTATTATTTTCCTGCATTCGCTCGCGTCTTCAGGGATCATGCCGATTTCTGATTCAATGGCTGTGACCGTTGCCCAGGAATCAGACAGCGGATACGGAAGTGTGCGAGTCTGGGCTTCCGTGGGATGGATCATCTGCGTTCTTTCCTCGGGGTGGCTGGTTGCCCGCTTTGGGTACATCGCCGCCTTTGTAGGGATCTGCCTCATGTGGCTGACGGCTTCAGGCTTGATATTTTTTATAAAGCCGCACTACTTTAGTTCACATCAACTCGTAGACCAACCAAAGCCAAATGTACGCGTGGCGCTTCAATTCATCCGGCAGGACAAGGTATTAATTGGTTTTGCATTTGCCCTAATCGCTGTTGGTTTTCTTAACAGCGGGGTGCTGCAATTTGAAAATGTTTTCCTGGCACAGCTTGGCGCTTCGAAGCAGATTATCTCCGTGGCGGGCATTCTAAGCGCAGTAGTCGAACTTCCATTTATGATCTTCTCAGATCGGATCATCCGCCGCGTGGGTGCGCATCGATTATTGTTGACTGCCATGTTTTTGATCTTATTACAGCGGCTGGCAGTGCTGATATGGCCGTTCATCCCGACGATCATGGTGATTCGTTTTATCGGCGGCGTGTCGTTTAGCTTTTATACAATTTCTTTCATCGGGCTGATCAGCAGCCGCACACAACCCACACAGACCGGGACCGTGCTGGCATTGTTCACTGTCACCATCGCAGGATTGGTCAATATTGTGGCGGCTCCGATATCCGGGGCCGTCTTTGACGTAATCGGTGCGCGTTGGTTATATGCTCTCTCCGCTGCAGGCTATCTGATCGGGGTATTATGTTTGTGGTGGACGAGGCCAATACCTTCGTCCTCCCGAAAGAACGTCGGGACGATGTGAGCGGAGTGACGAGTGTTTTTCGATGAACAAAGTCAAAGGACAGGTTTCAAGTGAAGTTTAAGCTTTCGGCCACAACACGCGCTTCGACTGCGCTCGGACAAAGAGCATATCCTCTCTCCGCTCAGCGAGGAAGTTTTAAAAGCCGTTTTTCTTGATCACCGTCTTATACCACTTGGCGCTGTCTTTCAAGATGCGCTTTTGGGTCTCAAAGTCAACCCACACAATACCAAAACGCTGACCGAAACCAAACGACCATTCAAAATTATCCATCAACGACCAGACGAAATACCCAGCCAATGGGACTCCCGCCTGCATGGCGCGATGTGCCGCTGCAAAATGGGTCTTCAAATAGTTGGTACGATGCACATCAGGGACATTGCCTTTTTTATCTGGCGGTGTGGAATAACTGGCGCCATTCTCCGTAATGTAGATCTTGCGCGGCAAATAATCAAAATAGACACGATTCAGCGAGCCACTGAGACCATCCGGGTAATTTTCCCAATCCATTTCCGTCCAGTGCTCGGGAGTTTTCGGTAGAGGAAAATCGATCTGCAGATCGTTGCCAGGTGAGTCCACACGATGAAGATTGCGGCCATAATAATTCAACCCGACAAAATCAGTTGGGACCGCGATCACTTTCATATCGCCATCTTTTACAAAATCCATGCCGTTGGGGAATGCGCCTTGACTTGAATAAAATTCAACCATATCCGCTGGGTAGCCGCGCCCATAGACGGGATCAGCAAACCAACGGAACCATCGGCCATCGTCCAGACGAGCTGATTCCATATCCATTGCGCTCTTCGAGGCTGGGACTTTCCAGCCGATATTGAGCACGATTCCTGCTTCTGAGTTTGGGCTGTTGCGGCGAATGACCGGTATTGCCAATCCATGTGAAAGCAAAAGATGATGCGCAGCACGTACTGCAAGTTTAATATCCCTTAAACCCGGCGCGTGGACTCCCGTCTCATATCCGAGCCATGCCACCACCGATGGTTCGTTGTGTGTGGCCCAATTTTTTACGCGGTCGCCTAGCGCGCGCGTGATGGCATCCGTATATTCCACGAAAGCATCCGCAGTGGAGCGGACTGCCCAGCCGCCTGCATCTTCCAATGTTTGCGGAAGATCCCAGTGAAAAAGCGTGGCGAATGGTGTGATGTTCGCATCGAGCAAGCCATCCACCAGACGGCTGTAAAAATCGATTCCTTTTTGGTTGACCTTGCCTCGGCCGCCTGGCAGAATGCGCGGCCACGCGATGGAAAAGCGATAGGCTCTCAAGCCAAGCTTCTTCATTAAGCCAATATCTTTTTTCCAAAGGCGGTAATGATCGTTGGCAACATCGCCGTTATCATTATTCTTGATCTTGCCGGGCGTGTGCGTAAAACGGTCCCAGGTGGATTCGCCCTTGCCATGTTTGTTCCACGCGCCTTCGATCTGATAGGAAGCCGTCGCCGAACCCCACAGGAAATCTTTTGGAAAAACGATTTTATTTGCCATTCTTTACTCCGTGAATATTTATTTTGATGAAAGCCGCGCGCGGATCGTGCGGGCTGATTCTTTCGTTGCAGTGTATTCTGTATCGGTGAAGACTTCCCAGGTTTCCTCGTGTGTCACACTCTCGTTTGGATTCAGTTTTGTCAGGGGTCCCAATGTTTCCAATTCGAGACACTCATCTTTTACATAGGCTTCCACATTGCAGCCCATATCTGGATGATTCTCTGTTTCGCTTAAAGAAAATCTCTTCACAAATAAGACCCTGCCTGAAGTGTAGGCGATCCATCCATGTTTGTTAAAATTGCCGACCTTAAATGCCTGCTCCGCTGCCTCTCCATGAAGCAAAATCATGTCATCATGCAATTCAAAGCGCTTGTCATGCATCTGTGAATACGGCCAAAATACCAGATTACGATTTGGCGTCAATCCATCGGATGCTTCTGAAAGCGGAAGAACAGCCATGCCATTTAATCGCAACTGTGTAATGCCCCAGGCTGCAAACTCGATTGGCTGGTCGCCATGCCATGTGATGCGATGGGTGAGATGTACGCAATTTTCATCCAAACGAATGGATATTTCTTTTTCCAGGCCAGTGATATCAATGGGGCTTCGCAAAACAACTTTATCTTTTTCTTCGATAACGCTCAAATTATCTTCAGGGCATACATAAAAAAGATTCTCGGGCGCGATCCACAAGCGGTGACCGCCGCGCAGATAAAATTCTCCGTGCGGGGTGGGCCAGTGGGCATCGGGAGTCTCAGCAAGCAAATTCCCATCCACTCCGTGCGCGTATAAACCAACGATCCGCGGTCCCGTTGTCGTCAGATAATCGAGTCGTAGAAAATTATTCTCAATCGATGCGAATGGAAGATGAGTCGACACCATTACCCCATCACCACTTCGACATTCAATTCGCCTGAACCTGCCTCTGCGCGGATCACATTCCCTGCAACCTGCTTCCCGTTGACTGTGACTTTTTCCACGCCCTTGCTGACGTGCTTCGGATTGGTCACATTGATGTGATAAGTCACATCGCGATATTTACGCGTGACTTTGAATCCGTTCCAACTTGCCGGGATGGCTGGGTCAATTTCCAATCCATCAAAACCGGGACGAATGCCGAGAATAAATTGTGAAATGGCGACGTAATTCCATGCAGCCGTGCCAGACAGCCATGAATTCTTGGCCTCACCATGCGTAGCCGCATCCTTGCCAGCGATCATCTGAGCATAAACATACGGCTCGCACTTATGCAGGTCGCTGATCTCTTCACGCGCCGACGGATTGATGCGCTTGTAATAATCAAAAGCCTTATCTCCGCGCCCAACCATGCACTCGGCGATCATGATCCACGGGTTGGTGTGACAGAAGATACCCGCATTCTCTTTATATCCCGGCGGATAAGAGGAGATTTCACCCAAATGCAAATAATACTGACTGAACGCAGGCTGTTGAAGCACAATGCCATGCGGAGTCGCCAGATGCTTCGCGACTGAATCAAGCGCCTTGACTGCATTGCCACTGCCGCTCTGCCCGATAGGGCGTGGCGCGGCGTCCACGCCCAAGCCCGCCATAATACAAATCCCTTGCGGTTCGATAAAGATACTTCCTTCAGTATTTTCCTTTGAACCAAGAACTTTGCCAAAGTTGTCGTAAGCGCGGCGGAACCAATCGCCATCCCAGCCCGCTGCCCAAACAGTTTTTTCCATTTTCATGGAAGCTTTTTGAATTTTATTTAATTCAGCTTTGTCATTACGATGGTTCGCTATGCCTGTCATCTCCTGACATGCCAGCACAAACAAACCTGCAATAAATACGCTCTCTGCTACTGTGCCATCTTTGTTGGTTGTAGTCTGGAATGATTGCCCCGGTGTATCGGAGAAACAATTCAGGTTTAAACAGTCATTCCAATCTGCGCGGCCGATGAGAGGTAACTTATTTG
>JBBSCM010000160.1:0-8974 GCA_038250295.1 Anaerolineales bacterium | reverse complement strand
GGAAATGGTCATGCCCGGAGACAACGTGAACCTGACGGTTGAGTTGATCGTTCCTGTGGCACTTGAGCAGGGTTCCAAGTTCGCCATTCGTGAAGGCGGTCTGACCGTCGGCGCCGGTGTCGTGACTAAAATTAGTGAGTAGGTGAGATATGATGGCTAAACAAAAAATCCGTATCCGCCTTAAAGCATATGATCATCGTGTTCTTGATCAATCTGCAAAGCGTATCGTTGAAACCGCTGAACGTACCGGCGCTCATGTTGTTGGTCCCGTACCCTTGCCAAGCAAGAAGGAACGCTTTACAATACGTCGCTCGGCATTTATTGACAAGGACTCTCACGAACACTTTGAGATCCGTACGCACAACCGTTTGATAGATGTTTTGGACCCGGATTCCAAAACCATAGATATGTTGATGCGTTTGAACTTGCCCGCAGGTGTTGACATCGAGATCAAAATATAATTAGTAAATAACTCCGCAGCAAATGCGGATTATTGAGACAGCGCAAGAGCAGGTCTGTGTTGTAGAACCGACACAACCGCTTCGCACCAGACCTTCTGACTGCGCTGCACGGAGATGATGCGGCCTACGCCCAGGCTGGCAGTCTCGTCAATATCTTCTAAAGGAGAAAATTGAGCATGTTGAAAGGGCTAATTGGAAAGAAGATTGGCATGACCCAGATCTTCGATGAACAAGGTGTTGCCTATACGGTAACACTCATCGAAGCTGGGCCATGTTACGTTACCCAGGTTCGTTTGCCAGAGAAAGAGGGATATTCTTCGGTTCAACTGGGTTTTGGCGAGGTAAATCCCAAACGCCTGACAGGCGGTCAGTTGGGACACTTTAAAGCCAATGAGATTTCCCCTATGCGTTACCTGCGGGAATTTTCTGCCAAGGATCACGGTCTAAAAGTTGGTGATAAGGTGACTGTTGTGGATGCTTTTGCCGTTGGCGAGCGCGTGGATGTGATTGGTGTTAGTAAAGGCAAGGGCTTTGCCGGTGTTGTCAAGCGATATCACTTCCATGGTATGAATGCTACTCACGGTACGTCTGATCGAAATCGTGCGCCCGGTTCTAGTGGATCGGGTACTACACCAGGTCGCGTCTATAAAGGACACCGAAACTCGGGCCATATGGGTGTTGATCGTGTCACTGCACAGAACATCAAAGTTGTCATGGTGGATGCAGAACGCAATTTGCTCGCCATTAATGGCGCAGTTCCTGGTGGCAAGGGCAGTCTCGTCATGATCAAGGAATCGCGCAAGCAATAGGCGCGTAGGAAACGGGAGCCAGATAACCATGAAAGTAGATGTTTTTGATTTGGAAGGCAAGAAAGTTCGCGAGTTGGAATTACCCGCGAAACTTTTTGAAGCCCCTGTAAATGTTGACTTGATGCACCAGGCCTATACTCGACAGATGGCGAATGCCCGTCTTGGTACGCATCAAACCAAAGTACGGTCAGAGGTCAGGGGTGGTGGTCGAAAGCCATGGAAACAAAAAGGCACTGGGCGTGCCCGCCAGGGTTCCACAAATGCAGCTCAATGGGTTGGTGGTGGTCGTATCCATACACCACACCCTCGCAGTTATGAGCAGCGCATGCCCAAGAAAATGCGTCAAGCCGCACTTCGATCTGCATTATCAGCGAAAGCCGCTGAAGCAGGGATTATAGTTGTAGACGCTTTCGATATCAAAGAAGCAAAGACACGCTTTATGGTCGAAGTATTGAATAATTTGGTTGGTACATCCACCGTATTAGTATTGATGCCTGCCAAAGATCAGAATTATGACACTGTTATGCGTTCCACTGATAATATTGAGAATGCCAAAGTATTACTCGCAAGCTATTTGAACGTACGTGACGTACTTAATTTTGATAAAGTCGTCCTGCCGCTCAAAACTATTGATGCGCTTGTTGCGCACCTCGGATAAAGGAGAGAGACATGACTAATTTATATGATGTCCTCGTCCGTCCACTGGTAACCGAGAAATCCAGTTATCAATCGGGCAAACTAAGTCAGTATTCTTTTGTTGTTGCCAATGAAGCGACCCGTACCATGGTAAAAGATGCAGTGGAAACTCTGTTCGATGTTACTGTGGCGCGTGTAAATATCCTCAATGCGCCTGCGAAACGCAGCCGTCGTACCCGTTCCCGTCGTTTGCTGGTTCGTCGTTCTGCTTTTAAGAAGGCCATCGTGACCCTTGCCGAGGGAAGCAAGCCCCTCGAGATCTTTGAAGGGGTGCAATAATGGCAGTCAAAAAATATAAACCAGTGACTCCCGGTTTACGCGACATGACGGGATACACTTTTGAAGAAATCACCAAAAGCACACCGGAACGCTCTCTTTTAGTAAACAGACAGAGACACGGTGGCCGTAATGCTCAAGGACGCGTAACAGTTCGTCATCGCGGCGGTGGCGCTCGCCGTTTCATTCGTATTGTAGATTTCAAGCGCGAAAAACATGGCATTCCCGCCAAAGTAGCCGCAATTGAATATGATCCGAATCGCACTGCCCGCCTCGCTCTTCTTTTTTATGTAGATGGCGAGAAACGCTATATTATTGCACCTTTGGATTTAAAAGTTGGCGACACAATAGTGGCCGGTCCAAACGCTGAAATTCGACCTGGCAATTCCCTTCCGATCAGCAATATTCCCGTCGGTACATTGATCCACAACATCGAGGTCAAGGAGGGGAAGGGCGCCCAACTTGTTCGTTCTGCAGGCGGCGCAGCGCAATTGCTCGCCAAGGAAGGCGACTTTGCTCAAGTGCGCATGCCATCCGGCGAAGTTCGCCTCATCCATCAGGTCTGTTATGCAACCATCGGTCAGGTTGGTAATCTTGATCATGGAAACATTAAACTGGGTAAAGCTGGCCGAAAACGCCACATGGGCATACGCCCAACTGTTCGCGGTACTGCGATGAGTCCGCGCGACCATCCTCATGGTGGTGGTGAAGGCCGCCAGCCAATCGGTCTTGCTGGTCCTAAGAGTCCATGGGGTAAACCCACTCTTGGAAAAAAGACTCGCCGCAACAAGAAGACAGACCAGTATATCGTGCGCCGTCGTAGTAAGACGGGCCGCTAGAATTAGACGAGGTACGCATATATGTCAAGATCATTGAAAAAAGGCCCCTTCATTGAGCCTAAATTGCTCAAACGTATTGAGGCTATGAATCAGAAAAAAGAGAAGAAGGTCATCCGTACTTGGAGCCGTGCGTCTGTGATTTTTCCGCAGATGGTTGGACATACCATTGCAGTTCATGATGGACGACGCCATGTACCGATCTATATTACGGAAAACATGGTCGGCCATCGTTTGGGTGAATTTGCCCCGACGCGAACATTCCGTGGCCATCAGACCAGCGAGAAAGCCGCTGCGGCTTAAGGAGAGTGAGATATGAGTGATATTCACGCAAAAATTAGTAATCTATCTCTCTCTGCGCAGAAGGTCCGTATTGTGATCGATATGGTTCGCGGCAAGAGCGCAAATGAAGCATTGGAAATCCTTCGCTTTGTTAATAAACGCGCTGCGTTGCCTGTGCAAAAATTGGTCGCCTCTGCGGTGGCAAATGCTGAAGAAAACTTTGGTGTGAGTCGCGATGATTTATATGTAGCCAAGATTACAGCTGATGAAGCGCCCACTCGTAAGTGGAGACGTTTCGGTGCTCGTGGCCGTTTCAAGCCGATCTTGCGCCGCAGCTCACATGTAGCGGTCATATTGCGCGAGCGCGGAGCTTAAGGAGAATTTTATGGGTCGTAAAGTACATCCCGTTGGTTTTCGTCTGGGAATTAACCAGCCCTGGGGCGGTCGTTGGTTTGCTGAAGGAAATACCTATCGCCAGCAACTGCATCAGGATTTTGCCATTCGCAATTTATTGCTTGGCAAGCTTTCCAAAGGCGGCACTGCTGCAAATGAAAAGGTTCTTCAACTTCGCAAACAAATGCCTGATGCCGTTAAAGACGGAAAGGCTGGCATTTCACGCATAGATGTGGAACGCACACCAGGCAAGGTTCGTATTTCAATTCATACCGCCAAACCTGGTATTTTGATTGGTCGTAAAGGCGAAGGCGTGAAGAAAATCCGCCAGGCTTTCGAGGCGTTGGTTGGCAAAAAGATCGACCTGGACATAAAAGAGATCACATCGCCCGATACAGATGCGATGCTGGTTGCAAAGAATATTGCCGACCAGCTTGAACGCCGCATTGCATATCGTCGCGCAATGAAACGAGCTATTCAGCAAGCCATCAAGCAGGGCGCTGAAGGGATCAAGATACTGGTAGGCGGGCGTTTAGGCGGCGCAGAAATGTCTCGTGATGTGTGGCTGCGAGAAGGACGTGTCCCTTTGCAGACCTTGCGCGCAAATCTTGATTTCGCCACTACCGAAGCTTTAACCACATACGGTCAGATCGGAATAAAGGTCTGGATCTATAAAGGTGAAGCTAAACCTGATGTTGAAGATAAAGTCGAAGCAACAGAAGGCGTGTACGTCAGCGAGTAATCGCGACGTTGCCTGAGATGAGGTTTTTGATATGTTAATGCCAAAACGTGTTAAGTGGCGCAAGCAGATGCGCGGTCGCATGACCGGTAAAGCTCTCCGCGGCGCGGAAGTTTCCTTCGGGGAATTTGGTCTGCAGGCACTGGAACCAGGCTGGATTACAGCCCGCCAAATCGAAGCGGCCCGCCGAACCATCGTACGTGGAATGAAGCGCCGCGGTAAGATCTGGATTCGGATTTTCCCGGCCAAACCGTTCACGCACAAGCCACCGGAGACTCGCATGGGTTCCGGTAAAGGGAATGTGGAATATTATGTGGCTCCCGTAAAACCCGGCCGTATTATGTTCGAGGTCAGCGGGTTGGCCGCCGATATCGCAGTCGCAGCTTTGAAGAGTGCTCAATATAAGTTCTCCATCAAAACCAAGGTGGTTGCCCGCTTTGAAGGAGGAGAATAATTATGAAGGCTTTGAAAGTGGAAGATGCTCGCAAATTAGCGGCCGAGGAAATTCGTACGAAGATCATTGATTCTCGTGACGAGATGATGAAACTGCGCTTTCAGCAGGTAACGGGTCAGTTGACCGACTCCAGCCGCCTGCGGACACTACGCCGTGACATCGCTCTTCTGGAAACGATCTTGCGTGAGTCAGAGCTTGCCGTTGTGGAAGGTGCCTAATGAATAATCGTCGTCGCATGACTGGTGTAGTTACCAGCAACAAAATGACCAAGACCGTTGTGGTGGAGATTACCCGCAAGTTTCGTCATCCTCTCTATAAGAAGGTTGTTTATTCCAGTAAGCGTGTTAAGGCTCATGATGAAATTGGATGTCAGATTGGTGATGAGGTCCAGATTGTTGAGACCCGCCCATTATCGCGTGACAAGAACTGGGCCGTTGAAGCGATTGTAAAACGCGAGACTCGAACAGCCGATCAAGGCGTAGGAGAATAAGCCATGATCCAACAAGAGTCTCGAATTAAGGTGGCTGATAATACCGGAGCGCGCGAATTGCTTGTCATTCATGTGATGGGTGGCTCAAAGCGCAGGTATGGATCGGTAGGTGACGTTGTGGTTGCAACTGTGAAGGCAGCTGCCCCGCAAGGTTCCGTAAAAAAGAGTGAAGTTGTGAAAGCTGTCATTGTGCGTTGCACCAAGGAATGGCGCCGTGAAGATGGATCATACATTCGCTTTGATGACAACGCCGCGGTTATTCTTGATGCCGATGGCGAAAACCCGAGGGGCACTCGTATCTTTGGACCGGTTGCGCGTGAATTGCGTGACAAGGGCTATATGAAGATCGTGTCGCTGGCCCCGGAAGTGCTGTAGGAGCAAAGAATGAAAGTTAAGATTCGTAAAGGCGATACAGTAGAAGTTATCAGCGGCCGCCTGGAAGATAAGGGTAAACGAGGCGAGGTTATTAATGTAATCCTCGATGACCGCCGCGTAGTTGTGCAAGGTGTGAATATTCGCACCAAACACCAGAAACAGGTGCAGACTCAGGCCGGTCGAAACATGAAACCTGGGCGTATCCAGTTTGAAGGGCCGGTTGACATCTCGAACGTGATGCTTGTTTGCCCCAAATGCGGTGAGCCTACTCGTATTAGCGTTCAACGTGATGATGATGGCGCTCATCGCGTTTGCAAGAATTGTCAGGCCGCTATTGACTAGGCCGCGGAGCAGATAAAAATGAATAGAATGCAAGAACTCTATAATAAAGAAGCGGCTCCGGCCCTGTTGAAGTCGTTCGGGCTCAAGAACGTAATGCAGATTCCACGCATTGAGAAGGTTGTCTTGAACATAGGCCTTGGCGAAGCAATGGATAATCCGAAAGCCATGGATGCCGCAACTGCGGATTTGGCGCAGATTTCCGGGCAGAAGCCTGTTCAGACTAAAGCTCGCAAAAGCATTGCGAATTTCAAGCTACGTGAAGGCCGTCTCATCGGCGCGAAAGTAACCTTGCGCGGCCCTCGCATGTGGGCCTTCCTGGATCGGCTTTTGAATATCGCTCTGCCCCGTGTACGTGACTTTCGCGGGGTTTCGGCGAATGCATTTGATGGCCGTGGAAATTACACACTCGGTTTAAAGGATCAGTTAGTGTTCCCCGAGATTGAGTATGACAAAATCGATAAACTGCGCGGTATGGAGGTTACGATTGTGACCTCCGCCAAGAGTGATGATCAGGCACGCGCATTATTGCAATTGCTCGGAATGCCGTTCAGTAGCAAGAAGGAAGCTTAACCTATGGCAAAGAAATGTATGCAATATCGTGAACTGCGCCGCAAATATGCCGTGCAGGTACGCAATCGCTGTCAGCGCTGTGGACGTCCGCGCGGTTTTATTCGTCGTTTTGGTTTGTGCCGTATTTGCTTCCGTGAACTGGCATTAACGGGCAAAATTCCCGGCGTCGTAAAGGCGTCCTGGTAGCCCCAGGTGGAGGTAGATCATGTCATTTACTGATCCGATCGCTGATATGTTGACTCGCATTCGCAATGCTGTGATGGCTGGCCATGCCCAGGTTGCAATGCCCAACTCAAAGATTAAAGTAGAGATCGCCAAGATCCTGAAGGATGAAGGCTTTCTCGAAGGTCTTGAAGTAGTGGATAGCGAACACGAAGGACAAAAAATCCTGCGTGTGAAGCTTAAGTATGTTGGTGAACGTCGCCAACGACGCGCGGTTCTTTCCGGCTTGGAGCGTGTTAGCAAGCCTGGCCGCCGCATCTACACCAAAAAGACGGACATTCCATGGGTGCTTTCGGGTATTGGCGTTGCCATTCTCTCAACTCCCAAGGGTGTCATGACCGGCGTACGCGCTCGACAGTTGGGCGTTGGCGGCGAGATCATCTGCAAGGTCTGGTAGGAGGTTTACTGTGTCTAGAATTGGTCGTTTGCCAGTAGATATTCCCAGCGGAGTGCAGGTGGATGTTAAGGGTTTTGATGTCCGCGTGAAGGGCCCGAAGGGTGAATTAAAGAGATCGTTCTCTCGCTTGATTGATATCAAGATGGACGCGGAGCGTAATCAATTGAATATTACCCGCAATTCGGAAGATCCCGCCGAACGCGCCCTGCATGGCACTACACGCGCTTTGCTCGCGAATATGATTCACGGTGTAAGCAAGGGTTTTGAGGTGATTTTGGAAGTGGAAGGCGTTGGTTATCGCGCTGAAATGGACGGAAAAAACCTTGCCCTGCATGTCGGTTATTCACACCCGGTGAAAATGGAACCCCCGGCCGGTGTGTCATTTGAAACAGATGCGAAGACTCGCCAGATTAAGGTATTGGGCTTCGATAAAGAACTGGTCGGCCAGATAGCGGCAAATATCCGTAAGGTACGTCCACCCGAGCCATATCATGGTAAAGGGATACGTTATCAGGGTGAGCGGATTCGTCGTAAAGCTGGCAAGGCCGGGAAAGGAGCCAAGTAAATCATGGCTAAGAAGAGTCGTTCTCTCGCTCGTGAACGCCGTCATACGCGCGTACGTAAACATGTGGTCGGCACTGCTGATCGCCCGCGCTTGAATGTGTTTAAGAGCCTCACTGGGATCTATGCCCAAATTGTTGACGATAATGAAGGTAATACTCTCATCTCCGCTTCCACAGTTGATAAGGAATTGCGCGAGCAAGTAAAGGGTATGAAGAAAATTGAACAGGCGAAAGCGATTGGGAAGGCTGTTGCTGAACGCGCCAAATCCAAGGGGATTTCGTCCGTTGTGTTTGACCGTGGTGGTTTCCGTTATGTAGGGCGTGTCAAGGCTTTGGCCGACGGCGCGCGTGAAGGCGGCTTGCAATTCTAGGTGTTTTGTAACGATTAATTCGTTACTACATGGAGAAAGTTATGGCAGAAAAGCAACAATTTAATGAAAAACAATCATTTGAAACGCAGGATGCGTTTGAAGAGCGAGTGATCGAGATCGCCCGCGTTGCGAAAGTCGTCAAAGGTGGCCGCCGCTTCCAGTTCCGTGTGACCGTTGTGGTCGGCGACAAGAAAGGTACCATCGGCATGGGTGTTGGCAAGGCCAATGCAGTTCCCGATGCAATGCGCAAAGCATCTGAACGGGCACGGAAGGACTTGCGGATGGTAAATCTCTCAAGCACAACGATCCCTCATGAATCTTTAGGGAAAGTGGCTGGAGCAAGAGTATTTCTCAAGCCCGCTTCTCCAGGGACTGGTGTTATTGCCGCAGGCGGTGTGCGTGCTGTTTTGGAAGTGGCCGGTATACGTGATATTCTCACCAAGTCTATGGGAAGCGCCAATGTCCTAAATGTAGTGATGGCGACCTTTGGAGCATTGGATGGCTTACGTTCACCTGCTCTCGAAGCAGCTCGACGCGGGAAGCGCCCGGAAGAGTTATTGCCATTCTGGGAACGGAGGAAGCAACATGCCTAAGAAAGAAACTTCCGATAAGACCCTGCGCGTAACCTGGGTCAAGAGTGATATTGGGTTTCCCAAGGATCAAAAGGCCACTGTCAAAGCGCTTGGCTTGCGCCGTTT
>JBBSCM010000159.1:0-9022 GCA_038250295.1 Anaerolineales bacterium | reverse complement strand
TGATTGATGTAGATAACGCGCCGAGCGCACCGCCTGTGGGAAGTTATGACTATATTGTCATTATTTCTCCAAATTCTGGAGACATGGATACAGCGCAAGTGGATGCCATTGAAGTAATAGAAATACCGCCAACACCGTAAGCATAAAAGGAGACCGAGCAATCGGTCTCTTTTTATAGTTGGATTATGCTTATTGCTGTAAAATTGCTAAAATCGAAGCGAGGCATAATCCATGAGCGAATCCAACTCAAAACCCATCTATCGTATTGCAGACTTGCATGAATCGGAACGACCGCGCGAGCGGTTGGCAGCTCTTGGCCCGCAGGCATTGACCAATGCCGAGCTGATCGCCATTTTATTGCGTGTGGGTGTGGTGGGCGAGAATGCCGTGGAAGTGGGACAACGTTTATTGCAGAAATTCGGCGGGTTGATGGGCCTGCATCGCGCGCCCATCAAAGAATTAATAGAACAACACGGAATAGGCGAGGCCAAAGCCGCACAACTCAAAGCCGCGATAGAGTTGGGGAGAAGATTAACTCTTGAGGCACCGGAAGAGAAACTGGCCATCAACAGTCCCGCGGATGCCGCCGCGCTTGTGCAATATGAAATGTCGGCGCTGGAACAGGAACATCTGCGCGTCATTCTGCTTGATAGAAGGAATCGGGTTTTGGAAATTGTGGAAGTTTACAAGGGGTCGGTTAATTCTTCGCAGGTGCGGGTGGGGGAGTTATTCAAAGAGGCAATTCGCACCAATGCTTCCGCATTAATTGTTATCCATAACCACCCAAGCGGCGACCCAACTCCCAGTCCTGATGATGTGGCCGTTACGCGTGCAATCGCCCAGGCGGGTAAACTACTGGATGTGGATGTACTCGATCACCTGGTGATCGGGCAGGGCAAATGGGTTTCATTGAAAGAACGCGGATTGGGATTTACTTAACTCATCTTATGCTGAACATCCCGAAGGTTCCTTAAGATCAAGCTTGCATTTTGCCCCAACCTTCGGGAAGATGTTACATACTTCTCTTAACATCAAACCCTGTTAATTGCCCGGTAGTGGGTTCATATTCCACGCGCGCCTGTTCAACACGAGAGGCGCGCGGACCTTGTTTCACCATCTCGATAAATTGATCGATCTGCAGACGCGTGCCTTCGGCCACCGTTTCGACGATATCTGAACCGATGTTGCGCACCCAGCCCAGCACGCCTATCTCAAGCGCATGATATTCAACATGCGCTCGAAAGCCAACGTTTTGCACGCGCCCCCTTACCCATATATGCACACGGAACACTTCATTGGGTTTGGTTTCCACGTTTCCTCCTTTGACGCAGCATATCGATGGCGCCCCAGATGGGCACCACCAGCACCAGGGCCATGAGTAAAATAAATGGTGCAAGATTGCGAGCGGCTACGCCCGTAATATTTTGTCCCAATACACTTTCTCGCCAGCGCGCATCCAGTTGACTAAGCGGGGTGCCCAGCGCGTTCGTTGCGCCAAGCTCGCAATTGAATCCATCACCATATGCGCTTGTTAATCTCGTCAGACCAGCTGTTCCATATGTATCGCGGATGTAGGTGGCAAATGATTGGGACTGGGCATAGGCCAGAAAGGCGTTGCCGGCGTCGGCGGGGAAGGAAGCGCATAAATCCTCAAACGCAAGCAGGGAATTATTTCCGCTGGCAATATCCAATGCGCGCGCGTATTCTGGATTCGGATAACGCTCCACCATGGAAGCAATGCCCTCCAGCAGCCATGCGGGCTGGTTTACATATTTATCGCCAAGGGCGCGATACATCATTACGTGGGTAAGTTCGTGCGGGATCTTGGTTTCCATTTCAATGGATTGACCAGCGCCGGGCGCAATGGCGACCAGCACAACGCCAAGCTCAGGGTTGGCGTGCCCGCCTGCCCATTCTTCACCGCCAAGCAATAACGTATTTTGCAGGTCAGGCTCATTCGAATAGATATAAATATTAATTGGATCAGTGAGCGAGATGGGGATGAATTCCCTCATGGCAAGCATACCCGCCCCGGCGGCATCCAATGCGGCTGCGCCGAAGGCATCATCCCCGGCATACCAGTGGATGGTTACAATCGTCCGGGTTATTTCACGCCACGGGAAACGAGTATCGTTATAGGAAAAATTGATCGGTTCGCTGGTATATGTTTTGTCATCCGTAAGCGTGGCTTGAAACCAATACACGATCGAACTGAACGGCGGAAACACATTCAGCGAAGCATCATAAATAAAATTCACTGCACCATCCTCTGCCACCTGCAAAGTTTCTACACGAGTAACTTCTTCGTTCACGCCGCGAAAGAGAATGGAAGCTTGTTTGATGGGGATCGAAGATTTGATCTTTGCTGTGAATGTGATTGACCTGCCAAAGTCAACCGTTACCTCAGGATTTTCCACCACGATTCCCTCCTGGCCCTGAACCTGGTGGGTGTTCAATGAAATTAATACGACCATCAAGAGGATCGTAACTACTTTAAAAACAAACCTGCTTAGATGTGACATTTCATTACCTCGCTAAATAAACGATCAATGGCGTAAGTGTAAGCGGACTCAATGCGGTGCCAAGGAAAACAATGGCGGTGACAAGCGCAGGTTCCAGTTTATACTCGGTGGCCACAACGGTGGTTGCCACCGCGGCGGGCATGGCGGCTTCCAGCACATTTCCCTGCTGTACTGTGTGCTGCAAACCAAACAAGCTCGCCAGCAATAATCCGACCAGTGGGCCGAGCAAAAGCTTTGCAAACACTCCCAGCCCCAGCGCGCGGAAGTTATGTGACCATTGGATGCGGGTTAACTCCAGCCCCAGCAAAATGAGCATTACCGGGATCGCACCATTTGCGGCAATCTCAATTGTACGAGAAATAGGCAAAGGAAGTTGGAATCCCAACGTTTTGATAATGACGGCCAATGCTACTCCATAAATACTCGGCAGTTTGAACAGCCCAAGCACCGCAGATTTTAAATCCATGTGGCCGATGGATGCGATTACCACACCAACCGTGTTAAAGAGAATGGTGGTTGTCACATAGAATATGGATGCAACTGCCAACGCATCATCGCCAAATGCAAACTTGACCAGCGGCAATCCATAGTTGCCTGTGTTGCCGAATGCCACGGTAAGAATGACTGCAAGCAAGTGCGGCCTTTCCAGTCGAAATAATTTAGCGAGCATGAAAGCCAGTAATCCCATCGTTGCGATGACAGAAGCCGTATATGCTACAGTGGTAAACGCCTGCCCCAGGTTTAATTCGCTTTTTATCATCAGGTCAAAAACAAGCAACGGGCTGAACACATAAAAGACCACACGCCCAATCGAGCGTGAATCCACAGTGAGGAGTTTGCCAAGAATGAATCCTGCGCCGCTGACAAGAAGTATGGGAAGGATATTGTCGGCAAAGGTTGTTAAGAGTTCATTGAGGGACATGTGAGAGGAATTATAAACCCCAAAAACTGCAGGGACACGGCGACGCCGTGTCCCTGCATATATTTATATTGAAATTAAAGCAGGTTGCTTTAACAATACTGCCTGCATGGACCATGGCCCCGTCCATGTGACGGTGACGGGGATGACTTTACCGCGCAGATCGTCCTCAGATTCAACGAAGACGATCTTGTTGGTGGGGGTGCGTCCACGCCAGCGGTCTTTGACCTTATCTTCGAACAAGACTTCCACAGTTTCGCCGAGATATTTTTTATTGATCTCAGCAACGATCTGCTCCTGTAAATCGTCTAGCATGTGCAGGCGGCGGAGTTTGTCTTCTTCGGGGACGTTATCGTCCATGCGGCGGGTGGCGACGGTGCCCTCTCGCAGGGAGTAGCGTGCCAGATGCGCCACATCCAGTTTCAGGTCCGATAAGACGCGGTATGTCTCCATGAACTGTTCCTCGGTCTCGCCGGGGAATCCAACGATAATATCTGTCGCAATGGAACAATCAGGAATTTGCGAGCGGATCTTTGCAAGGAGGTCACGATATTCTTGTTGTGTGTATCCGCGTTTCATATTGAAAAGCACTTCATCATCACCAGCCTGAATGGGCAGTTCAATATGAGGCATCACGCGTGGAAGTTCGGCGATAGCCTGGATGAGATCATCGTCAAAATAATTGGGGTGTGAGGTTAAGAAACGGATGCGTTCAATACCTTCCACTTCGTGTAGAACGCGCAAAAGCGCTGCGAGATTAGGACCGTCGGGGATATCCTTGCCGTAGCGATCCACGATCTGACCGAGCAGGGTCACTTCTTTTACGCCTTGCCGAGCCAGCGAGCGGACTTCACCAACAATATCGCCCACAGGACGAGAACGCTCGCCGCCGCGCTTGGAGGGGATGATGCAGAAGGTGCAGGCGTGTGAACAACCGTAGACAATCGGCACATGCGCGCTAACCAGTTTGCCCTGCTCAGCGATGGGGAGGATGAGTTCTTCATCCATCATCAGGAAGCGGCGCGTGGTTTCAGAATTTTCGAGAGATTGAACTTCGCCCTGGGTGAGATGTGAGATCAAGGGGCCGGGGTCAGAGGGCGGGGAGAAGACATCTACAAAGGGAAGTTTCGCACGCAATTTCTCCGCGCCGCGCACGCCGACCATACAGCCCATCAGGTTGATGACAAGATTCGGGTTCTTCTTCTTAAGAGGGGCAAGCGAGGTAACGCGCCCCATGGCTTTATCCTCGGCAGACTGGCGCACGACACAGGTATTTAAAACGATAACATCGGCTTCTTCGATGGTTTCAGTAAGCGTATAGCCAAGATGCTCTAGTGAAGAGCCAACCCGCTGTGAGTCGGCTACGTTCATTTGGCATCCTTCGGTCCAGATGTGGTATTTCATAGGCTGGGAATTATACCAAGAGTGGTCGGAATTCGTTATTACTACTCAGACGCGTTGGCGGGAAGCTATTTGAAGATAAAAACCAAGCCGCTGGATTAAACAGCGGCTTGGGCAATGAGCAGAATTTTCAATCATATTGCGGCGTGAAAGAGTTTCACGCCGAGTGTGAGTAATTATAGTTTTACCTTTAAGGCCAGGTACATAAGTCGCTCCATCTATTGTATGTATAAATTGTACAATTGTTACTTGCACTCAACGCGGAGCATGCGGTCCTACTTGCAACATAAGCGCTTCCTGAAGTACAGGCGAGTGCAGTTGAAGTGGGTGGGGCGACTGGAGTGAATAGGGTGATTTGATAAACCTGACAGGTTTTTGCAACTCCCGAAATGGGATCACCAAAAACCGCATTAGTGCAAGAAACCCCATCTGTGTGGGTTTGGGTAAGCCAAATCCCGTTTGCTCCATATCGAACTTGTTCTGTTCCGCTAAAACTGCAAAATCCGTTTTCGTTCGCGCAAGTTGTCCATATACCTATGGGAGTGGCAGTTGGAGTTGGTGTGGCGGTTAGAGTCGGTGTGGCGGTTAGAGTCGATGTGGCGGTTAGAGTTGGTGTGGCGGTTAGAGTTGGTGCGCCAAGTTGAAAAAACTGACAGGTTTTTGCAACTCCCCAAATAGGATCACCAAAAACAGCATTAGTGCAAGAGACGCCATCTACGTGGGTTTGGGTAACCCAACTGTCGCCTGCCCCATATCGAACTTGGGCTGTTCCGCTAAAACTACAAAAACCACCTTCGTTCGCGCAAGTTATCCATGTACCGACGGGAGTAGCAGTTGGAGTCGATGATGCGGCTGGCGTGAATGATGCAGCTGGCGTGAATGATGCGATCGGAGTCAATGATGCAAGTGTAACTGGTGATGCAGGTGGAACTGGTGATGCGACTGAAGTGAGTGATGTGATTGGAGTGAGTGAAGGGCTTAGACCTGGAATTG
The DNA here is from genome assembly GCA_038250295.1 of Anaerolineales bacterium. Taxonomy (GTDB): domain Bacteria; phylum Chloroflexota; class Anaerolineae; order Anaerolineales; family Villigracilaceae; genus Villigracilis. The sequence continues at coordinate 3,187 of JBBSCM010000159.1, read as the reverse complement.
TTACTTCCCCATTATGAACACTAAAACCGCCGGATGTTGCCTCAAAGAGACGGCCAGCAAAAACTTTGATCTCGGGGCCGTAGGCCGAAAATACGGCGATTAATGGTATGGCAATCAGAGTAGCAAGGAGCGCATATTCCACAAGTCCTTGACCTCTTTCGTTCTTTCTGATTGAAATTTTTCGATTCATTTTGTTGTCTCTTAAAATAATTGAATAATAGATGTTTATATGATGATATGCTGAACATTTACTGCGATAGTATTTGTTGGTTCAAATCTTATCTGGATTGCTCGTTTATCACATCCATGAGGTGTTGGATTGTTGTGTAAATTTTGTTTAAGCGAGACTTAAACAAAAAAGCCCCGTAAATAGGGCCTTTATTCGTTCGTACATAACATAGCACTACGCAATTAGTCGTTTTTCAAGCGCTGATTGGCGTAAGCTACTGCTTGTACGCGGTTTTTCAATCCCAGCCGCTGCAGAATATGATGGACATGCGCTCGCACAGTCGACTTCTCCAAATGCAGAAGTCTGCCGATCTCATCATCTGAGTGCCCCTCTGATAGTAACGAGAGAATTTCCTGTTGCCGGGTCGTAAGGGGGAGCTGCAGGTCATTGGTAGGCTGCAACGATTTTATCCTGCGTAATCCCTGGAACAATTTCAAGGTAATGCCTGCCGGCATATACGGGACTCCATCCGCAACTCTACGAATAGCCTCCAACAAATACATTCTCGATGCTGTTTTTGGGAAATATCCCAATGCGCCTGCTTGAATGGCAGATACAATCCGTTCCTCATCTTCCATACTGGAAAGGACAAGGATCTTTGCCTCTGGATTAGCTTCAATGATCTTTTCAATCGCTTCCAATCCGCTCATTTCAGGCAGAAGCATGTCCATCATAATGACATCCGGCTTGAGAGTTTCGAGCATTTTGAGTGCTTTGATCGCATCGGGTGCCTCGCCAATCATCTCAATATCCTCTTCACCCTCAAAAGCTGTTTGCAGGGCCTCGCGCATCATAGGGTGATCATCAACGATCAGGATTTTTATTTTATTCATACTAGTCCTTTATTTCAGCACGGAATAACACACTCGTTCCATTTCCTCTTGAAGATGTAACGGATAATTGACCTCCAAGTAATTCCGCTCGTTCGCGCATCGTGCGCATGCCCATACCTCCGACATTCGAAAGGGTGGGGTCGAAACCTATGCCGTTGTCAACGATTTCCACTTCAAGGCGACTACCGCTGCAACGGAAAAATACTTTAATCTTGTTCGTCTGAGCATGTTTGAGCGCATTATTCAATGCCTCAATCGTAATCCAAAACAGGTTTTCGTTCCACTCTGACGGAATGTCTGCCAATGCGCCATCCAGGATGATATCCGACTGTACCCCAACACGGTTCTCGACGAAACTAAAACGCTCTCGCAAAGCAACAATAAGGTCTCTGGTCTCATCCGCCTTTTCGGATTGGGTCTCGAACAGCAGCAGGCGAATTTCCATAAGCGCCCGCTGCCCACTTTCCTGTATTTGTTCAGCCACCGATATCGCTTTATTGACCCGATCTTTCTTAAGCAGCGCGATCAACGTTTCAGAGAACAACATTAAACTATGGATGGATTGATTGACGGAATCATGCATATCGCGTCCGAGGCGTTTCCGCTCTTCCAATTTTGCCAGCCTGCGTTGCTGTGCCACGACTTGTGCCTGGGACTCCTGAAGGTTCTTGTTCAGTTCTTGGATATCAAATAAACGTTGTTCCAAAGTCTGCTCGGTTTGATGGTGTTTTGTAACATCGCTGAACATAATCAATTTGCCATATTGATTTCCTAGGTTGTCTGTAAATATGGTCAAATGCGTGTCAAACACTTTTGTTTTATCGTCATGTATGATTGTCACTTGAGATGATTTATTAGACTCGTATGAAAAAAGATCAATAATTTCAGGCCAACGCTCCATGACAACTTTGATTTGTTTTCCCAGGTGATTCTGATTGATTTCAAAAATTTCCTCCGCAGCCAGGTTGAAATCTACCATGCGATTATTTTCATCCAATACCAAGACACCATCGCTCATCTGCTCGATCATTGTATATCGGGCAATGGGAACAAGGTCCAGAAGGCGCGTGCCGTATAAAACCAGTATAAATATGATACACATAACAGAGCAGATGATAGGAGCCCAATCCACTCCTTTGAGTCTCTGACTTCCCAGTAAATAGATCACATTGCTTACCACAGCCAGCGGGCTGGCAATAAAAAGCAAGCGGGCTTGCTTTCGTGACAATTCCTCATCCGTCTGTGCTGCCTGCCATAAAGATAGAATAATGATCAATATCAACAGGAATGCAGTAATGGTGGACCAATAGTATCCCGTTCCATGCCCAAAGATGATCGTATTATTACCAAATTCACTTCTAGTGAAGCTCTTCCAAAGCAATCCATGCCAATCATTGGTCCAAGCTAATAGGATATTGGAAATCGGGATGACCCAAAAAAATGCTTTAACTGGCTTTTTCTTCAGCCAATCATCATAACCTGCATAAGCCAGCGCAAACATCGCAAGGAAAGTGAAGGTGGTTGTATAAAATGAGTATTCCAGTTTTGCAAAAAAGACCTTTAATGGAATTGGGACAGCCGCATAATTTACCCCGGCCGACAGCGTCCAAAAAGCGATTCCCAGCATTGCCAGCGCAATATACAGTCCCCCCTTGTTTTTTCTCCTTTGCCAGCTGATGTAAGTGGTAAAGGAGTTTAATAAAGTAGTTATTAATAAAATCGCACTCAGATTATTTGTTAACTGGAACATTAGAACCAAGCCTCTTTATCAGTCTACTCGATTTAGGTTTGAACTTCAATGTTTTTCAAATTATATATGAAGTCTCCTGCTTTTTTATGTTTCGTCAGTCAAGGCCTTGTTAGTTTTGCCAGGAAAACTTATGAGGCCTTTTATTACCTGCACATATACAAAGTCAAAGGTTGATTGCCTGCGCCTTGTTGAGAATCATTGCCAGAGTTTGTATCTCACTAAAATCCAGCATCACCGCGCAGGATGATTTTAACCAGGCGGCTATGTCTTGTTTGGCGCCGCGATCACCGCCATACAATAGACGTTATCGGTAATTAGAAAAAACGTCCCGAAGGTTGCTTTCAGACGCTCAAACCACTCGTAACAACCCTTCGG
>JBBSCM010000158.1:0-9080 GCA_038250295.1 Anaerolineales bacterium | reverse complement strand
AGTACAAAGCATGCAGCAAGCTGCCCGAGCAGAGTCCCTGCGCCTGTAAATGTTGGAGAATTCGGAAAAAACTTCCTGCTGGAAAGTAAATGGTAATACTCAACCGTGCGCTGTTCCACATCCGCGCCCCATTCTTCTTCGACCTTCGCAACGTGATAAGCCACGCGCCAGAACATCTCCTCGACATTCTCGGCGGGCTTGCCATCGTCACCGCGGCGCACATAACGCTTCATCAACACCTGACGGGCGTTATCGGTCAACTGGCCTTTCGGCAGTCCCTTTGCCATGGGTGGAGTGGGCAGCAGGCCGTTCTTTACTTTCGGTTCAGCAGATTTCGTAACCATTTGATACTCTCCTATAAAAATTATTGTTAGCGGAGCGCAGACTTCAGCCTGCCAATTATGCGGACTGAAGTCCGCACTCCGAATATATTGGAAACAAAAAGGCAAAGACACCCTCCGCCAATACGGAGAGGCCTTTGCCTGGTATTAATCTTCCAGTAACTGATCTATTTCAGTGCGAATGGATTGCAGGTCATCGAGACCCAAATACACAATGGCATAACGAATATAGGCAATCTGGTCCACTTCCTTGAGCGTAGTCATCACCAGGTCACCGACCACACGCGAAGAAACCTCGGCCTTGCCAAGTTTTTGCAATTGGGTCTCCACCTGTCCGATCATGCGTTCGATGTCCGCTGCAGAGACGGGTCTCTTTGCGCAGGAAATGCGAATGCCGCGCGCCATCTTCTCGCGGTCAAACTCTTCGCGCGCGCCATCCTGTTTGATAATAAGGGGTGTGGCCAATATCGGTCTTTCATAGCTGCTAAATCTCTGCCTGCATTTCAAACACTCACGGCGGCGGCGAATCCCTCCGTGACTATCGTGAGAAGTATCCAGCACCTTGGAATCATGGTGTTTGCAATACGGACAACGCATTAAAGTCTCTCCATTATTAGAACAAATGTTAGAGCCAGATATGGGCGTTACTGCGCTGCATCCCCGTATATATGGCTAATGTGGACGGCATTTTAGCACCAACCAAAAACATTTGCAAGAGGCCGATATGGTGATGCAATCCTTAAAATATCGCCAGATCTGATTTTTTAAGTTTGGAAACTCCCCGTCATTGCGAGGAGGGTGCTCTTCCCGACGACACTTGCGCCGTACGTGATTTGCTTGGCAAATCATGCGGTGAGCAATCTCCTCAATTAGTTGGAGATTGCTTCGGGCTGGGTCTCGATACAGGCGAGAAGAACACTCGCCTTACTCGACCACCAGCCCTCGCAATGACATGTATAAAATAAAAAAAACAGTTACCCACGGTGGTTCGCGATAATACATCCAAAGTTATAATCATTCAATGACTCGCATGCATTTACGCCAACCGATCCTCCCCATCTTGATCGCATTTCTATTCGGCTTGCAGCTCATCAATCCATCCCGCGCATGGACTGTTTTACTTGTTGCATTCGCGGGCATATTTGTCAGCGCGTATCTATGGGCGCGGTCGCTCGGGAGCAGCCTGCACTTGCGGCGTGAGACTCGTTTGGGATGGGTGCGTGTCGGAGGTCAAATAGAGGAACGCATCACTTTATCCAACACATCATTATTCCCCGCATCATGGGTTCAATTCAACGACCAATCCACACTTCCAGAATATAGCGCAAATAGATCAACCAGCATCAGCGCAGGTTTTTTCGAACAATGGACACTGACCGCGGACTGCAATCAACGCGGATTCTTTTACCTCGGCGATGCAAATATTTTGACAGGCGATCCCTTTGGAATATTTGAAGTCAGCATCCACGCTTCACAACGGACCTCGATGCTGGTCTTGCCCCAAATAGCATCTCTACCCGAACTCTTTATCGCGCCATCTGGCTCCTTCGGTGATGGTCAACCGCGGCGCAATGCCCCTGAGCAAACGATCCATGCATCCACTGTGCGCGAATATGCATACGGCGACAGCAGACGCTTGATCCACTGGCCCACAACAGCGCGCACCAATAAAGTATTTGTGCGTTTGATGGAAAGCGCGCCAGAAGGTGATTGGTGGATATTGCTTGACCTCGATCAGCGTAACATGCGCGGCACAGGCTGGGACTCCATCGAAGAGCAAAGTGTCACGCTCGCCGCATCACTTGCAGATAAAGGGCTGCGTTCGCGTAAATCTGTCGGGCTGATTAACAGCGCAGCAGAGTTAACCTGGCTCGCTCCTAAAAAAGGTGATGGCCAAAGATGGGAGATCATGCAGGCGCTCGCCGTTGCCAAACCAGGTGAGCTTGGATTAAGCACAGTTCTTGAGCGAACAGGACCTTCACTCGGCAAACATCACAGCCTGCTGATTGTCACTGCTTCCACAAAACCTGGCTGGCTCAAAACACTTCTGCCATTATCCACGCGCAATATCATTCCGACTGTCTTTCTATTAGACGCATCCACTTTTGGCGGAGAGGTCTCCGCAGAAAATGTCGCTGCTAATTTGAATCAACATAATATCCAATATCACATCATTCCACGCGGCCTGATCGAGTTACCCAAAGCGCCCGCCAATAAACAAGTCCACTGGACGTGGCGTTCCACGCCCACTGGTGAGATCGTGCCGATATCCTCGTCCTGAGCGGAGCGACGAATGTTCCCTTCGACAGGCTCAGGACAGGCTTCAAGGAGCGCAGTCGAAGGACAGGTTGATAACGATATTGACTTTTGTTGCTTCGCTGTCCTTCGACTGCACCGCACACGAACAAGAACGTGCGGCTCCGCTCAGGACGAAGAAACTCAATTAACATGAAAAGACTCTTCACCCTACGTTCGTTCTTATCATGGCTCATTCTGCTCATCGCAATGAGTGCGCTTATCGCGGGGATTAAGGAAGGCGTGGACGATGTGCAGGATGCGGCTTTCTTTCCCGTTGCCGCATTCGCAGTGACGCTTGGTTATGTGTTTGGTTTCAGCACATGGTCAATGCGCCGCGCATGGAGTATTGTCATTATCAGTGGATTACTGCTTGCGTTCATTGAAACCGCAAAATTAGTGGAACCGACCCGAGTCATCATTCGGTTGATCCCACAATTTGAATGGGAATACATCCGCTGGATATTTTCAAGGGGAAATCTCGAAATACCATTTCCAGATACATCCATATTTCAATTGCAATATACGGAGGTCATAACGAGAGCGGGCAAGCTGATCTCACTATTAATCAACGCATCGGTTAAACACCCATCGGTACGTGAGTTGATCTGGGATCTGCCGCTGCTGCCGCTCGCCGCCTGGGCAGGCTGGTCCACCAGCAGACGCAGCCAACCTTTATCTGCGCTGGCGCCAGCCCTTATTTTACATACTTATATTTTGCAATATACAGGCAGGAATATCTTCTCTTTGTTGTTTGCAGTCTTTGCTCTGCTTCTGCTGATAGGCGTAAACCAAAAATGGAATATCGTTTCTGAAAAAACGGAGAACAGCAAAAAGACAGCAGTGGAAACTTACACCGCTATTTTTATCCTATCCATTGCGCTCACCATTGTCGCAGGTCTTATGCCATCCATCTCCATCAATGAAGTTGCAAAAAGACTCGTGAAAAGGGACGATCTCGGCAAAGCGCTCGGTCTGGACAGAAAACTGGAGCAGATCTACGTGAACCCTGGCTCCTTTGGTTTACCGCTTCAACATCTTATTGGATTAAGCCCAACGCTTTCCCAAACGGTTGTGTTCACGGTAAAGACCGGGGAACTCGCGGCCACTGAGAATGCCATTATCAAAGAGGCAGTACCTCGTCACTACTGGCGCTGGCTGACGTATGATATTTACAACGGGCAGGGTTGGGGAACATCACCTGTGGAAAGCCATGCCTACTCGGCGAATGAGACTTTGCTCCCAACCAGCAGCAGTCAATACAAGATCATCCATCAGCGAGTGGAAAAGGCTTTTACACAGGATGATCGCATCTATTGGACAGGCTCACTTGTCACTGCAGACCAGCCGTTCAATGCGAATTGGCGTGTTTCACCGCAATCCATTTCCACAGACATGCTCGGTGCGACCATGGAACAACAAAGTTATCAGGCTGATTCGCTTGTGCCCCTCGTCAGCGCCAATCAACTTCGTAATTCGTCACAAGTCTATCCACGCGAGATTAGGGCGAAATATTTATCGCTGCCCGATTCTATTCCGCGGCGCGTGCCTGACCTGGCTCGGCAGCTTACAGCAAACATAACCAATCCCTACGACAAGGCAAGGGCGATAGAAGCCTATCTACGCACCTTTCCTTATTCCTTGGAAGTCAGGCCTCCCCCGCCAGGTCGGGATGTGGCTGATTATTTTCTCTTTGACCTGAAAACTGGCTACTGCGATTATTATGCAACATCCATGATCGTGATGGCGCGTGCGGTCGGCTTGCCTGCGAAGCTGGTGATCGGCTACGCAAACGGTGACTATGACCCTGTCAAAGCTGAGTACAGCATCCGTGAAGCGGACGCTCATAGCTGGGTGGAGATTTACTTTACAGGAATAGGCTGGATCGAATTTGAGCCGACTGCAAGTCAATTGGAAATCACGCTTCCAGATGAATTACAACGAGAGAACACTTCATCGATTCCTCCATTCCCAATAACATCCAAACATAGAGGTACTGACTACGCGAAGAGCGGTTTCTTCCCAAAGACCGACTTCTTGCCTCTTATCATCGGGTTTGTGTTTATGATCATATTTTCCAGTTCATGGTTTCTGCACACACAGGGATTATTGAAATCCCACAAAACCATTGGCTCAATTTATGAATATATCTTTTATCATGGCAAAAAAATATATAAGGATGCACCGCTAAACGAAACTCCATCGATCTTTGCGGAAAAATTAAGGAGACAGATCAGAACTGGGTATCCTTTGTTAATCCCTGCGCCAGATGAGATCAAACTTCTCACCGACCTTTATTTACAGGAAACATATAGCGCCCATCCGATCACGAAGGATGAGCGCGTAATTGCAGTTAAAGTTTGGAGAAAATTATTCTGGAGATTGTTATACGCGCGGATGGTTGGTAGGTTGTAAATCGAACGGTTACTCTTCGACCTGAGCGGAGCCGCGTTTTTTTGCGGCGTAATCGAAGGATGGAATTTCAAAGTATTTATTCATATCAAATTGTCCTTTGACTGCTTTCCTCGCTACCGCTCATCACTCCGCTCAGGACGCAGGTCTCTTAAAAACTTCATCACGTGCGGATTAAATATCTCAGGATGGCATTGATGCGGCACGTGTCCGCAAATGGGCATGGTATGGAAGGCGGTCACATTCGGAAGTAATTTACGGATACCGGGGAACGAAACAGGCGAAAGGGTTTGGTCACGTTTGCCCCAAATGAGCAGGGTCGGCTGTTGGATGCGCGGCAGGTCTGGCAGCAGATCTCGAAGCGTATGCACAATGTTGTAAATCCCTGAAGATGCGCGTTTAAAATCCAGCGCAGTTTGATATCGAATATGTTCAGGCAATATGTGAGGTTCGTGATGACCGGCATAAAAGTTAAAGCTGGTCATATCCACAAATAGACGAAACAGCCAGTACGGTGCCAGGTCAGCAATATGGGCGCTCAACAATCGCCGAAGAAAGGAAGATCGTATCACGGGCGACAATTGTTTGACATCATAAAATGGATTGACCAGCACCAACGCATTCACGCGCTCAGGGTAGCGCAGCGTATACAATAAAGATAAAGCTCCGCCAAGTGAATGACCGATCAAGGTCATTGGCTCGTTAATCTGAAGTGAATTGATCCACTCAGAAAAATGATCGAATAGCGTTTCAACGCTGTATTCAGAGCGGTCGGTGGGCTTATAACTTTCGCCATGGCCGAGCAGGTCAAGGGCATATCCTGCATAACCCGATGTGGCAAGCACAGGCAGAAGATCATCCCAATCGTGAAGCGAGGCGGCCAGTCCATGCGTGAGGATCACGGGCGCACCCGTGCCTTGTTGTACATAATTCACTTTCGGGCTATTCAATTGTATGGTGTGAAATTCATTCACTTGCAATTCGGTTTCCATATCTCTTTGCCAGCTCTCTTCTTAAAACTTTTCCTATAAATGTTCTTGGAAAGTCATCCATAAAAATCACGAAGCGCGGGACAAGGGATGGAGGTAAACGCCTCTTGCAATATGCCATGACCGATTCGGCGCTTGGTTTTTCCCTGCCTGCGATCACAAATGCAAACGGGTGTCCTGCCACTGCAACGACAACTACTTCCTTAACTTGCGGGATTTCGTAGATCACTTCTTCGACATCACGCGGGAAGGCGGGCTTGCCAGGTTTATCGGGATACCACATGTCGGCTTTGCGAGCGATGATGCGGAAATAACCGTCTTCATCCATTTGCGCCACATCGCCTGTCAGCAGCCAGCCGTCATCCATCAACACGGATTTGGTGGCGGCTTCATCCTTCCAGTATCCCATCATCACCTGCGGGCCGCGTACTGCCAGTTCACCGATCTGACCAGGCTCAACTTCTTTGCGGCCTGATTTGAGGTCGACAACTGCGGCCTGCGTAGACGGTAACGGCACGCCAATACTGCCCACTTTGCGATTCTTCCCCAACGGGTTGGCATGCGTGATCGGAGAGGCCTCAGTCAGCCCATAGCCTTCCACCAATTTTCCTTTGGTAAGTTTCTCAAAAGATTCCTGCACTTCCACCGGCAACGGAGCGGAGCCACTGATACAAGCCTTGATGGAACTAATACCGTATTTTCGAACACCGCGAAAATTATTGATGGCAACATACATGTTCGGCGAACCAGGAAAAATAGTGGGCTTATAACGTTTGATGGCCTTCAACACATCCAGGGTTTGAAATTGTGTCTTCAAGATCAAAGCCGCGCCCAAAGATACAGGCACGTTCAAGGCAGCGGTCATGCCATAACTATGGAAGAACGGCACCACGCATAAAAATCTTTCCCTGCCTTCTTCGGCTTGTGGAAGCCAATGACGTGTCTGTAAAGCATTCGCAACAAGATTGCGGTGCGAGAGCATCACACCTTTGGATTGTGCGGTCGTGCCGCCTGTGAATTGAATCACCGCAAGGTCATCGGGCTGCACTTCAACGGTTGGTGATTTGTCGCTTTGCGCAGAAAGCCATCTTCGCCAGCGCAGGGCGTTTGGCAAAGTAAGTCCGCGATTACGCCATTGAGAGATCAAGTGTTTTGGAAGCGCAAGATAATCAGCGCCGTCAGTCAACACAATATGCGGCACACCCGACTCTTGCTGAATTTGTTTTGCCAACCCAGACCAAATGGAAAGCGTGACCAGCATACTCGCATCGGCATTTTTTACCTGACGCGCAAGTTCTTCCGGCTCGGTCATCGGCGGGATCAATACGACTGTCACACCGGCTTTCAATGCTCCGTAAAAACCGACCACCATTTGCGGCACATTGGGTAAAAGCAAAACAACTCGCGCGCCTTTGCCAAGTCCCTGCGCGAGCAATGCATTGGCGAATCGATTCGCTTCATGATTCAGCTTTCGATATGTGAGCTTTGCGCCTTCAAAATAAACAGCGGGGCGATTTGGGAAACGCCTTACTGACGAACGCAATAAATGATGCGCGGGAATGCGCGGCACGTCCACTGTGTATGGCACGCCGTCTTCATAATTTTTCAACCACGCGCGTTCGTTCTTTAATTCATCACGCGATGTTTTGGAGGCAATAAAAGATGAGTCACGCCAGGATTTTTGCGACTCGCCTTTGAGGAAACGCGCGATCGCACGATCCACTGCTTCTCTGCGTTCCAACATGACCATGTGACCTGATGCGCCGATATCGACATCTTCCCCGCCCGCAATGGACCCGGCTACTTTCTCGAACAGAGGTCGATCAAAGACGAGGTCACGATGTCCGCGAATGATCATGGTTGGCACTTGTAATTTCGCAAATTTATCCCAGCCCACCCATTTGGAAAGATTGTTCAAATAAAATTGCCTGAGCACATGCGGCGGAGCGTGAAGCCATTTGCGGGTAAAGATTCCCATCACGCGCAATACCGAGCCTGGAAGGTTTAATACAAATTTGAAGAGAGGTTTGAGTTTAAACTCGCCTGCTGTGGCAATGATGATAAGTTTTTCAATATGTTCGGGGTGATTAAGGGCATAGTCTGTGATAATTGCGCCGCCAAAGGAGTGGCCGATCAAAACAAAAGGCACGGATACTTTCAACTGGGTCAGAGCAGCTTCGAGATCCAGTTGGATGCGGGGCATGTCATAGCCTGAGATCGGTTTATCGGAGAGACCATGTCCGCGCAAGTCCAATGCAATGACGCGGTTATCCAACGCGAACTTTTGCAATTGATATCCCCACTGCTCCGCCTTGCCGCCGAAGCCGTGGATAAAAACGAGGGTGCGTTTCGGAAGCTCAGGCGAAACATCAATTGCGGAAAGACGAACAAGCCCCTGCGGGTCTGACGAAACACGGATTTCGTGGCGATAAAGGTCGAGGTCAATGTCCATTAGGTGAGTTTACATTAGGCAGTCATGGATGTCAATTTGAAGATGAAGAGAATACCCACTTTGACAAATCTCCCCTGCCCTGCTATACTCACCTTAATTAAGTTGACTTTCACTGTCGCACTGTCGGCAGTTTGTTTTGAGAACAATCGCAACGTGGCACGAACCTTCCCCTCGCGAGCAAGTCGGCAGGGGTCTTTTTTTATGCCGAGCAAATTTAGCACCGCGCAAAACTGACCTTACCCGCCAATGGCGGTCAAAATTATATTTTAAGTTATAAAAGGAAAACAAAAAAACATGAGTAAGAAAAACAAGTTAAGAATTATCCCGCTCGGGGGCTTGGGCGAAGTGGGAAAGAACATGATGGCCTACGAGTTTGGAGGCGACATCATCGTTGTTGATGCAGGAATCATGTTCCCGCAAAATGACATGCTGGGGGTGGATTACATCATCCCCGATTTTGAATATTTAACCAAAAGAGCAGGTCAGGTGCGCGCGCTGATCATCACACACGGGCATGAAGACCACATCGGCGCGATCCAGCACGTGATCGACCAGATCAATGTGCCCATCTATGCCACCCCGCTCACCCGT
>JBBSCM010000157.1:0-9105 GCA_038250295.1 Anaerolineales bacterium | reverse complement strand
GAAATGTCCATCGCATACAGCCGCAGTTCCACCTACTTGCAGGCATACACGGTCGGCTTGCTCAATACCCTGCTGGTCAGCAGTATAGGAATATTCTTCTCCACAATTTTAGGCACACTCTTGGGGGTTGCCCGCCTTTCCAAAAACTTCCTCATTAACCGCCTGGCGGCTCTCTATTTGGAAATCATGCGCAACCTGTCTTTGCTGGTGTTCTTGATCTTCTGGTATCGGGGTCTATTCTTGAAATTACCCAGGATCAAACAAGCCATTATCTGGTTCGATTCAATCTACTGGACTAATCGCGGCATTGGAATTCCATGGGGACTGCCAACCGCCTCTTTCCCGACCTTTCAACTGATCCTGCTCTCAGGCGTAATCCTCGCTGTTGGCGTTTTCTTCGCCTTGCGCGCCTACGCATCTCGAACGGGACGCGCGCCGCTCATCAGCCTCTGGTCAATGCTCACATTTCTTGCCGTCGCGGCGATTGGCTGGGTTGTCCTGCCTGTCAAACCCCTTGAACTAAGCCTGCCTTTTGTCAAAGGGTTAAACCTCTCAGGCGGAAAAATTTTCTCCCCCGAACTCATGGCGCTGACCTCCGGGCTTGTTTTGTACACAGCCGCATTTATTGGCGAAGTTGTGCGCGCGGGCATTCTGGCTGTCTCACATGGGCAGGTCGAAGCGGCACGCGCTCTCGGACTGAATGGATTTCAAACCCTCAGGTTGGTGGTATTTCCACAAGCCATGCGCGTCATCGTCCCGCCGCTTACCAGTCAATACCTAAACCTCACAAAAAACTCATCCCTGGCGGTTGCCATTGGTTATCCCGATATGTTTTATGTATCCAGCACGATCATCAACCAGAGCGGGCGCGCCGTTGAAATGATCACAGTGGTCATGTTAACTTACCTTACCTTCAGCCTCGTCACATCCGCTTTCATGAATTGGTACAACAACAAAATAAAATTGGTGGAGCGTTGAAATGAATCAATCAAACACAGTTCTTCCTCCACTAACCGAACGCTTCGGCAGCCTGCGCTGGTTACGCAACAACCTGTTCGGCACCTGGTCAGACAGCCTGTTGACGGTCGCCGCTTTACTTCTGATCTACTGGGCTGTCAAAAGTTTGCTGGTTTGGATTTTTACAATCGCCGAATGGGATGTCATCGCTGCCAATCTGCGTTTGCTTATGATCGGGCAATTTCCACTGGAGCAGGCTGGGCGGCTGTGGGTTGGGCTTGGCTTTCTCCTATTCCTCACAGGAAACTCACTCGCAATCTGGGACAGGCACTCCTACGTCCCCGCCATGCTCGTTTTGGCTTTCCCGCTTTTTTTGGCATTCCTTCCTTTTGAGAGTGATACGCGCCGATGGCTGATCTTCTTAACTGCCACAGGGGTAATCGGCTGGGGACTGGGTTACTCCAGCCCTGAGGCGCTGAAAAAAACCGTAGTGATCGGCTGGATAATATCCCTGCCAATTATTGTCCTGCTGACGCGCGGTTTTACCGAGACTGACGGCGCAGGCGTAATGGCTATTGTCGGAACAAATCTGTGGGGCGGTTTACTGCTAACCTTCCTGCTGACTGTGGTCGCGAATATCTTCTCTTTTCCGCTGGGCTTATTTCTTGCGCTCGGGCGCCGCTCCGAATTACCCATAATCCGCTGGTTTAGCATTGGCTATATTGAATTGGTACGCGGCGTGCCGCTGATTACCATCCTATTCATGGCGCAATTAATGCTACCGCTCTTTCTGCCCGCAAACCTAACCGTTGACCGTGTCCTGCGCGCCATGGTGGGGATGACGCTGTTCAGCGCGGCATATCTTGCAGAAAATGTGCGCGGCGGATTGCAAGCCATTCCCAAGGGTCAATTTGAAGCGGCACAAGCCCTCGGCTTAAGCCGCGCGAAGACAATGATCTTTATCATCCTGCCGCAAGCCCTGCGGCTCATCATCCCCATTTTGGTTGGGCAGTTCATCTCGGTTTTCAAAGACACCGCCCTGGTGGCGATTGTGGGTCTCTTCGATTTACTGGGTATTGCCCGAACCGTGCTGTCCCAGCCTGAATTTTTGGGATTACACCGCGAGGTATACGCTTTTGTTTCCCTGTTGTACTGGGTTCTGAGTTATGCCATGTCTTATATCAGCCAGCGGCTTGAAACAAGCCTGGGGCTGGGCACACGTTAAAGGAGAACTGCCTATGAATGATTTAAATCAACCCATCATTGCCGCGCGCGACGTACACAAATGGTATGGAAATTTTCACGCCCTGAAAGGCATCAACATGGAAGTTGCCAAAGGCGAAGTGATCGTTATCTTTGGTCCTTCCGGGTCGGGGAAATCCACATTTATCCGCACCATCAACCGCCTCGAGGAACATCAGCGCGGGGAAATTCTGGTGGATGGAATCGAACTGACTCATGACGTGCGGAATATTGAAGCAGTGCGCATGGAAACAGGCATGGTCTTTCAGCAGTTCAACCTGTTCCCGCACCTGACCGTCATACAGAACATTACCCTGTCGCCCATTCAAGTTCGTAAATGGTCGAAACAAAAAGCCGAGGAAATTGCCTTGCAATTATTGGCGCGCGTCGGCATTCCCGAACAGGCAAACAAATTTCCCGGCCAACTTTCAGGCGGACAGCAGCAGCGTGTTGCGATTGCGCGCGCGCTTGCCATGCAGCCCAAGATAATGCTCTTTGACGAGCCAACCTCTGCGCTTGACCCTGAAATGATCAAAGAAGTGCTGGATGTGATGGTGGAACTGGCGAAATCGGGTATGACCATGCTCGTGGTCACACACGAAATGGGATTCGCCCGCGCAGTTGCAAATCGCATGTTCTTTTTTGACCAGGGACAAATCGTGGAAAGCGGCACCCCCGAAGAAATATTCAAAGCTCCAAAAGAGGAACGGACAAAATTATTCCTCTCGCAAATACTTTCCCATTGATCCAAAAAGCCAGAGATGGCCTCTGCCTTTTTGGATTTTGCATACTCCAACCTGACCTACTCTATAAACCTCGGATATGACCCCAATACGCGCAACATCACAGCATATTCATTCAAATGATCAAGAGCCTTTTCAACATGCACTTCATGAGTTGCGCCGATGAAATCGATATAAAACAAATATTCCCACGGACTTCCCTGCAATGGGCGTGATTCGATCTTGGTCAGGTCAATGTCGCGCAAGGCAAAAACACTGAGAGCCTTGAACAACGCTCCCGGCACATTCTTGAGCGTAAAAACTATCGATGTTTTTGATTCGCCCTCAGGGATTTTTGCTTCGTGTTGAATGGCAAGAAAGCGTGTGTAGTTTTCAGGGTTATCTTCAATGCCCTCTTCGAGAATTTGCATTCCATATAATTCCGCCGCGCGGCGGGACGCAATAGCCGCCACATTGCGATCACCTGATTCCTTAAGTATTTTCACGCTGCCTGCCGTATCGTAGGCCTGTTCTGCTTTGATGCCATGGCCTCTCAGATAGGCGGCGCATTGTCCCAATGCCTGCGGATGACTAATGGCTTTTTTGATATCTTCCTTTTTCACTCCGGGCATCGCAATCAGACAATGCTGCACGCGCAGGAAATACTCCCCCACAATGTGAAGATCGTGACGCAGGAGCAGGTCATAATTTTGATGAATACTTCCAGCCAATGAATTCTCAATCGGAATCAATGCCGATTCGCATTGACTTGAAATCACTGCATCGAATACAGCATCGAAGGATTCACAGGGTTGAGTCTCGACTCGTCCGAAATAATTGAATACAGCTTGCTCGCTATATGCGCCTGCTTCGCCTTGAAAAGCTATTTTCATTGCAACTCCTCTGTATGTGGTTTCGATATGACCTCGAAGAGCACTCGGTCTACTCAACCACCCACTGATAACTTTCAACTAATCACTGTCTCTCAGCCCATTCGACGATCTTTCGAAACCCCGCTTCTACATCTTCATCGGAAGCTGCTATTGTCATGCGGATGAATCCCTCTCCCTGTTTGCCAAATGCGGAGCCGGGGACGAGTCCCACTCCGACTTCATCCAAAATCTTTTCACACATTTTAACAGATGATATTTTCAATGGACGCAGGTCAAGGAAGAAATAAAACGCGCCTTGTGGTGGAATCACTTTTACTTTTTCAGATTCCAATTCATGCGACAAGCGAATCACCAACTCTCGGCGGCGGCCATAGGCGGCACGCATGCTTGCTGTCACTTCTTGAATCGCAGGGTCGGTCAATGCGAAGGCGGCGGCTTTCTGAATGAAGGGAGCAACACATGTGATTGAGTTTTGTCCCGCTTTCAAAGCGTTCTCAATAATATGCTCAGGTGCGGCCAGATAGCCAACCCGCCAGCCCGTCATGGCATAGGATTTGGATAAACTATTGACCAGCAAGGTTCTTTCTTTCGCACCATCCACTGCCGCGGCGGAAGTTGGCTTCTCTTCATAATATAAACTTCCATACACTTCATCACTGACAATCCATAGATCATGTTCTTTTGCGAAGTCTTGAAGTTTTTGCAAATATTCCCGCGTGGGATACGCGCCTGTTGGGTTGGATGGATAGTTCAAGACGATGACATGGGTCTTGGGAGTCAATGCTTTCAGCCATGAGTCGAAACTTGGAATGAATCCGTTGGCGGCGGGGGCAGGGACGCGGATCACATTTCCACGCAGCATGATCGCCATATTGGAATGGGTTGCCCACGATGGATCAGGTATTAGAACATCATCGCCCGGCGTAAGGATGGATTGCATGGCAAGATAATATGCGTGGATGCCGCCATGCGTAATCAAAATTTCGGAGGCAGGGTCGTACAAGACGCTTTCGTCACGAATCAGCTTGGAAGCAACAGCAGTTCTCAGGTCAGGATAGCCGCGCGAGGGCCCGTAATGAGTCAGCCCATCCTGCATGGCTTTAAGGGCCACATCCACAACAGTTGGCGGAGTCCCAAAATCGGGATCACCCACTTGCAAGCCGATGATATTTTGTCCACTGGCTTTGAGCGCGAGGATGCGGTCGGCCATCGCGACCGTGGCTGATTGACGAATGAGGTCAAATTGTGAATTGATGCTTTGCATAAGTATCCTGGAATTGTAGCGCGACATTTATGTTGCCTCGCCCAAGTAAAGCGACATAAATGTCGCGCTACTTATTTATGAGTGTATCAAAGGAATCAAAATCCCGTCAAATCAGTTGACGGGATGATTGGTTTCACTCGACAAACGGATTAGCGAGGTCAGGCGCTTTCTTCTTTATATTAACTGGCAAAAGAAATGTGAACGTACTCCCCATGCCTTCCATGCTTTCGACCCAGATGCGCCCTCCATGCATTTCAATCATTGCTTTGGCAACGGAAAGACCAAGGCCCATGCCGCCATGCTTGCGTGTAAGGTGAGATTCGACTTGATAGAAACGGTCAAATACATGTGCCAGGTCTTTGGTGGGAATACCCAGGCCATTATCTTCGACAGATACCTTCACGTAATCAGACTGGAGTTCTCCGCGGATGGTGATCCGCCCGCCTTCGTTTGTGAAAGTGATGGCATTTTTTACAAGATTGCTCAACACGATCGAGATCTTACTGCTGTCAGCATCGATTGGAATTTCCTGGCCGGGTTCCAATTCGATTTTTAGGGCAACGCCTTTTTGGGTGGCAATTTCGCGAAATGAGGCGGAAACATCTTCGATGATCCGCGCAACTGAAACCTTGCGCTGACGAATGCTCGCGCCGCCTGTCTGGTAATTGTCCACCCTTGAAAGACTTTCTATGATCTCCTTCAGCTTGGACGCATTGCGGATGATCGCATCCACCTGCTCATGATATTCCTTTCCGACCAATTCACGCAAAAACGTGGAATGGCCGAGGATCAACCCAAGAGGTGTGCGGAGTTCGTGAGAGGTAATCGCAATAAATTCATTTTTTAATCGATCAAGTTCGCGTGATTCGTCCTGGGAGGAAACAACATTACTTTCAAGCGTATCGTTTTGCATGGCAGTGACCACAAGCGAAGCCAGCGCTTCCATCACAAGCGCATCTTCTTCTGTATAATGTGAATCACCTTTTTTGTTAAAAATTTGAAATACACCCAGCGGCCTGCCATGCAGAATAAGAGGCACTCCCAAAAGCGAGCGGCTGACAAGACCGGCCAGCTCATCAAGTTTGCGATAATGACGGGGATCATTCTTCACGTCATCGATGATGAGCGGCTTGACATGCAGGAATACCCAGCCAGCCGCGCTTTCATTTACAGGGATTCTGACATCCTTGATCGAATCGCGATGAAACCACGGCACATACCTGAAATACAGTTCCTGTGTCGCTTCGTCATGTTCCATCAAGAAGGCTGTCTCGCTTTCGGTTAATTCGATGGCGGCTGAGAGAACGGACTGCAAGTAAGCCTCAAGGTCCACCATATGGCTGAGGCCACGCGTTACTTCAAGAAGACGTGCAAGGAGTTTCGTTCGATCGACGCTCATAGTAAAACCACATACCTACGGTAAGATTATACTTCACAGGTCTATCTGAGAGAAAGTGGAAAATGGAAATAAAAGGCAGTTGCAATCAAACATCAAGGAGAAAAAGTTATGGCAGGTAAAAAAGTACGTGTCGCCATTATTGGCGTGGGGAATTGCGCATCATCCCTGGTACAGGGCGTTCAGTTCTACAAGAACGCAAAAAAGGATGAAACCATCCCCGGCATCATGCATACACAGCTTGGCGATTATCACGTCCGCGATATTGAGTTCACCCTGGGGATCGATGTCAATATCAACAAGGTTGGGAAGGATCTCTCAGAAGCTATTTTTGAAGAGCCTAACAACACTTATAAATTCTCGGAAGTTCCCAAACTTAATGCGCCCGTTGTACGCGGTATGACGCATGACGGCCTTGGGAAATATTTGAGCGAAATTATCACAAAAGCGCCCGGCCCAACTGCGGATATTGTCAAACTCCTCAAAGATACCAAAACCGATGTGCTGATTAACTTCCTGCCAGTTGGGTCTGAAATGGCAACCAAGTGGTACGTGGAACAGGCGCTCGAAGCAGGCTGCGCATTCGTGAATGCCATCCCGGTATTCATCGCTTCGTCTGAATATTGGGGCAAACGTTTTGCAGATGCGGGTCTGCCCATCCTCGGTGATGACATCAAGAGCCAGGTCGGGGCGACGATTGTTCATCGTGTCCTGACCAGCCTGTTCGTAGATCGAGGCGTGAAGATCGACCGCACCTATCAACTCAACTTCGGCGGCAATACAGATTTCCTCAACATGCTCGAGCGCGAACGTCTTGAAAGCAAAAAGATTTCCAAAACCAACGCTGTCACCAGCATGGTTCCCTACGATATGGGCAAGGATAATGTCCACGTTGGACCGAGCGACCATGTCCCCTGGCTGACCGACCGCAAGTGGTGTTACATCCGCATGGAAGGCACCACCTTCGGCAACGTTCCGCTCAACCTGGAACTCAAACTCGAAGTATGGGACAGCCCCAATTCCGCCGGTGTGATGATCGACGCGGTGCGTTGCGCCAAGATCGCGCTCGATAGAGAATTGGCAGGTCCGATCATTGGGCCGTCCTCTTATTTCTTCAAGACACCGCCCAAACAATTCCGCGATGATATCTGCCGCGATAAAGTGGAAGATTTTATTTCAGGCAGGAGTGACGAGTAATCGGTAATTAGTGAATGGTAATTGAAGGGACGTTTGCGCAGGCGGACGTCCCTTTTTTTCAGGTAGAATTCAACGCATGAAAACAACGCATCTTATCTTAACCTTTGGCCTGCTCGCTGTACTATTGGCATCCTGCCAGTCTGCGACAGTTACCGCCGACCCGCAACTCGCAATGACAGCAGCGATACAAACTGCCTTCGCTGAGATCAATCAACCAACTGAGACTCCTGTTCCAACCGAAACGCCGATCCCCACCGAGACTATTCCGCGCACACCGCCTGCATTGCCTGCAACTTATCAAACCCCCATTCTTAAACCAAATGATCTCCCTCGCACATATATCGCTGATACCTGCCAGTATCTGCAAAACAAATGGAACCCAAATAATTCCGCGCCGGGAACCGTTGTGATGGTCATCATGTTCCACGGTATCAATAAAGATGCAAACACTATGGATATTAATGATATTTCCATTGCCCAATACAAAAAGCTTATGAATGACTTGCACGATATGGGATTTCAAGCCATCAACATGCAGCAAATGTCGGATTTCATGTATAACAACGCCAAGATTCCGCAAAGATCTGTTTTACTGATCGTGGACGATAGAAAATACAGCCAATTTTTCAACGATCACTTCCGTCGTTATTTCGAGGAGTGGGCGTGGCCGGTCATAAATGGCTGGATCAGCGGTTTTGGCGGAGAAGATGCAGTGTTGGCGGAAAACGTGAATCTTTCCAATGAGGGTTGGATCGATTATCAAGCCCATGGTTACATTCACAATATTCCCATAACCGATTCATCCACAGATGAGTTTATTACCGCAGAAATGCAAGGTTCCATCACAAATATACAAACTTACTTTAATAAGACACCCATCGGATACGTCTGGCCTGGTGGGGGCTTCTCGGCGCGTGCAGTGGAAATTGGCACACAATTGGGATATAAACTCGGTTTCACCGTCAACCCGCGCGGCCCTGTCATGTATAACTGGATTCCGCAGGCTGATAGCATTAGCCAATCCAATCCCATGGCAATCCCTGAAACTCCTGCTGGCAATCCCCTTATGACCATCCCGCGCTATTGGAGTCCGGATGCGGACAGCCATATTGACACAGTCCGGGTAATTGGTGAAGAAGCAAAACTATACGCAGAACAGAACAAGAGCACAGAACTGGAATATTACGATACCGTCTGCGCGCCGGCCTATGGGACGATTCCGAGCTTGCCGTAATCGCAGGTCATCTTCAGCGATGCTTCCCTGTTTTTTTACCTCTCCAAATATCATTTACAATAAATAATATGAAAACGCAAATATCTTATGCAAAAGACATTCTCTATCGGGTGACAACTATTTTTCTACTTATTTTCATTCTCATTTCCTGTGAACCACTCACTGCTGCTCCCCCACTGGAAATAAAGATCACAGAAATT
>JBBSCM010000156.1:0-9144 GCA_038250295.1 Anaerolineales bacterium | reverse complement strand
TTGTAGCAGGCGTGGATGTTATTTCCGGTGTGGATGTAAATACAATCTCAGTTGGCGGCACCACGGTATCAGATGGGGCAGATGTGTTTGTGGAATTTACTGGAACTACGGTTGTAGTTGTATTCTGGCAAGCTGCCAATATGAGGATGGAAATTAAGAGGATTATTTTTTTCATGTATATACCTGTTCGTCATACCTGCATGATTTGCTAAGCAAATCACGTGCGGCGCAAGTGTTGCGAGGAGGGTCGCGAAGCGTCCCGACGAAGCGATCTCCTAGCTGTGTTAGGGATTGCTTCGGGCAATAAAAAGAACGCCCTCGCAATGACGATATTCGATGAGTTTATTGAACCAGTTGAATCGCCTTTTGTGCCTGGTCTTCAAAAAAATTCGGATTAATACTATCTGCTTTTTGCCATGCCTTGAGTGCGCCGCTGTTGTCGCCTTTGCGGTAGAGACCAAAACCATACCATAGCCATGTTTCTTCAGACATTTCCGTGACGCCTCTTGCATAATCTGTAAGCGCCAGCAGATCATCATTGCGGTTTGAATGGAAGTATGCCAGGAACGGGCCAAATTGATAACGGAACATCCGCAGGGGCAATCTGAGTTCGCGCGCTTTATCATATGCAAGTGCAGCCTCTTCATATCTATCAAAGTAGACGAGGTCGCTGCCGAGGTTGAACCACGCAAACGCATCATCAGGATTTTCCGCAGAATCGGCTTGGGCTGCGGCCAATGCATTTTGCCGATTCAGGTTTGGGTCCCAGTTTGAACCGAGCAGGGACTTCATCTCCTCTTCAAATTGCGGAAAATACATCACAATGTACAGGTTGTTGAACGGCCTCCATTCTTCTTCCAATTGAGAATAAGAGATGGTTAAGTCTGCGCCGTGATAGGTATCCTGAATGGTGAAAGTCTGTGTGTTGTCATCGTAGCCTGTGATCAAAAGATAATGTGCGGCCCACAGATCATCGGTTGGGCCGAGCGCGTCGTTGGGGTCAAGCGAAGTGACGCTTTCCACGATGACGGGATAATTTGCAACAAGCAGACGCTTAAGCAATTCAATATCTCCACCCACGCGATATTCGAGATTCAGCCAGCCAACCTGCGTGCGGATGTAGTAGCGCAGCTCTTCAGGGTTCACGTTGCGGTCACCGGTAACAGGTTTGATGAAATCAGAAATATCGCTCTGATCTCCCTCCCAGCCATACATGTGCAATGCCATGGATAACGCAGCAGGGCCGCAATTATTAGCTGTCTGCTTTTCGTACGGAGGTGATGTGAGTGAGAATTGCGCGGGCAGAGGCGGGAATGTCGCTGTGGGTACAACCGACGGCGTCGCTTCGATTATGGGTGTATTAATCTGCACCGGTGTTGAGGTTAGAGGTCGAGGAGTAACAGGCAATGCTGTTGGTACCGGGCCAATCGGATTGATAACATTTTTTGTGTAGATCATAAATTTCTCAACGCGCCATGAAACCACCGATTTAACGTATGGGATCTGGTAAATCAGTACAGCCAAAAGAGTAAAGATTCCCAACGCCATGAGTATGCGTTTTGTATTTTTAGACATGCTGCGAGTTTACCATGTGTTCATGAAGGGAAATTAAGGTAAGGAATTGCCTTGCATGTCAATCGAATCTGTGGGAAATGGTGTTTTGTCTGTAGTTAATAAAAAACTTACGCACTTGTAACGAATATTTGACTTGACGCAACCCATTCTCACAATTATCATGAAATTCACCATGGAGATATTACCTGTTATGATTCTCGACCCTGAAAATTTACGCGCCGCCATGCGTGCCTGGACTGCCGGGGTGACAGTTGCGAGCACTGTGCATGAAGGCCATCAACACGGCACGACCGTGAACTCGTTCACGTCCATTTCACTTGACCCGGCTATGATCACCATTTCCTTGCAGCAATCCACCCGCACGCATGAATTTGTCAGCAAATCACGAGTGTTTGGGCTGACCATCCTTTCCGCCGAACAGTCAAAGGTTTCAGACCTTTTTGCAGGGCGGTTCCCGGACGTCCAAGATCGTTTTACAGACTTACAAACGGAGACTCTCATTACAGGCGCGCCGCTAATCGTCGGCGGGCTGGCATGGCTTGACTGCCGCGTGACTCAAACTTTTGACGCCGGGATGAATACGCTGTTCATTGCAGAAGTGGTTGCCGCGCGTAGTTTTGGTGAAGACCAGCCCTTGATATATCACAGCCGCAGGTATTGGGGGTTGGCTCCGTTATAAGTTAAGACCCTAAAGGTTTCCTTTGCAATTACGCCGATTTTTTGTTGGCGAGCAGTTGCACTGCGAGCAGGATGCAGTACAACTGCATCCCAAACGGATCTTATTATTTTACGAGCCTGCGCGGCCTATTTCGGGAGGATAGCATGACACATCAACTCACTGATGGGGAAAAGCAGACTCTTTTGCGCCTGGCGCGCGAAGCAATGGAACACGGCGTGCGGGGCAAGACGCTTCGCGTACCGTCGTTGGATAAAAATTCCCTTACACCCGCACTGTTGGAGAATGGCGCAACTTTTGTAACGCTCACGATCAATCATGATCTACGTGGATGCATCGGCGCGCTCGAAGCGCATCAGCCGCTTGTTGATGATGTGTGTGAACATGCCGTCGCCGCCGCGCTTGAGGACCCGCGTTTCCGTCCCGTGGAGGAAAATGAATTGAGCAGGATCAGGCTTGAGGTGTCGCGCTTGACCGCTCCCCAGCCGCTGGAATATTCTTCAAGTGATGATCTGCTCGTGAAGCTGCGTCCGCATGTGGATGGGGTCATCTTAAAAGACGGCCACCGCCGCGCGACCTTTCTTCCTCAAGTTTGGGAGAAGATTCCAAACCCCGCAGATTTTCTGAGTCATCTTTGTGACAAGATGGGCGCAAGACCAAATTTATGGCGGGATAAGAAAATTGAAGTTTATGTATATCAGGTTGAAGAGTTTAGTGAATAAATGTCAAAGGTTATAAATTCAAGCGACAAGCGGTAAAATATAAACATGGCTGATTATTCACCTGATGAAAAACCCGACGATGCGGTCTTCCAGGACGCGGTGGATGCTCTGCGTCGCGGCGATAAACCGCGCGCCAAGGAATTGCTCACGCAACTGTTGAAGACGAATCAAAATAACGCGACTTATTGGGTTTGGTTAAGCGCCGCAGTGGATAATACCAGGGAGCGCATTTACTGCCTGCAAGCAGCGCTCAAACTCGACCCTGAAAATGGTACGGCGAAACGAGGTTTGATCCTGCTGGGGGCATTGGCTCCCGATGAGACCGTTCAGCCTTTCCCCATGAATCGTCCGCGCGCGTGGGAGGAGAAACTTTTACTCGCGAATGAAAAGCCAAAGGAAAGAGGCTTTAGGGCGGTCATGAAAAACCCTGCGGTGCGCCTGATGGGTGTGGCTGTGATCGGTGCGGGTTTATGCGCAGTCGTGATCTTTGGTTTTGTATTACCCAACCGGGTTAGCCTGGCCCCCACGCAGACGAATACCCCGGGGCCATCGCCAACGTTTACAGGAACGCCGACTTTGTTTGGCGCCACCGCCGCTCCAACAAGAGTTTTTGGCGGGCCAACTCCTCTTTCTGCATATTTGCCGCAAACTTATACCCCCACGGCTTTATATGTGAATACTCCTCGTCCGCCCGCTTCAGTTGATCAATATCGAATTGCAAAGGCAGCCTACGCAAAGGGCGACTGGGACGCGTTCATTCTTAACATGCAATTGATGCTTCCATTGGAGCCAGACTCTGCGGATATTTATTATTACATCGGTGAAGCGTATCGCTTTAAAGGGGAGACCGCGAATGCTTTAAGATATTACAACGACGCCCTGGAGAAGGATCCAAATTTCGGCCCCCCTTACCTTGGCTTGGCGCGTACGCGGTTATTAATAAACCCCAGATTCAATGCGGCGCCTTTATTCGTTGAAGCCATCAAACATGACCCATTCCACGGCGAGGTATACCTCGAACGTGCTCGTTTCTACATCGGGCGCGGTGACATTGAAGACGCGCTTGACGATTTAGAAAAAGCGCTCGAATTCATGCCCGGCTCGCCTGAGGTGTATCTCACGTACGCCGAGGCCTATCTTGAACAGGAAGATGTAGATAAGGCCCTGGCCGCTGCTGAAGAGGCGTACGCCCTGGATATCACCAACTTATCCACGTATAGATTGTTGAGTGATTTGTATATTGAAAAGGAAGATTACGGACGCGCCTTCGATGCTTTACAGTTGTATACCAATTACGAAACTGAAGACGCAACAGGTTTCGCGAAGCTTGGCCAGGTATATTTCCGTTTAGGTGAATACGAATCTGCGATCAGAGTATTGGATCGGGCGGTGGAACTTAACAAAAATGGCGTGCGCGATTATTATGTCTATCGCGGTTTGGCGCATGTTGAACTGGGAAATGCAAACGAAGCCATAGATGATCTCACAATTGCAGTGGATGAGGATGATCAATCCTTTGAAGTTCGATTAGGATATGCCCGCGCATATTATATGGATGAAAAATTTGGCAGCGCTTTCCAGCAAATTGAAGTTGCACAGAACCTTGCGGAAAGCGATGAAGAAAAAGCGCTTTCCCTGTATTGGCTTGCAAAAATTCAGGAAGAACGCGAGGAGATTAGTGATGCCATTCAAGCGTGGCAAGCTCTGCTTGAACTGGATGAAGATGTGATGACCCCCGAGATGCGCAAGGAAGCACAAGCGCGTTTGAAAGTCCTGGTACCTCCAACTAATACACCCAAACCTGTGACGCCCACTCGTACGCCGCGAAGTGGAACAGCGACGGTAACTCCTACTCCGAAAACTGGCGGCTCAGCTACGGTTACCCTCACACCCAAAGCTGGGACAACTCCATCGCGTACCCCTTCGCGGACTCCTACTCGGACACCATAGTCTGTAAAAAGCTATATAAAAGAGAGGCTGTTTATAAAACAGCCTCTCTTTTTGTTGTTTTTCTCTACTGCACAAATGTCGTTGCGGGCCGCCGTTCTTGCTCCCTGGCGGCGAAAGACAAGAACACGCTCGCAACGACATCGTTAATTTTCGGACAGTTTATTTGCATATTTACTGCGACATTCCGCGCATGGACATAATGCCCGTAAATAATGCCAGTTGTAAATACCATAATCGTGCCCGTCTTCCCAGACAATGGTCAATGCGTAGGAGCCGGTTGCGACGATATTTGCCAAACGCGTGGATAATGAATCTTCCATTTGTTTGGTGAAGACATCCGCATCGGGTTCGGACTTCATGTTTTCGTGCCCGCCTCGGCACTGCGCACATGGACAGGCCGCGCGTAATAACCCAAAGGGATACACGCTTGTGTGTCCATCGTCCCATGTGAGAGTCAGTTCACGTTTGCTTTTGCTGGCTGTGACGCCTGTTGGTTTTTCAGACATTTAGAATCCTCTATTAATAAACCCTAAAGGTTTTTACTTGATTAACAAGCACAGATGATGTAAAAGGAAACCTTTAGGGTTTTTCATGTTTTACGGCGAAGGCACAACTGCCAGAAAATCTGCGGCGGCCCAGCCTGCGCGGGTTTCATCATAAGGGGCGACGAGATACCACCAGGTGTAACCATCTGCGGTTTGCGGACCATCACGGACAACGAAGACCTCGTCTTCTTCGCCTCGGAAGACTGTATCACTGTTCAAGCCCGCCGTGGAGCGGATTCTCAGCCCCTCGCCTTCTGTGCCGCTGATCTGGACATAACCATTTATGCCAATGGTGTTTGCCTCGAGGGTCGGTGTGGTGATCAGCGGGTCATTGGTGGGAATAGCTGGGGCGCTGGAGGTATGAGTCGGGGCGGGGATCATGGTCAGGTCAGCGGGAGCAAACCCAACGTTAGGAGAGAAGCGGGGAGATGTCCAACCGATGATGATGAGGGTGATGATGAGCAAAATCCCTGCGAAGGCGAGCCCGCCGATGATCACCCAGCGATTTAGATAAGGTTTTAAGTCCATTGATTTTTACCTTATTTCCGTCACACCTGCACTGCACCAAACGCAGCGCGGTGCAAGTGTTGCGAGGGCGTTCCTGTTTCTGCCCAAAGCAATCTCCCACAAAATCAGAGATTGCTTCGTCGCAACGAACGCTGCTCGCAATGACGAAATACAATCCATTTTATCTCTTTGCTTCTTTCAATAAATACAAAGCGTCTTTTGGCATAAGTATTTTCAATCCGCGTTGAATAATTTTGATATCCGCTTTGTTGCCGCCGTGCATGGGGTCGCCGTCGACTTGAATGGCGAAGGCTGCATCTGATTCTACCCGCGCATTGTGAAATGGCAAGCGGCGCGCCTGGTCGGAGGTGAGATGACGGCCAGCAACAAGGTCAAAGAAATGACGAAGCGCATCGGCTACGCTGTTGCCGCTGAAGAGCCACATATCCATTTCGCCGTCGTCGAGCAGAGCTTCGGGCGAGATCAATGACAGGCCGCCTGCATAATGACGGATGTTGGTTGCGACTGCCACGAGATAATGACCTTCCACCAATTCACCGTCTGTGTAAACGCGGAGATCGAGTCCGTGCCAGAAAGTGGCTTCCCAAACTGTAGTCGCAAAAAAATGCGGCACTGAAATATGTTTGAAGAAACGATGACGAGGTTCTATCTTTTTTAGCGCCAGCGCGTCCAGCCCGACGCCTGCCCATAATAAAAATGGACGGTCATTGCACGTGCCAACATCCACCTGCTGCGGTTCGACGTTTGCAAGCAATTCTGCATTCTCGCGCAAAGCC
Organism: Anaerolineales bacterium; assembly: GCA_038250295.1. Lineage (GTDB taxonomy): Bacteria > Chloroflexota > Anaerolineae > Anaerolineales > Villigracilaceae > Villigracilis. Next base: position 2,372 of record JBBSCM010000156.1, on the reverse strand, counting down.
CACCAGTTGAATAAGCTGAATGGCTTTTGTCCCTGCTCAATAGCCCAGACGTTGGTTGTGCCTGCTGGAAGAACTGCCAATGCAGTTTCTGTGTTGACCAACCCGCTTGCCACTTGACCTACCGTCCCATCGCCGCCGATTGCAAAGACCGCATCGTATTTTTCACTGGCGGCTTGATGCGCGGTTTGAATTGCGTGGGTGCCGCTTAACGTTTCGGCGATCTCCATCTTCCAGCCCGCAGCTTTAAGCGGACGAATAATGCCGCGCACAAAACGTTTAACCGAGTATCGTCCCGCCGCTGGGTTGTAGAGCAGAAGTCCCTTTCGCATGAGGAGGATTATACCTGAGAGGATTCGTGGCCCTAAAGGGTAATGCTATAATTGACCAATTCTTCAAAGGAAATAAATAATAACCTAGGGATTTAGCAAGATCTTTGTGTTGATGGAGCGGATGCTGACGTTGCATAAGCAAAGTCCACGCACGCCGCAGGAGCAGGAAATGGTGAAACGGCAGATCGAGTCAACGGATAAGGGGATTGATAAGTTAGTCTATGAGTTGTATGGGTTGAGTGAAGAAGAAATAAGAATAGTTGAAGGAAATTGACCCCCTACCCGTCCTTCCCCCATTCGAAGATCATGAATGGGGGAAGGGGAATGTGCTGTTTTTATGAAAACTTTAATTCTTGGCCAGCATGAAGATTTTTCTCCCCCATTGTCGCTCTTGAACTTTGACAATGGGGGAGATGTCCCGCTTTTGGGACAGAGGGGGTCTAATGCATAAACGTACAACCCCCAAAATCTTTAAGCGCGCAAGAGAGTTGCGCCGCGACATGACGCCGACAGAACGTAAACTCCATACGCGGTTGCGCGCACATCGTATGGCAGGAGTCCATTTCCGCCCGCAACATGCCATTGGAAATTACATTGTGGATTTTTGTGCGCCTCGCAAAAAGCTTATTATTGAGCTGGATGGCAGTCAACATCTTGAACAGCAGGAGTATGATGCGGAAAGGACTGAGTTTTTGAAATCCAAAGGCTATGAGGTTTTACGATTTTGGAACAATGATGTTATGAACAATATAGACTCAGTTTTGAATGTAATTTGGGATACACTGAATAAACAAAGTGATGCGCAACGACAAGATGATCTCACTGGTGGAGCGGATGTTGGCGTTGCATAAGCAAAATCCGCGCACATCACAGGAGCAGGAAATGGTGAAACGGCAGATCGGTCAACGGATAAGGGAATTGATAAGTTAGTCTATGAGTTGTATGGGCTGAGTGAAGAAGAAATAAAGATCGTGGAATCGTAGACCCTAAAGGTTTCTTTCATCAAACCGCGCCGTGTAAGGCGGGACGATATGGCATAGCAGGACAAGAGTCAGCAGGGAAAACCTTTAGGGTCTGAATGTATGATAAAGAATCGCTGAAACGGCAGATCGAGTCAAGGGATGGGATGATTGATAAATTAGTCTATGAGTTGCGTAAGGGAGGTTGACGAAAAAGGAATAAAACCTAACACATCGTAACAACCGGAGTCCGCACAAAACGAGCATCACCAATCCCTAATCCCTAATTACCAAATCCTACTTCCGAATTACGATATAATCTCCCTCAATGGAAGAAGGCATTCTCCTCAACGATCGTTATCAGCTACTCGAAAAACTCGGCTCCGGGGGCATGGCCGATGTCTTTCGCGCCCGCGATCTTATGCTGGATCGCTATGTAGCCATTAAAGTTCTGCGAAAAGATTATTCGATCAACCCTGAATTTCAAAACCACTTCCGCATGGAAGCGCGTTCCGCCGCAAATCTATCGCACCCCAACATTGTCACCGTGCATGATTTTGGCTTTGCAGATAACCTGCTCTATATCGTCATGGAGCTAATCCCCGGCAAAGACCTCAAACAACTTATCCGTGAGCGCGGACGTTTTACAGTGGAGCAGGGCATCCCGCTCCTTGTGCAAGCCTGCGCCGGGCTTGGGTATGCCCACCGCGCCGGGCTGGTTCACTGTGACGTCAAGCCGCATAATATGCTCGTCTCACCGGATGGCCGCCTCAAAGTCACAGACTTCGGCATTGCGCGCGCCCTCGCCACCATGACGCCCGGCGAACGCACTGACGTCGTTTGGGGGTCACCGCTTTACTTTGCGCCCGAACAGGCATTGGGTGAAGCGCCCACGCCCGCATCCGATGTCTATTCCCTCGGTGTTGTGATGTATGAATTATTCTGCGGCACACCTCCATTCACGGCTTCCTCTGCAGATGAACTTGCGCGCCTGCATATTTCAGCCCGCCCGATTCCCATCCGCGAATATATCCCCGATATTCCCACCGCGCTTGAAGAGATCATCTCCAAGGTGCTTTCCAAG
>JBBSCM010000155.1:0-9156 GCA_038250295.1 Anaerolineales bacterium | reverse complement strand
TGTCCCGATCAGATATTGAAATTCAAGAATGGAGAGGCTGCCTTTCTGTGAGCTGAGGCTCATTCGAATGATGCTTAAATCAGGTTTGTTGACTTCGGTGGTAAAGACTCGCCCTGGGTGCCATTGACTGGGCGTAAACCAGGGCTCGATCAACAAAACTCCTCCCGGGAGCAGGTGCTGGGACATGTTCGTTATCGTTTTTTGCAAACGCGCTTTTGTTTTGACATAACCGATTGCGCTGAACAGGCAGACGATGATATCGAACTTACTCTTCAATTGGAAATTCACCATGTCGCCTTGCTGAAATTTAATTTTGGGATATTTCCTTCGAGCAACAGACAACATCTTTGGGTCAATATCCAGACCTTCAACCTGATAATTTTTGCTAAACAGGTTTGCATGGATACCTGTTCCACAACCTATATCCAGCAATCTGTTTCCATTTGACAGTTTGTATTTTTGAATGAACTTGCGAGCCTTGTTTGCTTCCGCAGGATAATCCTTGCCCATGGATGCATAAATTTCATCATAGTATTTTTGCGATTTTGAATACATGTTTACCTCAAAGCTTATGTTTGATTCAATACTTCTGCAATATGAACAACTCTTTGCTTTTTCTTCTGACGATTTAATCCGCCCGCAATATGCATGAGACAGCCTGCATCGGTCACAACAAGTGTGGGTGATTGAGTCATCTCTAAATTACTGATCTTCCTCTTCAACCACTCTGCGGATAGCTCAGGATGCTCCACAGACATGATCCCGCCAAAGCCGCAGCATTCTTCGGCGTGAGGCAAATCCACGAGTGTTGCCCCTTTGACTTTTGCCAATAATTCGCGCGGTTGTTTATCCACGCTGATACCGCGCAGGGTGTGACAGGATGGGTGATAAGTGAGAATCCCGTCCCATTTTGCGCCAAGGTCTGTGACGCCTAATTTGTCAACGAGATATTCGGTGAATTCGTAAGTTCGCGCGGCTAAAGCTTTTGCGCGTGGAAGCCAGTTTGCATCGTCCGCAAATAATTCGAGATAGTTATGCCGGAACATATGAGTGCATGAACCAGAAGGCGTGACAACATCCCCTTTTGTGTTTTCAAAAACCTTAATGGTGTGTTCTGCAATGGCGCGCGCATCTTTGCGCAGGCCTGCGTTGAATTGCGGTTGCCCACAGCAGGTTTGGTCGCGGGCGAAATCCACGTCCATGCCGAGGCGGTGGAGAATGTCCACGACGGCCTCGCCAGTTTTCGGGAAGAATGAATCGGTGAGACAGGTGATGAAAAGCTGGACTTGAGTCATGAGTCCATTTTAAACCCGAAAGCCATCCGCAGACGCTTCGCGTGCAGATGGCGCAGATAAATTTCCAAAATCCAAAAATCCCGAAACTTCATTTTTACGGTATCATTCGCGGCTATGGAATTCTTAACCACCCCCTCCCAAAAATTTGACCTGCCCAAGCGCCTTGCGCGCCTTGGCGAATTAGCCTTTAACTTATGGTGGACGTGGCAGCCCGAAGCCGCGCGTCTCTTTGGAAAACTCGACTATGCTTTGTGGGAACGGCTCGGGCATAACCCAATTCGATTATTGCAGGAGATCGGGCGTGTGCATTTAAATCAGGCCGCGAAGGATAAAGATTATCTCGCATTGTATGATTCGTTGTTTGAGAAATTTGATTCATACTTCACCGAAGAAGCATGGACCCAAAAAACGCATCCCGAATTTGATAATAAACCCGTCGCATATTTTTCGATGGAGTTCGGCCTGCATGAAACACTTCCCATTTATTCGGGCGGCCTTGGGGTGTTATCGGGCGATCATCTAAAAGAATCTTCAGATCTCGGCCTGCCGCTTATCGCTGTCGGTTTTATGTATGGGCAGGGATATTTTTCCCAGCGCATCAGCGAAGACGGCTGGCAGGAGGCCATCAATAATCCTTTAAAGTTTGAACATCTTCCTGTTTCGCTGGTTACAAAAAATGATAAGCCCGTTACCATTCAAGTGGAATTTCCAGATAGAAATCTCACAGCACAAATTTGGGAAGTGCGTGTGGGCCGTGTGCCTTTGTATTTGCTCGATTCAAATGTTGAAAGCAACACCGATTATGATCGTTTGCTCACCGCGCGCCTTTACTGGTCTGACCTTGACCGCCGAGTGATGCAGGAAGTTTTGCTGGGAGTAGGCGGTGTGCGCGCCTTGCGTGCATTAAATTATTCGCCCGCAGTCTGGCATATGAATGAGGGTCACGCGTCCTTCTTAACTTTGGAGCGGGCACGCGAACTAGTGGCATCTGGTTCCGCTTTTGCAGATGCCGCCAAAAAGACTCGCGGACAAAATGTCTTCACTACTCATACCCCTGTCCCAGCTGGTAATGACGAATTCCCACTCTGGCTGTTGGATAAATATCTCGCCAAACTCTGGCCTGAGCTGGGACTCACACGCGAAGAATTTGTGGATATTGCCAAGCACAAACAGCCGCATGGCGAAACGTTCTCCATGCCGATCCTGGCTTTAAGACTTTCAAACGGCAGCAATGGCGTTTCAGAATTACACGGACAAGTCTCACGCGGGATGTGGAAGTTCCTCTGGCCTGATAAGGAGGAAAACGATGTGCCGATTCAATATGTGACCAACGGAGTTCACACTGCCAACTGGATGGCACGACGCTTGGGGAATTTATTTGAGAAATATCTAGGCGGTGACTGGTATGACCATTTGGACGAACCTGCTTTTTGGTCGAAATTGGATGGTGTGCCAGACTCAGACTTATGGGCGGTGCGTTTGCATCTCAAACGCAAACTCGCTTTCTATATGAGGGAACGTGTCCGCGATAGATGGGCGGGTGGTGGATTCCATCCCGTACAGGTGGTTTCCTCGGGTGTGCTCATCAATCCCTACGCGTTGACCATTGGTTTTGCGCGCCGCTTTGCCACCTACAAACGCGCCAACTTGATATTCTCTGACTTGGAACGCTTGCTTGATATTATCAACCGCCCGAACATGCCCGTGCAAATTATCTTCGCGGGCAAGGCACATCCTGCCGATGAACCTGGCAAGGAATTGATTCAAAAAGTTTATCGTACCGTTAAGAAGGCAGAGACGGGCGGACGCCTCGTCTTCCTCGAAGATTATGATATGAACCTCGCGCGTTATCTCGTCCAGGGTGTGGATGTGTGGATGAACACTCCTCGCCGCCCCATGGAAGCCAGCGGCACATCGGGGATGAAAGCCGCGATCAATGGCGCGCTTAATTTCTCCGTGCTGGATGGCTGGTGGCGCGAAGCTTACAATGAGACGAATGGCTGGTCGATTGGCGAGGATAAAGAATATGAGTCGAATGAAATACAGGATTCAGCCGATGCTGAAGACCTGTATCACACCCTCGAGCATGAGATCATTCCTTTATACTACAACCGAGATCCGAAAGAGATTTCACACGAGTGGATTGCGATGATGAAAGACACTATGAAAACTTGCATCCCACAATTTTCCACCCGCCGCATGGTGAAGGAATATGTGGAGAAGTTCTACGCGCCCGCGTTGAAATAAATCAAAACCCGTGTTGCGTGTTCCGTAATTTACGGAACACGCAACACGTACCATTGGAAAAATCATGTTCCCTGAAATAAACGTCACCGACCTTGCAATAAAACTCAAATCAGACGAAAAATTTATTCTGCTGGATGTGCGCGAACTCGAAGAGTTGGATTATGCCAAAATCGAAGACAGCAGGCTTGAGGTCACGCCGATGAGCCGTTTATCGAGTGAAGGACCGAGCGCATTATCTGAGTCTGTCAGATCCCAGGAAGTCCCTGTATATATCATGTGTCATCATGGCACCCGCAGTATGCAGGTAACAGGTTGGCTGGCTCAGCAGGGATATAAAAATGTGGCAAATGTCAGCGGGGGAATTGATGCGTATGCGCGTCAGATAGACTCTTCAGTTGGATTTTATTAAAATATAGTTTTCCGTCATTACGAGAAGGGCGCACTTCCCGACGAAGCAATCTCCTTGACTTTAATGGAGATTGCTTCGGGCAGGAACAAAAGTGCCCTCGCAATGACGGAAATTTCCCTATTAAACCAGACTGCCATCCTGTCGGATGGCAATCGTGGGGCGCTGTGGCAATTTCTTCGTTATTTTACGGAGAGGGATGCCACAGCGCTTGGTTTATTGCTACTTTTCATAAGTGACATCACCTCCTCCATTTCATAAAATGGCGGTTAAATTGTTTGCCCCCGGGCAGTAGCGAAAGTATGTCACAAAATAATTCGGATGTCAATAGGCCAATTTGAAACTCTCATATATCTGTAATACGCCTTTTCCCCATTCTGAAAATTTGTGATACCTTTTGAGAGGCTTCGCCAGACTACATCGGCTATCCTTTCTGAAATTCAATCAGGAGAAAACCATGAAAAACAACCCAAACAAACTCTGGGTCATTGTGTTTGCCCTCGGCTGGCTCTTCGATTTCCTATTTTGGAAACAAGCCTTTGGGGTCAACTTTGCGATCTTTGCGATGGCCTGTCTAATCGCGGCCTTCTATCTTTTATTGAGCGACGGGCTGCGCCCGAATCGCGCCAGCCTGATCCTGCTCCCGTTGTTCGGCTTTTTCGCCGCTGTCACATTTATTCGCGCCGAGCCGATGACCGCTTTCCTGGCCTTTACATTCACGCTGCTTGTGATGACATTACTTGCCTTCACATATCTTGGCGGACGCTGGTATTTGTATAGCGTGTCTGATTATGTGACCAGGTCTCTGCAGTTATTTGGGAGTATGCTCGCGCGGCCTATTACTTTTATGACAGATATCCGTAAGCAGCAAACAGAAGCGGGCCTTCAACCCTCAAAACGGAATATCTGGCCTGTGGTGCGCGGCATTGTCATTGCATTGCCAGTCATTGCCATCTTTGCATCCCTGCTTGCCTCAGCAGATGTGATCTTCGGTCAGAGGCTCGAGGATTTTATCGACTGGTTCAATATTGATAACATCCCCGAGTTGATCTTTCGTCTTGTTTATATTGTCGTCATCGGGTATGGACTTGCAGGCGTAGTACTCCATGCCTCCACGGAGTCGAAAGATGAGAAACTTGCAAATGAAGATAAACCATTCCTCCCGCCCTTTCTTGGTTATGTAGAATCCACGATTGTGCTGGGGAGTGTGGTCGCGCTTTTCGCGGCCTTTGTAGTGGTTCAATTCCAATATTTTTTCGGCGGCACATCCAATATCCACATTGACGGATACACCTATGCCGAATATGCGCGCAAGGGATTTGGCGAGCTGGTCACTGTGGCATTCTTCGCCTTGCTCATGCTCCTCACGTTGACCGCCATCACCAAACGCGATACCGAAGCGCAGCGCCGAATTTATTCAGGATTAGGTGTCACTCTTGTTGCTTTTCTGTTGGTCATGCTTGTTTCGGCATATCAACGTCTCGGTCTGTATGAAGCGGCGTATGGTTTTTCGCGCCTGCGCACGTACACTCACGTCTTCCTGATTTGGATCGGCCTGCTCCTCATTGTAACCATCGCGCTTGAAATTCTTCGCAAGGAACGTATGTTTATGTTTGCGGCGTTGATCGCGTCGTTCGGCTTTGTAATGTCATTACCAATTTTGAATGTGGATGCGTTCATTGTGGAACAAAATATTCGGCGTGAGATTCGTGGGCAGGCCGCTGATAGTGTGGATTTGGACGCACAATACTTTTTGGATCTCTCTGATGATGCAGTTCCCGCACTTGTTAAAGCGTATCAGACTCCGTCCCTGTCTGATTCCGTCCGAGAGAAAATCGGCGCGTCTTTGGCGTGTATCAACTATGAACGCAAACTGAATGCCCGCGAATTAACCTGGCAGTCTTTTCACCTCGCGCATTTCAACGCGGATAGAGGGTTGGCCTCTATAAAGAATGAGCTCAAAGACTTCAAGGTTACCGATACTGATTGGCCTGTAGTTGTGACAACACCTTCAGGAGAAGAATTTTCATGCTCGTCATATTATTATGATTAACTTTTTAGGAGAGTGCGTCGCACCTGACGGGTGACCGATTCTGATTAAGAAGGAGAATCCTCTCGATTTGGATTATCGTATTAAGGCAGGTGCGACGCACCCTCACCAACATGTAAGAACCGCCCAACATTGGCAGTCTACTCAATATCTCGATTCACAAAGGAACTGTCAATGGATTTTAAACTGACCATTTTCTCCGACTATATCTGACCATGGTGCTATGTCGGCCAGGGTGTGGTCGACCAACTGAAAGCTGAATACAAAGTGGATGTGGAATGGCGTCCGTTCTATTTGCGGCCTGATACTCCGCCCGAAGGTTTGGACTTGCCCGATTATATTCTTCGCGCGCGCGCCAATGGCTCGGAAGAACGATTAAGTGATATGGCAAAAGCACATGGCATGAAGTTTGCCCCCACTGAGAGAATCTACAACACACGCATTGCACATGAAGCCACTGAATACGCGCGCGAGCATGGCAAAATGAATGAATTCCATCGTGTGGTCTTTCGCAAAGTATATGCCGATGGACAAGATCCCAGCAAATGGGAAACTCTGCGTTCTGCCGCTGAAGAAGTTGGCTTGAATGCTGATGATATGCAAACCGTTGTAGGTGGAGGCAAATACACTGCCGAAGTAGCCGAACAAGTTCAACACGCATATCAGATTGGCGTGACCGGTGTCCCAACCTATGTGATTAATGATCGTTATGCAGTGGTGGGTGCTCAACCGTACGACGTGTTCAAAAGAGCTTTGGCGCAGATATTGAAAAAGGCAAGCAATTAAACAAAAAAACTGGAGGTCAATTGACTTCCAGTTTTTTTTATTCTCTTGAGACTTCGACTGCGACTTCAATAATACGGTCCAGACGAAAAGTCCGTTCGGCTTCGCGGGTGTGGCAATAGGCTTGCAGGTAAATGTAGTCAGCCAGCCCAATGACTTGTTTCGGGGAAATCCAGCGTTCTGAAGTCTCGCCGTCTTTATCCATATATTTGATGAACAAACGCTTGCCGCTGTTAATGGCTTCGCTTAACTCAGTGGGCAGGTAAACGCCTTCTTCAGGCCAGGCAGGGGAATTATAGATGCCAATGTAATCATCCAATGGCTTGCCGTTGGGTTTGAGCGCATCCATCATGGCAAAGAAAATATTCTTCGCGGTCATTGCATCCGCTTGGGCGCGCGAGCCTTGCATGTTGGTTGAAACATGAAAATCGTCTGCAAGATGCTGCAAGCTGTAAGATGGCAGGTCAAAATATTCACGCGCCAGCACGAGCGTATCGATCAAATTTGGATATTCCACGGAACGGCCCAGTTTGCGATATTCATTGTCAAGGAATTGAATGTCAAATTTCGCATTATGACAAACGATCACCGCATCTTTTAACGACGCTTCAAGCTGTTCGGTGATTTCCTCAAACAGAGGCGCGGCTGACAGTTTGGATTCATCCAGGCCGTTGATGTGAAATGCTGAGGGTGAAAGCTCCCGCTCGGGGTTGATAAGCAGGTCAACGGTAGATTTGATGCGTTTGCCTTCAGTGAGGACAACTGCTATTTGGCAGATACGATCCCCGAACCACGGTGAAAGGCCTGTGGTCTCGATATCCAGAAAAGCGAAGCGTGCATTGGAGAGATCAAACATGAGATAACCACCTTCTTTAGGGTGCGCCTATCTTACCGTTTTTCTTTACGTAACGCAACTCGCCATTGGATGTATCTATCGCGGCTGTCCACGGACCTGGAACTTAAGAGTATTTACGAGATTTTGAATCTCATCTGGCGCAGGTGGATGAGATTCGGCATGATGAAATACCACTGTGAGCACAAATGGGCCGACGTGTTCCTCAATAGGCATCCATTCATAAGTTAATAACACGCCTGCTTTTTCCAAAACAGTAACACGGTGATGATCATAATTTATCAACCGCGCTGCCTGGGCCTGTGTACAAATCGCAATTGCTTGATTTGGGTGGATCTGATTGAAGTTTGACGGGCGAGACATGTAGCAATCTTACCGTCTTTATACATTGAGTGACATAATCGTTATTAAGCATTTACTTATGGGATTATAAACATTTATCAAAAATAAATACAAAAATTAAATTTATATTGAAATATAAATCCACAATGAATATAAAGAAATAAAGACATTGCCATCCTTTCCATTACTTATCAGAAACTCGTTGGTATACGGGCTGATTGAAAATATCTTTGGCATTGATTCATTTGAATCTTACTTAACTGCAAAGTCTGATTCAAGATTTGCATAAGTATGGAGTGGGGCAGTACCCAAGTCCTATGCCAGCACCCCTGTTCAAAAAGATGCCCATGATAACCTTTATACAGTAAATGCACGACATTTACATGTTGTGAAAGTTAGCAGCAACATCGAAAAAAGCAAACCTGGTCAAAACCAGGGACGCAAAGCTATGGGTCTAAAGTAGTTCTTTTACCATGACCGCCAGGTTGCCGAAATGTTCGGTAAGACTGCCTGGCTTTACGCCAGGCAGTTTTGCTTCAATAAGGAGAAATAAATGAATAAGAAAGTTTATCAAATAATGAGCGTCATTGTGGTTTTTGCCCTGACGTTCGGAAGTTTCACCAGTGCAAGCGCAACTCCCCAAATGGCTGCGACTACATACTACGTGTCCACTACTGGCAACGATGCCAATGCAGGCACATCTACTGCGCCGTATAGGACGATCCAGAAATGTGCAAATGTTGCCAGTTCAGGCAGTACATGCAGTGTGGCGGCAGGAACGTACAATGAAAGAGTGAGCGTGACCAGTGTAGGAATTACTTTTACGACAAGTTCAGGTTTACCCGCTGTGATCAAGGGTTTTTCTATTAGCTCCAATGGTGACAATACTATCGTTCAGAACTTTGTGAGCGAGAATAACGACTCAAACTCTGGAGCGTTCGATGTATTCGAAGGAGCTACAGGAGTTGAGATACGCGACACTGTATCGAAAAACTCTTGTATGGCTGGTATTATCCTGCGCGGAAACTCCAATCTTGCGGAAGGCAACGAGATATTCAAATCGCGTCAGTGCGGCGGCAGTGGGCCGGATGCGGATGGAATACGGGTATTTGGTGATGGGAATGTTATACGCGGAAACTATGTCCATGACATCAGCCTGGCAGAAAACCCGACTGCACAT
>JBBSCM010000154.1:0-9184 GCA_038250295.1 Anaerolineales bacterium | reverse complement strand
CTCGGAATTTTTTTTATTTATATCTTCTCTACCGTACATCCGTCATTGCGAGGATGTTCTTGTACTTGTCCGAAGCAATCTCAGCCTCAATCCTGAGATTGCTTCGCCGCCAAAAATCATGGTCGGCGGCTCGCAATGACGAAAATAGCGGCTTGTACGGTAGAGAATTTACACCTATCCGCTGCTGCTGCTACTTGTGCTGCTGCTGCTCCCCCCACCACTGCTCTTACTGCTGCTGGTACTTGTGGCAGGCGATGACAATTTCTTCAATAGGTCGTACCAGAACGATGAACCTTGTGAAACCGCCGCGGCAGTAATGCCCAATCCAAGCACCTTCAAGAAAATGAACAGTGCCCATTGTCCTACATCTGAGGCTTGCGGGAATTGCTGAGTTTCCCACCAGCCAATCTTAATTGAAAATTGACCGAGGTTATCGAGCAGATCGGATAAATCTGCCGTTGTGCCGCCTTCTGCCACAACGGCATCCGCCTGAGCAGCGGCAATGGTACGCAACTCGGCATTCGTCCACAACGCCTGGGCAAGTTGAATGGTATCCGTGCCAAATAGAAGAGTGATGCCAATGGAAAGTATGATCACAAAACTACGGGCACGCGCACGGAAGGTATCCGCAGCCTGATCCATCATCCCCGTAAAGTAAGCGGTTGTGCGAGTCCGCAAGTCAGCGACATTGGTCACACCCTGATTGATCCAATTGATAAATGCGCTCTTTCCCTCAGAGTCAGGTAATTTATCGATCAACTCGGCCAGTTCCAATAAACTCATTTCCTTTTTTGCAGTCAAACCGGCGAGATCAAAAAAGGAATCGACCAAAGTGGCTACGGGGATCTTTTCAACCATTTTCGGTTCAGTGGATGAACCAAACACACTTAAGAAATTCTTATAACGAATAGGACGAAGCGCCTGTATTTGAGGTAAATTCTTGAGATCTTCGATCTTTTTATCGCCAACGATCTTGATCAAATACTGCTGCAATGCCTTGCCGCGCGACTCAAAAAATTCATTGATCCATTGTGTAACGAGCGAAACAACAGAACCTAATAAATAATAGATGACGATGAGACCGACAGCAACTTCAAGAACTTGTGGAATGGACATGAGTTTCTCCTTGGATGCGATGTTATATTCTTAATGCTTATGCTTTTCCAATTGTGCAAGCCAATCCAAAGGCCTACCCCAACGTATTCGTTCCTGCACACCAACTTGATCTTTGCTTGGTCTGTCCCACTTGGGGCCAGGCGGACCCGACTCATCATTCAGTAAACTTTTCACCCCCCACAATCCTTTATATTGTAACCAATCCGGCTCAGGATTCAAGACCACGCGCCGCCATTCTTTAACCTTTGGCCGCGTTGTTTTTCGATCAGACATGACCCGTTTGATATAACTGCTTGATTTCAACACCCTCTCTTTTAGATTCTCACCTTGAAAGCCAACGCGATAGCCATCCCCGCAGGCAATTTCCATCGGCAAGCTCACCACATAATGATCCGCCTCATCACGAAGGTAGATGAACGCATCTTCAGCAAAAAAGTTCGTGTGCTGAGATTGGATCTCCTTCAGCGCGATCTGACGCGCCTTTTGATCCGGGTTGAATAATAAAAACAGGTAATGGATCAGGCCGTCGGTCCAATAAAGGAGACGCTGTAACTTGCCGGGCTTATACATGCTTGGCGAACGAATCACCTCGGGCTTGCTGTAATTCGCATGTGACCCAAGCGCCACGTATACAACGGGATGGGTGGTATTGTTTCCCTGTTTGTCAACTGCCTTGATCACCGTTTCCCATTTTTCAATATTGCCTGCGCCGTGCTGCGAGAACAGAACCGCATACGGCGAATCGTTCTTGAGATAGACCGCAATCATCTCCCAATCGCCTTCGTGGTGATTCATGCCGTTTGCCGCCAGCCGCCAATCATTGAATGCATAAAAGAAATGATATTGCAGGATCGTCCATCTGTTATTTTGCCCGTCGATTTCATGAAGGACACGGCCATAATAGAGAGGCTCAGGTTCCTTATTTATAATCTCAGCATACTGAAAATAGGATTCCCTCGCGATCTTCTCGGTAGCCTGCGAAAGCATATCCATGACAAAGCCGGGGCCTTCAGGAATCACATGGTCAAGAATAAATTTCATGGTGCGCACAGAAAAATAGAATAATGCGATCAAATAAACGGGCAGCAAAATAAAATATTCCACCGCGATACTCATGTATTGGCTTTGATGAAGAAAGAACCAGATCGGCGCGGCCCCAAACGCAACAAAGAACAGAGCGGCCAGCGCAGCTGGAATGATTCGTATTCGAATGGGAGAAGCGAGCATAAAAATGATCAATGCCGAGACAAGTGAAAGGACGATCATGATTTCAACAACGGTAATTCCCTCCAGGAACCAACCGCCCACAATGCCGGTCACCGTAAGCGCAGCCCACCATATCCATGCATCAAAATCATTAAGCGGTTTATTTACAAATCGTAAATAAAATTGTTCGCTTTCCAATTTGCCAATGCGTGTGACCAGCGGTTCATTAATATGAGCAAATGCTTCCACCACGCCCAGCGGTCCGCTTGGGAAGATGGAACACAACTCCAGATATGGCTCCACAGCCATTGGAAAAAAACGCTCGCTTTTTGCAAAGCGCAGCACCGGTTCATATTGTTCAAGCAATTCAATATCAGTCACAAGCCCTCTATGGTATAAACGTGATTATGGAACTTAACACCCTCAAACAATCCTTCTCAACCTATTTTAACGCCAAACCTGAATTCATTGTTCGCGCGCCGGGGCGTGTGAATTTGATTGGCGAACATACGGATTATAACGATGGATTTGTCCTCCCGATGGCAATTGACCGCGCTGTATGGATCGCACTTCGCCCGCGTCAGGATAAACAAATCCGCATCCATTCTCTGGACATTTCGACAACGCTCAATGCAGGCCTGAAAACTGATTCGGCCTTCGACCTGGATACTCTAACAAAAGAAAAGGGCTGGGCCGAATACGTCAAAGGTGTTGCCTATGAGTTACAAAATGCGAATTATGAATTAAGAGGCTTTGACGCGATCATCACAGGCGATGTGCCGAACGGAGCGGGCTTATCCTCCTCCGCCGCAGTGGAGCTTGCAACTGCGCGCGCCTTCGCGGCTGTCTCCGGCTTTGCATGGGATGCGACTCAAATGGCGAAGCTCGCGCAAAAGGCCGAGAATGAATGGGTCGGGGTCAATTGCGGCATCATGGATCAAATGGCAAGCGCGGCTTGCAAGGAAGGCTATGCATTATTCCTTGATTGCCGCTCGTTGGAAATTCAACATGCGCCCTTGCCTGAAAGCACATCCGTGGTGATATTGGACACATCTACAAGGCGCGGACTTGTAGATTCGGCTTATAACGAAAGACGGAGTCAATGCGAGCAGGCGGCGCGCTGGTTTGGCGTAAAGGCATTGAGGGATGTATGTGTGGAAGAATTTGAAAGAAAAACAAAAGAAGACAAGTTGAGTGAAGTTGTATTAAAGAGAGCAAGACACATTGTGACCGAGAATGCCCGCGTACTGGAAGCAGTGAGTGTAATGAAGGCAGGGAATGTAACAAGGCTGGGAGAGCTATTTAACGCCAGCCATGACAGTCTGCGGGATGACTTTGAAGTGACAAATGACGCATTAAATATCATGGTTGCGTGCGCGCAGGAACAAGAAAGCTGCTACGGTGCGCGCATGACGGGCGCAGGCTTTGGCGGCTGCGCTGTCGCATTGGTTGAGAAAGAAAAAACCCAGGAGTTCGCAAATGCTGTTTCAGCGGCATACAGACAACGGTCAGGTTTGGATGCGAGTGTTTATGTTTGCAAGGCAAGCGAGGGGGCAAGTCTTATTTATGCAGGCGAGTCGCACAAAACAGGTCAGCAATCAAGCAAGGTGTGACACAGCTGAAAGATCGAATAACAAAAATGGACACGCGATCGCGTGTCCATTTTTGTTAGCTATATGCCATCTGTTCGACTTCAATGGCGCGTTTGCGAGTCTGGCGTTTAATGATCTTTTCCGCGGAGATGCGAGTCTGGCGCATCTGCGCATTGCGGATGATCAACTTCATGAACTTCGTATGATTGGTACGGTCATTCAGAAGGGAGAAATCCGCGGAACCTGGCTCGTGGGGCGGGTAAAAGATACCGCAATTGGGGTTGATCTCCAGCATGTGGATGACACCTTCGGCATCCATACGATAATCACAACGGGCATAACCATTGCCGCCTAATTCCTTGAAAACGCGGGCAGTTTGATCACGCAGGGTTTTCTCAACTTTCGGATCGTCCACCACAGCAACCGACATCTTTTCGTATTCAACCCACTTCATATCATAATGTTTGAAGGATTCACCTTTGGGGAAAATGAATTCAACGGGTGTAAATGTAAGCGGCTTCCTGGGATCGTCGGGGTTTTCTGCGATGAGACAGGTGAATTCGCGGCCTTCAATAAACTCTTCGATCAGTGCGCGGCCAAATTCATTGATCTCAAACTTCAACTGTTCACGCAGTTGTTCGATGGTCTCAACGCGTGAATTGCGGCGAATGCCTACACTGGCATATCCATGCGGCGGCTTGACCAGCATGGGGAACTTCAAACGCTTGACGACCTTCTCGGCATCTTCCACGCGGTTTACAAAAGTCCAATTCGGCGTGGGGACGGATACGCGGCGAGCGGCGTTTTTCATTTCATCGCGCGTGGGATCGAAGAATTTCGAATCCGCCCCGGTGAAAGCGGCATTATATTTTTCAAGCGCATGCACAAGCGCAATGCCTGAAAGCGCATCGTCGGGAGTGCCATCGCACAAGTTGACGAAGGCATCAACGCCTTCATCCATCAAATTGCGAATTTGTTTTTCAACGTTCTTTGGTTCGACGAGATGCTGCCTCCAGCGATATCCATTCATGTATGGTGATGGGTCGTATGGAATATCGTCAGCGTCCGGCGTGCTTGTTAATACACAGATATACATAATCTATCCTTTACTATCCTTTTTATTACCATCTTGTTGTTAATTTAATTTCAACAAATCATATTTTATTCTTTACGATTTACGATTCAACAAATAATAATGATACATAATCATTATTATTTGTTTATTGTTATACAACTATTGATTTATGTAAAGGTTTTTGAGCATACAATTTTCTTAAAATATTATGTGCGCATTATACATAAATAATTATTTTTTATTGTGATTGATAAAAATATTTATGTTATTAAGAAAAGAGATGTGAAATTTATTCACATCTCTTGATGAAATCAATTGGGTGTGTTTCATTTCAGTTGAAACCGTCCCGAAGGTTGGCACAAACGACCAAATTTTCTCGACAAAACCTTCGGGACGTTCTTTTTGTCAACTCATTTGAAACACACTCAAATCATTTGTAACAGTAATTATTTTTATTTCCAAAACTGGGGCAGATGCTCCTTATATGTTTTCAAATAATCATCCAATATAAGTTTTGCTGAATCAAGATCACCAATAACAGGATCGAGCAACAGACATTGCAATGCTTTTTGAGTATTGCCTTCAATCGCCGCATCCACACCCAACTGTGCGATCATCAATTCCCGTCGACATAACTCTGCAATCGAATCAGGTAATGCACCGACATGCACAGGATGAATACCTGCTCCATCCACCATGACAGGAGTCTCAACAATTGTATTTAATGGTAAGTTAGAAATTTGGCCTCTATTAGGTAGATTTGCGGCAAGATGATAATGATTCCCAGCATGAGCAATATTCTCTATCATTTCCAAGGCGCCTTCCGAATCTGTATCCAGCAGGCTTTCAATGGTCATTCCGCCGTTCGCCATTTCATTTAATCTATCCAAACTAAAATCGCGGACACTTGCCATCACATCCCAATCATACAAGCGGATATTGTATTTATCCCACGGCTTGCAAACGGAGTCACTCATCCACGGGAGGTATTCGCAGAGGTGCGTATCTCCGGGAACCGGGAACAGGCCAAAGTCCTGAAAGACGCGGCGCGTAAGCGGTTCAAATTTTTCATCCAGCTCAAAGAATCGTTTTCTCAAAAGCGGATATAGGTCCTCGCCTGTGCGCTTATCATGCACAGAAATAATCCATGTGAAGTGATTCGTGCCTGCCGCGCGAATATCGATCAACGGGATGGTTTGCTGCTTGACCATTTGTTGAAGCGGATGCTGCATGACGTCTGCATGCATACCTTCGAGTCCATCAGGAATTTCGATGCCAAGATCTTTTGCAAGCGCAACACCCACCATGCCATAGCCTGCATAAATTTGATGACATAAACCCACGACTTTTATTTTGCTGTGACGATTGACTGCATCGCAAATGCGCACCATTGGATTTGTAAAATTAATGAACCATGCATCGGGACAAGCCTGTTCCATATCATGGACAATTTCCATCAGTGGTTTGATATTACGCGCCGTGTGAATAAATCCGCCAGGGCCGCCGTTCTCAGCGTAAGGTTGATGCACGCCGTGTTTCAATGTGATCTCGTAATCTGATCTCCATAACTCTTCGCGTGGACCCACTTCTATGGCAGAGACAACAAAATCTGCACCATCGAGCGCATCTTTATGATTTGTATGTGCGCTGATGGTGAATCCTGAATCCCATTCCTTGTTCAATCGATTCGCAAGCCGATGAACAATATCAAGGCTCTGTACATTTCGATCTACCAAGCGTAAGGTGGAGCCTTTTAGTTTTTTAGAACGAAGAATGGCAGAAAGTGTATTTTCGCCAAAAGATGCGCTGCCTGCGCCGATCACGGTGATGGTGGTCATGTGGGATCTCCTTCATAGAATAAGCACGCTGGACAAAATCCAATGTGCTTATTGTACTTCCATCAAATAGATTATTACTTCGTTTGTATTTCCACTTCTGCGGTCATGCCCCACAGCAAACCATTGGGTTGTTCATCCAATTCAATCGTCACAGGAAAAACAATATCGCCGCCAACAGTTTCAGCGATGGGAGAAATGCGAATTACTTTGCCCGTTACAGTCACATCTAATGCTTGGATGTATACATTTACAGTTTGACCAATTTTCACTCTGGTAATATCGCGTTCGCTCAAGTCTGTGGTCTCAATTTGCAGGTGCTGTAAATCTGCAAGGACAAGAACAGTCTGACCGGACTGCACCGATTCTCCGGGGATGACTTGAACATCAACCACTGTCCCATCAAACGGCGCGAGCAAAGTATTCTGTGCAAGGCTGGCAGCGGCAGAATCCCAAACAGCTTTTGATTGGTCAGCCTGTGACAATGCTTTCAAATATACTTCTCTTGGAATGCTATACCACCTTTTCTTGCCTGTGTTTGGATTCACATATAACACTTTTTCCGCTTTTTGCAATTCCGCAGCAAGGCTTTTTGCAGCGTAGTCTTGTTCTGCCGCGGTGACTGCAAATTCCAGATCCGGTGTATCCAAAACGATGAGCGGCTGCCCGGCCTTTACCTGCTGGCCTTCGCTAACGGGGATCTCTTTTACAACCGCCGAAGTGGTGAATCCCAATTGAGAAGCTTGAGCAGGAAGGACCTGTGCAGAGGCGACCACGATATTGGGATCGGAGGCCACAGCGGTCTTGTCAACTATGGCCGCAATAGGAGAGACGGCGGGAGTTGGATTCCCACCACAGGCTGTCAGGATGATGGTTAATAAAATTAGCCAGATTAATCTTTTCATTTTGTTTCCTCGTTAATTTCCAACGAGGATTTCGACATCCGCGCTCATGCCCCAGAGCAAGCCATCAGGCGTTTCATCAAAGTCAATCGTCACTTTGTAGACCACGTCCCCGCCAAGAATGGATGAGATATTGGAAATATCCGCGACCTTGCCTGTAACATTCTGCCCCAAGGCTTCAATAAATATATTAACATCCTGTCCAATTTTCACACCTGGTACATTGCGTTCACTCAAATCCGTTGTTTCGATGCGATAGCCGCTCAGGTCACCAAGCGCGATCACAACCTGGCCTGGCGTTACTGTTTCAGCGAGGGAAATATCGACAGAGACAACCGTACCAGCAAACGGCGCGGTCAGATTCGATTGTGCATTTAATGTCGCCTTTGCTGAATCAACCAGCGCTTGCGCGCGAGCAATATCATTTTCAGCCACTTCAATATGCTGCTGACTGGGCGCGCAGCCTTCTCCGCGGCAGCCTGTGACTCGGATCAAATACTTGAGCGCAATTTCTGCATACGCCAGATTGGCCTCTGCCTCTTTGACTTTTGCTTCCAGAATGGCAGTATCCAACGCAACGAGAACCTGTCCCGCTTCCACCTTATCCCCAACCTGCACATTGACCGAAGTGACTCGGCCGACGCTGGTAAATGAAAGCTGCGCATCAGAGATTGGGACGATGATCGCTGAAGCAGAAATTGAATCTCCGCTGGCGGTTTGAGGAGTATTCGAGGATGGCTGACCGCCGTTCAATACAATAGTGGGAATGGCTTGCGGCGTGTTGGATGGTCCGCAGGCGGAGAGAATTAATACGATGATTGTGATTGTTACGGCGTATATTGCGCTTCGACTACGGGACAGAAAAGCGCTGTTCCTCCGCTTAGCGGGGATAATGCAATTTATCTTCATTCTTGCTCTACCTACGGCTTTCCGTTGGATTTGCTGTCTTTTGTGATCAAGCCATCCTGCAATGTCACCACGCGGTTGGCGTAATTGATAACACGCGGATCATGGGTCGCAAATACAAAGGTGACGCCCGTTTCTTTATTAAGGCGCTGCATGATGTCCATGACCTGTTTGCCATTCTCGGTATCAAGGTTGGCGGTGGGTTCATCAGCGAGGATCAGTTTGGGATTGGTGGCAAGCGCTCGGGCAACCGCGACGCGCTGCTGTTGTCCGCCACTTAACTGGTCAGGGCGATGATGGGCACGATCACTGAGTCCAACCGCTTCAAGCATTTCATTGACTCGTTTTTTGCGATCCGCAGGTTTTGTGCCGTTCAACAAAAGCGGCATTTCAACATTTTCATAGGCGGTCAATGTTGGAATAAGCGCAAAGAATTGAAAAACGAATCCAATTGCATTCTTGCGTAGGTCTGCACGCTGGTTGCGATTAAGATGTGTGGCATCCTGACCATTGATGGTTACCTGGCCTGTTGTAGGTTGGTCGAGCAGACCG
>JBBSCM010000153.1:0-9193 GCA_038250295.1 Anaerolineales bacterium | reverse complement strand
TTTGTCCCTCAATTTGGTTATTTCAACGATGACTGGTATCTGATGTATGCAGCGGGTGCAAGAGGCGCGGCCGTGTTCAAAGATATTTTCATCGTGGATCGTCCCATGCGCGCGCTGGTGATGACGCCTGCCTATATTCTGTTTGGGGCGAACCCGCTTTATTACAATATCGGCGCATACATTTTCAGAGTCTTGAGCGCCATTGGTTTTCTTTGGCTTTTGCGAATGCTGTGGCCGCGTCAGCGTGCTGCTGGACTAGCGATGGCTTTGCTCTTCCTGGTCTACCCGGGCTTTCTTTCACAATTCAATGGGATCGATTACCAGTCGCAAATGGTAAGCCTGGCTGCCGGGATGTTTTCAGTGGCGTTGACAATTCGCGCTCTTCAAACCACTAAGATAAAAGTTTGGCTTGTGTTATTTTCCCTGTCGGCGATTCTGACCTTGTTATATCTGGGCCTTGTCGAATATTTCATTGGCCTGGAATTTTTGAGGGCGGCGTGTATTTTTATTTTTATTACAAGAACTGAGAGATCGTGGCTGCCGCGCATAAAAGGAATTTTGGTTCAATGGCTTCCCGCATTGATTCCAGTTCTTTTATTTTTGATCTGGAGGCTTTTCTTTTTTGAGAGTGAGCGCGGCGCGACTGATGTGGATTTGCAATTGGGCGGCCTGCGGAGTGAGCCACTAACTTTTCTTTTCAATTATTTATCCGTGCTGTTGAATGATTTTATGGATGTGCTTATCCATGCCTGGTGGATGCCTCTTCGCCGTTTGAGCGTTGATCTTACTGTTTGGCAATGGATGCCAGGATTCGGGATTGCCTTATTGGCGCTGCTCTTGTTATGGACGGCTTCCCGGGTAACCCAAAAGCCCGCGGACGTTGAATCAGGTCAACAGGTAAATTGGAAACGCGAAGCGATCTGGCTGGGGCTTGGGTTAATTGTGTTTGGTTTATTGCCCGTTATTCTGGTTGGCCGCACAGTTGATTTTAAAAGTTATACAAGATATTCCCTGATCTCATCGGCGGGTGTTGCACTCTTGCTAACGGCCTGCCTGGGTTATATATCCAACATTCGCTGGCGAAATATTTTATTCAGCCTGCTTATTATTTCTGCGGCGTTTACCCACTTTGCCAATGGACTTGCAAAGGTTCGCGAAACCCAGGCCGTCCGTAATTTCTGGTGGCAGGTAAGCTGGCGTGTTCCGCAATTGGAACAGGGCACAACTTTAATCACGCGTTACTCGGTGGTGGCTGAGGAAGATTACTTTACATGGGGACCCGCAAATTTGATCTACTCTCCAGAATCCATGCAGGAAGATTATGTTCAAGCAACCATATATGCAGCGCTTTTGAATGAAGGAACCGTCTCGAAAGTACTCGCGCGCGAGCCTCAGGAATATTCCAACCGCCGAAGCATTGTTACTTATCCAAATTATCGCAACATTCTCATTCTTACCCAGCCAACATCAGCTTCCTGCGTGCAAGTCATGGATCGTAATCAAATTGAACTATCTTCCAATGAAGATGAGCGCGTGGTTGCAATTGCTCCGTATTCCGAGGCAGAACATATTCTGCTTAACGAATCGTTTCACACTCCTCCCGCGATTCCTTTTGGTGATGAACCTACTCATGGATGGTGTTACTTTTATCAAAAAGCATCTTATGCCCGTCAAATGGGGGATTGGACTGAAGTCGTTCGTTTGGGAGAAAAAGCGCGTGAGCTTGGTCTTTCAGCCAATCATCCCATTGAATGGATGCCTTTTCTGCAAGCCTATGCTTACTTTGATAATACTGCGCGCATCGAGGAAATCGCTTCATTCCTGACCTCTGACTTGGTCGTTGCTCAGCAAGCATGTCAAACACTGACGGCTATGCCGCTCAGTCCGTCCACGCTGGAATTGACAGGGAAAATTTTGTGCGTTGAAAAGTGAAGGAAACGGAAAAACAAAATCCAAAATTCAGTCGGTGAATTTTGGAGTATAATTTGCGCTTGTGTAAATTTGTAAGGCCACAGCGAGCTATCAAAGCCCTTACTTTATCAACTAAATGGAGCAACTAACTATGGCAAAAGCAAAACTCATTCCCCCTTATGGCGGCAAACTGGTCAACCTGATGGTTCAAGGCAAAGAGCGTGAAGAATTACTCGCCCGTGCCGCGAAACTTCCTTCCATAAAAATCACCATGCGCAACATGTGTGACCTTGAATTGATCGCCACCGGCGGATTTTCACCCCTGACAACTTTCATGGGCAAAGCGGATTATGATCGTGTGCTCAAGGAAATGCGCCTTGCAGATGGAACCCTCTTCCCGCTTCCCATCACCCTGACAGCTGATCCCAAAGAACTGCCGACAGTTGGCGAGGAACTGGCATTGCGCAGCGCAAACTTCGACTTGATCGCGGTGATGACTCTTGATGAAGTTTATCACTGGGACGCAGAGACCGAAGCCGCACTGGCTTATGGTTCGAATGACTCAAAACACCCCATGGTCTCTGAAATGGCTCGTTGGAATAAAGTATGTATTTCTGGCGCGTTGAAAGTTGTGAATCTCCCCAAGTATTATGATTTTGTGAATTTACGTCATACACCTGTCCAGGTGCGCGCCATGCTCGAAGAGATGGGACACGATAACGTAGTCGCTTTCCAGACCCGCAATCCTTTGCATCGCATTCATGAAGAGCTCACCAAACGCGCCGCGGCGGAAGTTAAAGGTTCATTGATCGTTCACCCTGTTGTCGGCATGACCAAGCCCGGCGATGTGGATCACTATACCCGTGTCCGCACGTATAAGGCGTTGGTCGATAATTATTATGACAAGAAAAACACCATGCTCAGCCTGCTTCCATTGGCAATGCGCATGGCGGGTCCGAAGGAAGCTTTGCTGCATGCCATTATCCGCCGCAATCATGGCGCGAATCACTTCGTTGTGGGCCGCGATCACGCAGGGCCGGGAAATGATTCTTCGGGCAAACCGTTCTACGGTCCGTATGATGCGCAGGAATACATGAAGAAGTACGAAGCTGAGCTTGGCGTCAAAATGATTCCCTTTGAAATGCTTGTCTACCTTCCCGATGAAGATCGTTACGTGGAGGAAAAGGATGTGCCCAAGGGCGCCAAAGTGGCGAATATCTCCGGTACACAAGTTCGCGATGATTATCTTGCGAAAGGCAAGCTGCTCCCTGAATGGTTCACACGGCCTGAGACCGCCGAGATTTTACGCGAGATGTATCCGCCGCGCCATAAGCAGGGTTTTTGTATCTGGTTCACAGGCTTAAGTGGCTCAGGCAAAAGCGCTACAACCGAAGTGCTCACTACGTTGGTACTTGAGCGCGGACGTGAAATCGCCATCCTCGATGGGGACGTTGTGCGTACGCATCTTTCCAAGGGACTTGGTTTCAGCAAGGAAGACCGCGACACCAACATCATCCGCATCGGATTTGTTGCTGGTGAAATTGTCCATGCGAGCGGTGCAGTGATTTGTGCCGCTATTAGTCCATATCGCGCCACACGAGCAGAAGCCCGCAAGATGGTCGGCGAGAACTTCATCGAAGTTTATATGGATACCCCTGTTGAAGTCTGTGAACAACGCGATGTAAAAGGTTTGTATGCCAAAGCCCGCCAGGCCATGGTGGATGGGAAGCCGATGGGATTCACTGGCGTGGACGATCCGTACGAACAGCCAATCGAGCCTGAGATCACATTGCAGGGTTTTGGTTCTTCAGCGGAAGATAATGCCCGCAAGGTGATCGCTTATCTTGAAGAACAAGGTTATATTGCCAAACAAGCGTAGTTGATTTTTCATCGTGGGGATGTGGAGTGTCTGGAGAAATAAGTCTTGAGATTCCATGTCTTCGCGGTTTAGCTGAATGAAACAATTTTTGAAATTTCAAGCCTTATTCTTGTTTGCCCTCGGCGTGATTGCCATTGGCGGGGTGGGCGTGTTGCTCTACAGCACGCCCCAGGGACTCGGTCTTTCAGATGACTCAATTGCATATATGGCGGGCGCGCGCAGTCTCTTAAGTGGGCAGGGCTATCGGGAGGCGTGGCTTGCAAGCAATGGCCCCGTTACACATTTTCCCCCAGGTTTTTCATCCATACTTGCATTGATCGGCTTAAGCGGACTCGACCCTCTGCGCGGTGCGCGTTTGCTTAATTCCATCTTGTTCGGTGCGAATGCGTTCCTTCTTGGTATCATCGGCTGGCGCATGACAAAATCGCAAGTCGCTGGGGTGGCGCTGGCTTCACTTTTTGCTGTCAATGCTTCACTGTTCAATGTTCATGCAGTGGCAATGAGCGAGCCGTTATATATTTTTTTTAGCCTTGCTGCATTCCTTACATTTTCCCGCTCTGGAGTGGAACAGCTTGCTGTTCCACAAACGGGAGCGAGCTCCCGTACTCCAGAGAAAAACATCCGGCTCATCGCCACAGGCGTTCTCACTTCTTTCGCCTATCTCACACGTTACGCCGGTCTGGCCTTGCTCGTCACCTTTATCGTCACGTTGATATTATTGCACGATACATGGCGTAAGCGCCTTACCAGCGCAGGAATCTTTCTAGCTGGTTTCATTCCTTTTGCTCTTGCATGGAGCATTCGCAACAAAATAGTCGCTGACAATGCCACCAATCGGATATTGGTCTATCATCCGCTCATACCCGAGAATATCGAAACAGGTATTTATAATTTTTCAGAATTCTTTATCCCTGTCGAAACGTGGCGTCGTGTGCTCATCAATATTCCAAACCTCTTTGTTGTACTTTTGGCATTGGTCGCTTTGATTTTGCTTATTTGGGTGATATATAAAGGTCTGAAAAAATTCTTCCAACCTTCAACTGAACAGCCCGAAATCTTTTCCTTTACCAGCGGACTTTATATACTCGGATATCTGGCATCCATTATTTCATCCATGCTGCTCTTCGATGCCAGCACAAAATTTAAATTGCGTATTCTTTCCCCGGTTTACGTCTCATTGCTCATCCTGCTTGTTTATTTTGGATATTGGCTGTGGCAAAAACGCGCAGTATTCTGGCGAGGATTGGCCGCCATTGCTGCAATATTCATACTTGCCCTCTCAATTTATGATACATCCAGCGTGGTGGCAAAACTTCATAAAGGCGGGCAGGGATATGCATCCTTCCAATGGTATGATTCACAGGCCATGGATTTTCTAAGTAAATTGCCGAAAGACATACGCATTTATACCAACCAGCCTGGTCCAGTCTATCTTTATACGAATCGTCCCGGTTATGTTTTGCCTGACCTCATCGACCCTGTCACCGGACTGCCCCGTGATGGTTATGAGACAGGTGTGAATACACTTCATGAAGATGTACTGTCAGGGAAAGCTGTGCTTGCTTTGTTCAAGTTTGGCTCTGAGGCGGAAGATGTTCAATCTATTTATCTACAACTCGCCGACGGCTTGTATCTTGCTCACGATGCGCGCGGCGATAAGATCTATACAGCCTTTCCATAATGACAGTAACGCGAGATTTATCTCGCAAATTGCAAAGCGACATAAATGTCGCGGTAGAAGGAAATAACATGATGACTGTTCTGGATAAATTTAATATAAAAGACCGCGTTGCTGTTGTCACAGGCGGCGGCGGTCAATTAGGGTTTGAGTTTTGCAAATCGCTTGCCGAGGCAGGCGCAGCCGTTGTCGCCGCGGATCTGAATATGGAACTCGCCTCGAAGACAGCTGCCCGCTTAACTGAATCTGGCTACTCTGCGATTGCTTTCCCGCTTGATGTCACCCGCATCGAATCGACCCGTGAAATGGTTGCTGAAACCGTCAAGCAATTCGGCCGCCTCGACATTCTCGTCAATTCCGCGGCCCTCGACCCGAAGTTCGACCCCGATGCCGCCTCCAAAGGAATTGCGCCCGGTGCCTTCGAAGATTATCCGCTTGACCAATGGAATGCCGCGTTGAATGTTAATCTCACAGGGATTTTTCTTGTCACACAGGCTTGTGTTAAACAAATGATCGCGCAGGGTAAAAAAGGCAGCATTATCAATATCTGCTCCACGTACGGACTCAACGGTCCAGACCAGAGAATCTATATCAAAGACGGCAAACGTGTGGCTTATAAACCAGTTTATTACACCACCACCAAAGCCGGTGTAATGGGATTCACCAAATACCTGGCCGCCTATTATGCTGAAACAGAGATCAGAGTAAATGCGTTAACCCCTGGCGGTGTATTCAATAATCACGAAGAATATTTTGTCAAGAATTATTCGGCCAAAACTATTTTGGGCCGCATGGCAAAGAAAGATGAAATGAACGGCGCGTTATTGTTCCTTGCTTCCGATGCATCATCCTATATGACAGGTAACAACGTCATCGTGGATGGCGGTTGGACGGCGTGGTAAGGCTGGTAATCGGTAAATGGTAATTACCAATTACCATTTACCGACAATAAGTAACCCATGACTGACATACTTGCTTTAATCCCCGCTCGTGGTGGTTCAAAAGGAATCCCACGAAAAAATATTCGATCATTCGCAGGCTATCCGCTTATTGCGTGGAGTATTGCCGCTGCAAAACAATCGCAGTGGGTCAACCGCGTTATTGTTTCAACCGATGATGAAGAGATTGCAGCAGTGGCACGCGAATGGGGGGCCGAGACTCCCTTCCTGCGTCCATCCGAACATGCACAGGATAAGACAACCGATCTGCCCGTCTTTGAGCATACGCTCAAATGGCTCGAAGATGTGGAGGGCTATCGACCTGATGTATTAGTGCAATTGCGCCCCACCTCTCCGATTCGCCCGCGCACTCTGGTGGATGATGCCATTCGCATTTTGTTGGAACATGAAGATGCGGATTGCGTTCGTGGTGTTGTGCCTGCCGCGCAAAACCCATTTAAGATGTGGAGATTTAATGGCGAAGGCCGCCCTTTGAATCCCCTGCTTAAAGTGGATGGCATTGCGGAACCCTATAATGCGCCGCGACAAGTTTTGCCGCCTGTCTACTGGCAAACGGGTCACATTGACGCGATCCGTGATTCGACGATCGCGCAAAAAAAATCGTTGACCGGTGACGTTGTCTATCCATTATTGATCGATCCGCGTTATACAGTAGATATTGATACGCTCGCAGATTGGGCAAAGTACGAGGCTCTGGTATACAGCGGCCTGGAAATGGTTTCGCCAGGAAATGCACGGCGTTCCATGCCTGAAACGATAAAGTTGATCATCTGTGATTTTGACGGCGTCGTAACAGATAACCATGTGATCACAGACCAGGATGGAAAAGAATCGGTCATTGCATCCCGCAGCGATAGTATGCATATCAAAAAACTGCGCGAGATGGGCATTGAGACCATGATCCTCTCCTCGGAGCCGAATCCTGTTGTGATGGCGCGCGCGAAAAAGATGGGGGTGGAGGCAATTCATAATGTGGGCATGCAGGATAAAGGGCGTGTGATGCGCGAAGTCCTTGAGCAGAAGAATGTCAAAGCGGAGAATGTCATCTACATTGGCAATGACCTGAACGACCTTCCATGCTTTGAAATTGCAGGCTGGTCTGTGGCGGTTGCGGATGCGTATCTCGAAGTCATTCGCGCGGCTGACCACGTGTTAACCAGGACAGGCGGCCACGGCGCGATCCGTGAATTGTGTGAAATTGTATTGAATCATATAGGCCCTAAAGGTCTTCAAGACCTTTAGGGTTTCATCAAAGGAGAAAATAAGAATGGCTCGTGAGATTAAATTTGGGAATCGAATGATGGGTGATGGATATCCCGCGTATGTGATCGCGGAGGTGGGGATTAATCACAATGGTGATCTGGACATTGCAAAGAAAATTATTGACGCTGCCGCTCATGCAGGCGCAGATGCGGTGAAATTCCAGAAACGGGCGCCTGAAGTTTCCACGCCTCTTGAACAGCAGAAACAAATGCGCGAGACGCCGTGGGGCTATATTTCATATTTGGATTATCGCTATAAAGTTGAATTCAACGAAGAACAGTATCGCGAGATAGATCGTTATTGCAGGGAAAAGAAAATCGATTGGATGGTTTCTGTATGGGATGAACCCTCGGTTGATTTCATGGAAAAGTTCGATACGCCTGCGTATAAAGTTCCTTCGGCATCACTGACAGATCATAATTTATTGAAGTATGTCCGCAAGACGGGCAAGCCCATCATCATTTCAACGGGCATGTCCACCATGGAGCAAATTCATAAGGGTGTGAATGTTATCGGCGATGATAATCTTGTCATCATGCACTGCACCAGCACCTATCCATGCGAGCCTGAGGAATTAAACCTTAAGATGATTGAAACCCTTCGCCAGGAATTTCCGAAAAATCCCATTGGATATTCGGGCCATGAAGTTGGGCTTGTGCCTTCTGCGGTTGCGATTGCGCTTGGTGCTACTTCCATTGAGCGCCATATCACTCTTGACCGTGCCATGTGGGGCAGTGACCAGGCTGCTTCTGTTGAGGGCAGCGGTTTCGAGAGACTCGTGAAATACATCCGCGTGACTGAGGCTGCATTGGGTGATGGCGTGAAGAAAGTCTACGAATCAGAAAAAGGTTCGATGAAAAAACTCCGCCGCGTTGTAAATGAATAAACTCTTTTCATCACAAAGGGCACGAAGGTTCACAAAGGTTTTTCCTTAGTGTTCCTTTGTGACCCTTCGTGGTAAATTCTTTCCATGACATCCATTCAAAAAATCCGCCGTATGGTACGCCCCGCAGGAAAGACCGCTCAAGCGATTTTGCGATGGAGGCGGTTTTCTTTTCATGAAGCGCCGCCCATCTTTGGCAACTCCAAACCAAAGAGTGGATCGCATTTGTTGTTGCAGATCCTCAATGGTTTTACACAGATCATGCCGTATAAGTATGTTGATGCGGACCCGATTCGAACAATAAGAAAAGACGGTGGACGACGGACAGCGGAAGATATTCTTTCTGACCTGAAACATCTGCCTGATGGTGTAATTGGCTGGGGATATTTGGAAGCGACAAAAGAGAACGTTTCTTTCTTAACCTCGGCTGGGCGCGTCAACTATTTTATTTATCGCGACCCGAGGGATTTGCTCGTCTCACAAGTCTTCTTCGCGACCGATATGCACGAAGAGCATGGTATGCATGATTACTACAATTCCCTGCCTGATTTTGGCGCGAGATTAAATGTGGCCATCACCGGCATTGACCGTGATGGAATGAAAATGGTCAGCGTGAAGCA
>JBBSCM010000152.1:0-9210 GCA_038250295.1 Anaerolineales bacterium | reverse complement strand
TAGTACGGTTCATTTCTCATCATTAATCCTTTTATGAAAATTCTCTTCCTCTTCCTTGATGGTATCGGACTCGGCGACAATGACCCGCTAAAGAATCCTTTTGCACGCGCAAAAATGCCGTACCTGCAATCATTGCTTGGAGGGCAAACTCTCATCCGCGAAACTGCGCCCTTCGAAGGCGAACGCGCCTCCCTTGTGGCAGTGGACCCTAATCTTGGTGTAAAAGGCTTGCCTCAATCTGCAACGGGACAGGCAGTTTTGCTCACAGGAATCAACATCCCTGCGGAACTCAATTATCACTATGGGCCTAAACCAAATCCCGAAGTGGCGCAATATCTTAATGGTGAGACAATTTTTTCAAAGACAGTCAAGGCGGGCAAAAAGGCCGCCCTGCTCAATGCCTATCCCCCACGTTACTTTGACGGAATCGATTCAGGCAAAAGATTGTATTCCTCCATTCCCCTCGCGTTGACAAATGCGGGTCTTTCCTTATTTACAGACAAAGATTATGCCCAAGGCAAGGCCCTCTCTGCAGATTTCACCGGCGAAGGCTGGCATAGTTTTCTTGGCTTTCCCGATGCCCCATTATTTGACCCATATACTGCGGGAATTAAACTTGCCCAACTCGCCAAACAATATGATCTCTCATTCTTTGAATACTGGGCCAGCGATTACGCAGGCCATAAACAGGATATGGATTCGGCAATCCGTCAACTGGAAATATTTGACAGTGTATTAAAAGGTTTGCTCGAAGCCTGGCACAATGAAGATGGACTTATTTTGCTCACATCCGACCATGGCAACATGGAAGATCTGTCCACGAGAAAACATACAGCCGCGCATGTGCCGTTGTTATTATTTGGGGGTAAAAATAATCGCCGCGAATTCCAAAAAGATATTCATGATCTCACAGGCATTGCGCCAGCCATCATGAAATCACTCCAACTTCACTAACTTAGTCCAAAATAAATTCCACAGATTTTATGTCAAATCAGGATGGGGGCAGACATTATTTGTGACATTATTCACTTGCCTGTCATCCAAGTTACTACTATATTCAAATCAGCCCATTCTTTGGGGATCTCTGAAATTCTGATACCAGAAAGGAAGAAATGATCGCAATTACAGAATCACCACCCATGTTGTTTGTTTATGTCATCCTGATAATCGCCGCTTTACTGTGTGGGCTGTTGGCACTGGTAAAACGCAATTGGGAGCACCTGCAAGCAAGGGCAATCATATTGCCCTTGCTTGCCATTGGACTTTCGACCAACTATCAAATTTGCGCCATGACCTTCTATTGCAGGTGAAGGCAACCAAACGCGCATTACAAATAATGAGGTAAAAATGAATATTAAGCGCATTGTAGTTCTTCTTTCGTTGATCGTTGCTGCGAGCTTAGTGCTCAGCGCATGTGGAGGCGGAGCCACCGCCGCCAATCACCTGGAAGCCGTCAAGCAAGCTGGAGTGATCAAGGTCGGTACATCTGCCGATTATCCCCCATTTGAATCCGTGGATGCCAGCGGCAACAAAGTTGGATTCGATATTGACTTGATGGCCGAGATCGCCAAACGCCTCGGAGTAAAACTCGAATGGGTGGATATGCCCTTCGACAGCCTGATCGCCGCCGTTCAGGAAGGCAAGCTCGACGCATCCATTTCCGCTTTCAACTACGATGCAGACCGCGACGAAAAGATTGATTTCTCCGATGCATACTACACATCTGAAGATGCGTTCACAGTTGCCGATGGATTTACTGGCGAGATCGTTAACCCTGAAGATGTCGCCGATCTAAAAGTCTGCGTACAGACTGGCACGACTCAGGACAGCTGGCTAACCGACAATCTCGTCGCTACAGGTAAACTGCCCGAGGAGAATCTGTTCCGCTACGACCGCGTGGACCAGGCCATGCTTGACCTGAAGAATGGCCGCGTTGATGTGATGATGTCAGACTATGTCCCTGCCAAAGCATTAGCCGACCAACTTGGAGGGCTGAGGATCGTTTATCAAGGCGTGCTGTCAAGCGGCCCCATGAACATTGTCATCCCGAACGGCGATGCAGAACTTCAACAGGCCATCAATGAAATCATCAAACAATTGCAGGACGAAGGCTTCATCGACAATTTAGCGGTGAAATATTTCGCCGAATAAACAGTAATAAGGGCGCAGTTTAACTGCGCCCTTATCCATCATGTTCAGTACCTTTTTCTCTTATATTATTCAAGGTACAGCCATCACCATTGCGGTGACATTGGTTGCGTTGCCGTTCGGCCTTATGTTGGGTTTGGCCATGGCATTGATCCATACATACGGGGGAAACATATTAAATCGCATTGCCGCAGCTTTCAGTTTGTTATTGCGCGGCGTGCCGCCCATCGTATTATTATTCATTCTCTATTTTATGCTTTCAAGCAAGTCGTTCAATCTATCTCCGTTTTGGGCAGGCTCATTTTCCCTGGGCATTGTCAGCAGTGCATATCAAATGGAAATTTTGCGCGGCGCGTTGCTTGCCGTTGGCAATGGACAGATGACAGCCGCACGAGCGGTTGGAATGAGCCGTGTGCAAGCCGTTCAACATATCATTTTGCCACAAGCGCTGCGTCTTGCCATCCCGCCGTGGTCAAATGAAGTATCAATTGTATTGAAGGATTCCTCGCTCGTCTACGCGCTTGGCGTCCCTGAAATCTTGCGGCGCGCTCAACAACTTTCCGCCACGACTCAACAACCGTTTCTTGCCTACGGGACAGCTGCTCTTATTTATTTTGTTTTGGTCTTCGCTACAAACCGCGCCCTTGATTATTTATCTGAACGAACAAAATTACCCACCCACTCTTGATAGGGAGAATCCCATGAGCAATCCCATTTTGGAAACCCGCAACCTGACCAAGATCTATGGCCAGAACATCATTTTCAAGGATATTAATCTCAAGGTCAACGAGGGTGAGACCATTGTCATCATCGGCCCAAGTGGAACAGGGAAAAGCACCCTGCTGCGCTGCATCAACCTGCTGACCGCAAACGAAGGCGGACAAGTATTTCTCGATGGACAGGAAATCACCGCCAAAAATTACAACGAAGATAAAGTCCGCCAGCAAATTGGCATGGTCTTCCAAAACTTCCTGCTCTTCAATCATCTTACCGCATTGGATAATGTAATGATCGGCCTGTTAAAAGTGAAAAAAATGTCAAAAGAACAGGCCAGGCAGAAAGCAATGGAGGAACTCAAACGCGTTGGCCTTGAAGATCGCGCAAGCCATTACCCAGGTCAGCTTTCAGGCGGACAGCAGCAACGTGTGGCAATCGCACGCGCACTGGCAATGGACCCGCGCGTGATGCTCTTTGACGAACCCACATCCGCACTAGACCCGGAACTCATTGGCGAAGTGTTGGGTGTGATGGCGCAACTTGCACGCGATCATATGACCATGCTCGTTGTTACACATGAAATGGGTTTTGCCCGGGAAGTCGCTGACCGCATCGTCTTCATGGAGAAAGGCAGCATCGTCGAAGAGGGCACTCCCGATGAATTGTTCTATCATCCGAAGAACGAGCGTACTCGTGAATTCCTATGGAAGATTACTGAGTTATATGGAAAGAAAGAAAAAGAACAGAGTGCAACGGCATGACCGAATTCTTTGAATTCTTCATCCGCATCCTGCCAGACTTAATGAAAGGCGCGGGTGTCACCCTCCTGTTGACCGCTGAAGGTCTGACTGCAGGCTTTATATTGGGTCTGTCTGCATCCCTGGCACGGACTTATGCCAACAAATTCTGGCGCGGGCTGGCTGTCGGGTACATCGAAATCTTCCGTGGTACTCCCCTGCTCATGCAATTGTTTCTCATCTATTATGGTTTGCCTGGACTTGGCATCACATTCTCACGCGGACTCTGCGCTTTTCTCGCACTCAGCTTAAACAGCGGTGCATACCAGGCTGAATATCTGCGCGGCTCATTATTGGCAATTGGCGATGATCAAATGATGGCGGGACGTTCCATTGGAATGTCACGTGTAAAAACCATTTGGTATGTTATCCTGCCACAGGCACTAAGGCTGGCCATTCCTGCCTGGTCGAATGAACCTGTCTCACTACTAAAGTCCACTGCGGTTGTGTTT
This sequence comes from Anaerolineales bacterium, assembly GCA_038250295.1. Lineage (GTDB taxonomy): Bacteria > Chloroflexota > Anaerolineae > Anaerolineales > Villigracilaceae > Villigracilis. The sequence continues at coordinate 5,096 of JBBSCM010000152.1, read as the reverse complement.
TTGATCGCCGTGCCAGAGTTAATGGCAAAAGCAAAATCCATTGCCGCTCAGACGTATGATCCTATCGGCACATATATCGCAGTCGCACTGGTTTACCTTGCCATGGTGTATTTGCTTGATGCAGTCCTGCGCTGGATGGAAAGAGCTTCCCGCATTCCTGGTTTTGAAATGGAAGGGAAAAAGGCATAGGCGTTATTTTGCAAAACAATAAATGCAGTTCCGCATAACTTGCTATTTGACTCATGCCTATTGCCCGTTACCCAAAACCTCAGCCGCGAATTTCGCTAATTCACGCGAAACGACCTGAAAAAATCCGCGAAATCAGCGGCGAAAAGGCTTGTTGCCTGTTAATCACCTCGCCAGAAACGGGATAGGCTCTCCTTTTTCAACGGTTGAGAATTTTTTATGGCAAGTTATGCGGTATTGCCAATAAATCATTAAAGCTGATGTCTTCCGTCAATATATGCAATTACCTAAAGGTTTGTGCGATCAGGCTGCCAACCAGCCCAAGCCAATATGCGGAGGAGTAATAAACGAACAGCGGTTGTTTTCCGCGTTTCCATAGAAAATAGACGGAGAGAATAGCGAGAAACGCCACGACGTACAGATCAAGGCCTATCTCTTCAAATCCTAGGTTGGCCAAGATCCCTGCCGCCAGAAAAATTGAATTTACAACAAGTAAAACAATATCTTTTCCGATAAGTTTTTCGGTATGGGGAAACAAATTTTGGAGGAAAAGCAGTGCTGCATTCATCATTACAAAGCCTGTAAAGAAAACCCAATGGCTGAATTCATCATCATTAAAGATAACGATGCGGCACAGATCGCTTGCGGAATCATCAAGACAAAAGCGGACATGCAGGTAATTGGTGACCTCGTGGTCACCATAACTTGCTGCGAGTAAGTACACTCCAATAATGAAAACCAAATTTACAGTAAGGTGACTGCGTCCCTCACGGGCTGGCGAGTCGTATTCGATTGTCTTCTTGAGGAGATAAAACGCCACCAAGCTGATTAGCGGCAGGATGAGCATATTATTAAAGTCCACCCAGCGAAGAAATTGATTCGGCAGCACGTAACCTAACGTCCAAGTGCCGAGGCGGTTGACCGAGACCAATATCGCTACTACAGATTGCACGGCTAAAAGAGAGTGAATGCGAGGCATGATTTACTCCTTACCGATAAATGTATTCGCGCAGAGCGGAGTGAGGGCGGCACTTTGCCCGAACACAGTCGAAGCGCAATAATTGGAAAGTTTAATTTATATAAAACACTGTCCTTCGACTAGGCCGCACGAAAAGCAAGAGCGTGCGGCTCCGCTCAGGACGGGTGTATATTTTGAATTATCTGCTTTGCTAAAGCAGCCATCTCTCGATCCGCGCGGTCGGAGGCTATTTCTTGCAATATGGGCAATGCCCGCTGGTCTCGTAATTCGCCAAGGGATTTCATGGCTTGAATCTGCACAGTCCGATCAGCGTCACTCAGCATTTCGATCAACACGGGAGCCACACGCACATCCTGAATCTTCCCTAATGCACTGACGGCGCATTCCCGTATCCCTGCTTCAGGGTGATTTAAAGCCCCGAGCAAAATATCCACTGACTTTGCGCCAAACTTTGTCAGCGCTTCGGCAGCGGCTTTGCTGACTTCATGATGAAGGTCATACAGCGTCATACCTAATTCTTCAATCGCGCGGACATCGCCTAAATTTCCAAGAATCATCGCTGCAAATTTGCGGACTGTCCCCTCTTTATCGCCAAGAGCTTCGATCAAGGGTTCAACAACCCCAACTCCCATATTTTCTATTGAAGCCAATAAATCCTTTGCGGCTTGTTCACGTTCGAACCACCAGAAGGAATCACGTAAAGCTTCCATCAAAAAGGGAATCGCGGCAGGGTGTTTTGTATCTCCCAATGCACGCGCCGCAGACTGCCGCACTTCGATCATGACATCATCCAATAATACATTCGTGATCTCGTCAAATGTGGATGGGGCACTAAATTTACCGAGTGCAATACAAGCCATACTGCGGACCTCGGCTTCCCGGTCTTTGAGCAATAGTAGCAGGTTAGGAATTACCTGCTCATCGCCAATATTTGCCAGTGCAAGAGCAGCACGCGAACGGACTGTAAAGTATTCGCCTTTCAATGCGTCCAGTAAAACGGGAATGGCTGATCTATCTTTGCTGATGCTGAAGATCTCCGCCACACGCCCGCGTACAAGCGGATGTGCGGTCGCGAGGGCCTTTGTCAATGCAGGGGTTGCGGAGGGGATTCGGGCAAGAATCTGCTGATAGTACAGGAGCAGTTCCAAGTCTTGAGTCTGAAGCGCATCGAGCAATGGCGGCACGGCGTCTGTACCCAGCTTGATCAACTCTTTTGCGGCGATGTCGCGCTTGTTGGAATCCGCAAGTTGAACGATCAACTTTTTTGATTCGCCTAGAGGTCCGCCGGTGAGCCAGTTCATATTTTTATTTTATCTTAAAAAGAAACTCCCCGCGTTGCCGCGGGGAATTGATTAACCACCAGTGGATGTTTTTTAGAGGCCCTTAACCAAAAGGGCAACCACCAGCAATGCAAAGCCGATGAATAAAAGCCAAAAGGCTTCGATTGGCAACAGCGTGAAAACACCGAGGAAACTGAATAAGCCGAGCAGACCTAAAGCAACAGCAATCCAGAACGTAATTTCCTTGGGCGGGGTAAGTTTAAGATTCATGATCAGTCTCCTTAAGATAACAGATGATATTTTTTTTGGCGATTTCCGCTGTGAAATAAAAACTGATTTCATTTTATGGTAAACATGCCCCAGTTGCATCCCCAAACTGGGGGATGTTGATCTAACCCACTTGGGGGAGATTGGAAGAGAGCTAATTTTGAACTCTCAAAGCCTCTGGATCAAATAATGGACTAAAATTCTCTGATATAATGCCGTGTTTGCCTAATAAGCACAACGCCAGAAACACTTTGGTGTTATTTTTTGCAGCCTTTTTAGCGGAGTAAACCTATAATGAAGAAAGAACAGCAGTTGGATTTATATTATCAAATGGTTTTGATCCGCCGCCTCGAAGAACGCGGCGCGGAACTGTATCAGCAAGGCAAAATCGGCGGCTTTATGCACCTGTATATCGGACAGGAAGCTGTTTCGACAGGCTTGATCGCAGCTCGCGAGGAGCGTGACCGCGTGATCACCGCCTATCGCGATCATGGCGTGGCGTTGAATTGCGGCATTTCTGCAAATGAAGTCATGGCGGAATTACTTGGCAAGGCAACGGGCATGTCCAAGGGCAAGGGCGGCTCCATGCACATGGCGGATACATCCAAGAACATGTGGGGCGGACATGCCATTGTAGGCGGTCACCTCCCCATCGCTTCGGGTTTCGCGATCGGGGATCAATACGCTGGAAATGACAACGTTACCATTTGTATGTTCGGTGACGGCGCGACCAATATCGGCTATTTCCATGAAGCTTTGAATATCGCCAAGACCTGGGGTTTGCGCGTTTTATGGGTTTGTGAAAACAACCAATACGGCATGGGCACATCCGTGGACCGCGCTTCTGCTGTAAATGAAATCCGTCAAAAAGCGGAAGGCTATGGCATGAAGAACGGCCAGGTGGATGGCATGGATGTAATGAAGGTTTACGAAGCATCCAAAGAGGCGCTTGAGTTCGTTCGTAAAAATTCCCAACCTTACTTACTTGAAATTGACACCTACCGTTTCCGTGGACATTCCATGGGCGACCCCGAACGCTACCGCAAAGCGGAAGAAGTGAAGAAGTGGCAGGAAAATGACCCGATCGGTATTTTCAACAAGCAATTGCTTGATAAGAAAATTGCCACCCGAAAAGTGTTGGATGAAATCGAAGCACGCGCAGAAGAGGAAATTGTCAAGGCAGTTGAATTCGCTGAGGCTTCTCCTGAACCTGCGATGGAAGAGTTGTTTACGGATATTTATGCGGATTAGGTATTGTTGGCTAATATTGTTGGCTAATATTGTTGGCGACTGAAGTCGCGTCAACAATTGCAAAGTCCACCTTCGTGGACTAGACGACGAAGGTCGTCTTTGTGAGGGTTGGTGCGACTTCAGTCGCCCAACTGAGGAGATAAAATGCGCGAACCCTATACCCAGCTCTATGTTCATTTAGTTTGGGCGACATGGGATAGGCAACCGATGATTACAACAAAACTTGAGCCACGCATTTACGCCGCAATTGCTGAAAAGTGCCGCGAACACAAATGTTTGCCCATTGCGCTGGGCGGCATCGAAGATCATATGCACTTGTTGACCAGATTTCACACTACTGTTGCCATTGCGACGCTGGTCAAGGAAGTAAAAGGCTCGTCATCTCATCTCGTTACACACGCCATCCTGCCAGGCGCATTTTTCAAATGGCAGGGCGCGTACGGAGCCTTTACCATCCGCAAATCGGAAGTGCCCAATGTAAAGGCGTACATTGAAAATCAGAAACAACATCATGCTGAAAATACGCTCTTCCCCGAACTAGAGGAAGTGTTTGAGCAGGATGAGTGAGTGTTGTTTGCGGTTGAAACCGCAGCAACAACTGCCAAGTCCACCTTCGTGGACTTCAACATAAATAAAAAAAGACGACGAAGGTCGTCTTCGTAAATGTTGACGCGGTTTCAACCGCAAACATTAAGAGGAACAATCTATGGCAAAAATCACAATGCGCGAGGCGATCTCGCAAGCTCTTATGGAAGAAATGGACCGCGACCCCGCTGTTTTTATTATGGGTGAAGAGGTCGGTGTTTGGGGCGGCACCTATGCCGTGACCAAAGGCTTTTTTGATAAATACGGCGCGGCCCGTATCAAAGATACACCCATCGCAGAAAACGCAATTATCGGCGGTGCGATTGGCGCAGCGATGGTCGGTCAACGCCCTGTTGCGGAATTGATGACCATCAATTTTGGTTTCTCTGCGATGGACTACATCGTTAATCAAGCCCCCAAACTGCATTACATGTTTGGCGGACAGTTCACATTACCCTTGGTGATTCGAGCTGTCGGCGGCGGTGGACGTCAGCTTGGTGCAACTCACTCACAGACTCCGGATGCCATCTTCGCGCATTTCCCCGGCT
>JBBSCM010000151.1:0-9227 GCA_038250295.1 Anaerolineales bacterium | reverse complement strand
TCTGTCTCTTGTTTTGATCTGTTTGCTAACGGCTTGTGCCGCGCCTATTGCTTCTCCCGCTCCAACACCAACTGAAACTCCCTTTGTTGCCAGCGAACCGTTGACAGGTGAGTGGCTGGGTGGAGTTACAAAACCTGATGAGACAGTTGTTTCCATCCTCATTAACTTTTCAGATAACGGAGGAAGTTTAAACATTCAGCCTTTCAAAAGATCATGGGGCTTGACTGAATTAGTCCAGGCGAATGGAAAGATCACTTTCGATGTAACAGGTACTTCGTCTGATCCGTTTCAAAAAATTCATTTTGATGGACAGCCATCTTCTAGTGGATTCGCAGGTGATCTGAATTTGGATGGTGCTTCTTATCAAGTTGAATTTACTTCACTTGCTCAAATTGATCCTGCATCTCTTGAAAAATATGTTGGAGTTTATCGCTTTGACTCGGGACACATGGTTAGTATTTTGATTTGTCCCAGCTATGACGATGGCACACTGCAATACTTCCCACCCGGGTTGATGTTCACTGACCTCACCAGCGGGGATTCGCGCGGACTCTATCCTTTGGAAGATTCTGTTTTTGGGATTGGCTCGGCGCGTGTGTTGGCTTATCCGCTGGAGGAAAGTCAGATCAAATTTGTGCTAAATGATTCTGGCGAAGTAATTGGATTGCAGTCGTTTGACCTCAATGCCCCTGCGAATATGGAAGCTGCTTTGCAAATAAATTATTCAGTCGAAGATGTTAAATTTACAAGTGCAGATGGTGAGGTAATGGCTGGCCTTCTCACTTCTCCGGAAACTACTGAATCACATGCAGCCTTCATGATGCTGCACGGTTCCGAGCCTGGAGTGAAGGATGGTTTTGGGCAGCAGATACTGGCGCATTACATGATCAGTCATGGCATTGCCTTGTTGACCTATGACAAGCGCGGTGTGGGAGATTCTGGCGGAACCTATCGCGAATATCCCGACGAATCCAATATCAACCTGATTGCCTCGGATGCCGTTGCAGGCGCAGATTATTTATCGTCGCGGCCTGAGATTGACTCTACAAAGATCGGTCTGATCGGGGGAAGCCAGGCAGGTTGGGTGATTCCTGTCGCTGTTGCTGAATCGGATGCTGTGGATTTTTTCGTGATCCAGTCGGGCCCGGTCCTTTCGTTTGCGCATGAGGACCGATTTAGTTCCGTTACAAATGATGGCGATTCAGCGACAACTTATGATGCTGAAAAACTCGACCAAACTTTGCGTGAAATGAAACCCGGTGGCGTTGACCCCATTCCCGTTATCGCTAAACTCACTCAGCCCGGTCTGTGGCTGTGGGGCAGTATGGATAAAAATGTGCCTACAACGGTCAGTGCGGAAAATCTGCAAGTGTTGATCGATTCTGGCAAGACTAATTTTTCCTATGCCATCCTCCCGAACGGGGATCATAATCTCAACGAATCAACACACGGATATTTTGCAGAAATTCCGTATTCACCATGCGTCCTTTATTTTTCAGAGTTGACCAAATGGCTTGAACAAAATAAATTGATCACAAAAGAGTAATTCAGCGGAGTTGTTCCAGTAGTTGTACTGCTGGAATTCGGCAGCTTCACGAACTGCCTCAAAACACGAAATATATTAATTCAAAGGAACAATTCAATGAAAAAATATTTTACCTTTTGTCTTGTTTTTGTTTTGATTGCTTGTTCAACTCCTGCAACTCAAATCGCCGCAACTGTGGAATCCACAGCGCTTCCTGCAACGTCAACGCCCATACCCGATACACCTGAACCGCAAACTTTCTTTAAAGTATTTGGTGAAGAACCCATCGTGCCCAAGGGAAGTAATGGTACATGGGATGATCGCTTCACAGACCCCGGCGCAGTCGTTTATTATGAAGGCGCTTTTCACATGTTTCGCAATGGCTTTCGTGGATTCCCTGCTACATCACAAGTTGGGTATGTTACTTCGACTGATGGATATACGTGGACAAAAATCGGCGCTGAGCCTGTCTTCAAAACAAGCGATGTGCCATTTGCAAAGATCGCGATGTATGCATCCAGTGCTCTGGTGATTGAGAATCGAGTCTGGGTACTTTATTTTTACACTTGGGATTCTTCCAGCTTTCCGTCAGCGAGTGTAATTGGTCGGGCAACAGCGACCAATCCCAAAGGCCCATGGACAACCGATGCGGAACCTGTGCTCAAGCCCGGGCCTGCTGGTGAATGGGATGCGCAGCAAGTGCTCGCACCGCATGTCATCCAAACCAACGATGGTTATGTGATGTATTACAGCGGAACGGATGGCACGGGCAAACAGCAGATCGGAATGGCCAGTTCAAGTGATGGTATCCAATGGACAAAATATAATGACCCTGCTACTACCGAAGCGCCTTATGTTGAAAGTGACCCCGTGTTTCAGCCCGGTGAAACAGGTTCATGGGATGCCTATCAAGTGCATCAGCCTCGTGTTCTTGAAACGCCGCAAGGTTGGGTGATGTTCTATCGCGGCACAAAAGATAAAGACGGCAACACCATGGCGCTCGGCCTCGCCACCAGCGACGATGGAATTCATTGGGATCGATCTACGCTCAACCCTGTTTTTGTCCCGAGCGATATTTCAGGCGCTGCATACTTTTGGTTTCACAATGCGGTCTTCGTGAATGATATTTATTTTCTCTTCATCGAGGGTGATATCAGCCAGACCACACAAATTTATTTGGCAACGCATGAGGGAGAGCTTCCAAAATAAAATTATGCGAGGGTGCGTCGCACCAGACGGGCAGACGAATCTCATAAAGCAGTAGATTCTACTCGTTTGGATCGCTTCATCGAATCTGGTGCGACGCACTCTTACAATCTTTGCAGGATATGACTCACCGCAGTGGACGCTGGCCCGCCAAGGGACTGGATGAGACCGTACTTTGCATTAGTAATTTGATTCGCTTCGGCCTGACCTCGAAGCTGGGTCACTGCTTCGACAGCTTGATACACACCCGCAGCCCCGCCGGGGAATCCGCGTGCTTTCATGCCGCCCAATGTGGCACATGGGATTTTTCCTTTGATGCTGATTCCGCCGTCCTCGGCGAGCTTCCAGCCTCTGCCCTTAATTGCAAAGCCAACGGCTTCAAGCGATAACGCTGCATAAATGCTGAATGCATCGTGATATTCAAAGAAACTTACTTGATCTAAAATAATTCCAGCTTGTTTCATCGCTTTGCCTGCGGAGATTTGCGCGGTATCAAAATACAAAATATCTTTTCTATCATGCAACGCCAGCGTATCTGAGGAAGCGGCCGAGCCAGCGATCTGCACGAGTGGATTCTGAAAATCGGACGGAAGCAGGTCACGGCGAGTCAGAACGAGCGCGGCAGCGCCATCCGCATTCGGGGCCACGTCAAACATATTGATCGGGTCGCTGACCATATCCGCTTTTGAATAAGTTTCAGGTTTGATTGGTTTGCGGAACATCGCATATTTATTTGCAACACCGTTTGCATGAGCAGTTAACGCAAAGCCAGCAAACCCATTGGCGGGGACATCATATTCATGCATGTAGCGTTTCATCAAGAGCGCAGCTTGTGCGGTGGCAGTCATACCTTGCACAGCTTCAAAATCGGAATCGCTTGTGGTGGCGATGGCTTCTTCCACTTCGGCGCCAATCTTGTCTGTGAACTTTTCAATGCCGACGACGAGCGCAACATCCACCATGCCGCTCGCAATCGAGAGATATGCCTGACGCAACGCCGCGCCGCCCGATGCGCCCGCAGCTTCAACGGTGATGGCTTCGATGCCAGTCAGGCCTGCATAATCCGCGATCAATGCGCCGAGATGAGCCTGATTGGAAATATTGGGCGCAAGCATATTCCCAACAAATAATGCCTGCGGCTTGAGTCCGCCGCTATCTTTGAATGCATCTTGTATGGCATCTAAGGCGAGATCACGCAAGCTGATCTCCCAATGTTCGCCGACTTCAGTTTGTCCGATACCTGCGATTACTACATCTGTCATTTTGTCTCACTTTGAAGAAAAAAGGAATTTTGCGGGCTCATCCGATGGATAGGTGATGGATGATGGTCCGATTAGTTTTAAGCCGCTGTCTGTAGGCGGTTCCATACGCAAGGTAACAGGATATTCCACTCCACCAGGAACAATGATGAAGGCATTTCCTGATTCATCAGTAGTGTCACCAACTTCATATCCACCTGGAATTGTAACGATGAATATAGCGTTCTCTACAGGTATGTCTTCAGAGTCGATTTCACTATTACCATTTACATCAAGAAATGCATAACCCGAGAAGAAGGCATCTACGAGGATAGGTTTTGTTGGTGTCTGTGTTGGAGCACAGCTTGTTGCTGCAATCAGCAAAACAATAATTGTAAGTTTACGGATGATGATGGTTATCATGTTTCATTATGGTCTCGGTATCTTCATACTCAACCAGCGGAGTATGGATGTTATTTCCAAATGCTGTTCAAAAACTTTAACTTTTCAACCGTCTGATAGCTTTGTCCGCCTTCGTGACCATTGTATGGATACACTTTGATATCCTTTTCGCCAGCCCAATGATTAAATGCAGCATAGACTGTCGAAGGCGGGCAGACTTGGTCCATTAATCCAACGGAAAATAAAGTTGTCGCTTTTGCTCTGGCAGAGAAATTGACACCGTCGAAATACGAAAGCGTGTTGAACACTGTCTCCACTTTATCGCGGTGGGTGTGACAATAATCGGCGATCTCTTTGTATGGATACGTATCCACAATTTCAGTGGCGCGGCGGTAATGGCAAAGGAACGGCACATCAGGCATGGCAGCGACTACATTAGGAACGAGTCCAGCCGCGGCGATGGTGATGCCTCCACCTTGTGATCCGCCAGTGACTGCTATTTGAGTCCCATCTACATCGGGGTGGCTGCGTGCTGCATCAATGGCACGGACTGCATCTGTGAATACACGGCGATAGAAATAATGCTTGGGATCAAGCACGCCTTGTGTCATACTGCCAGGCATACTTGGGTTACCGCCTTCAGAATATAAATCTGGAGTATCTCCTTTGGACCAACTGCTGCCTTGTCCGCGTGTATCCATGACGAAGTGAGCGTAACCCGCGCTTGCCCAAAGAAGCCAGTCAAATGCAAAGTTGCGTCCGCCGCCGTAGCCGATGAATTCAACAACACATGGCAATTTCCCTTTGCGTCCACTTGGCAAAATCAGCCAGCCTTTGATGGGTTGTCCGCCAAAGCCTGAATAAGTTACGTCGAATGTTTCCTGCGCGGCGAGGCCATAATCCACTTTTTCAAAAGTCGCGTTGAGTGGAAATGCTCGCGCTTCATCCAATGTGGATTTCCAGAAAGAGTCAAAGTCCACGGGTTCTTCACGCGGGGGGAGGTAGGTTTTTAGTTCTTTGAGAGGCAGGTCGAAGATTGCCATTATATTTTCCTCCGTCTTGCGAGGCGTTCTTGTTCTTTGCCCGAAGCAATCCCCAACAGTGTCGGAGATTGCTTCGTCGGAAAGAGCAAGTGCCCTCCTCGCAATGACGATAAACAATTTATTTCATCGCCAACTTACCGCGATACCTTACATACGTCGCATAATCTATTTCAGTGCGCCTTGCGATGTAATCCTGTGTCTTCACGGCGAGACCCTGCTTCGCAGTTACTTTGTCAGTGACGAGAATGTCAAAGGCGTCTGAACCAGCTCCGGAGCCGAAAGAGACGACGAGGATTCTGTCACCGGGCTGTGCGATGTCGAGAGTCGCAGTCAGGCCGATCATGGCCGCGCCTGCATATGTATTTCCAATCGTATGGACTAAAAGTCCCGGCGCAATTTGTTCGGCAGAAAATCCGAGTTGACCTGCGACACGCTGCGGGAATTTTGTATTCGGCTGATGGAAGATCGCCCACTTGTAATCCTTTGCGGTTGTGCCGGAGGCTTCCATCAAATGAGTGGCGGCTTCGGTGATGTGTTTGAAGTAGGCAGGCTCGCCCGTGAAGCGCATGCCGTGCTCGGGATACTTTTGATATTCGCGCCGCCAGAAATCGGGCGTGTCGGTGACGTAGGAATACGAGGCGTTGATGACTGCCAGTGACTCTTCGGCGGGGCCAATGATGTATGCGCCGCCGCCTGCGCCTGCGGTGTATTCGAGCGCGTCGCCGGGCTTGCCTTGCGCGGTATCCATGCCGATGGCCATGGCATAGTGACCCATACCCGAGCCGACAATTCCCATCGCGGCGACCATCGCTTCGGTGCCCGCTTTACATGCGAATTCGAAATCCGCGCCCTGCGTGTTGGGGACTGCGCCAATCGCTTCGGCGACTAACGTTGAAGTTGGTTTGACCGCATACGGATGCGACTCAGACCCGACCCAGACCGCGCGCAGTTCGGTCGGGTCAATTTGTGCACGCAGCATGGCATTGCGCGCCGCTTCAATCGACATGGTGATCACATCTTCGTCGAGGCCAGGCACGGCTTTCTCTTTGATGGGCAGTCCAGTGCTTTTGCCCGTCCATACGCGCGCGACTTCCTTCGCGGGCAGACGATAGCGCGGCACGTATGCACCGTAGCCGACGATGCCGACGGGTTTGTTGGGTTTGAGGAGGGTGGGGGAGTGTGTGTGTTGTGGGGTTGTCATTTAATTTCCTTGCTTTCAATTCTGTATGGTACGGACTAAAGTACGGCCTCAGTGCGGTGGTCAACGGATTTTTAGCGGATGAGCGGATGGAAACGGATGTTACATCCAATCTTCGATTTTCAATTTTGGAATGCGTTGAAATTCGCCTGTATTATTTGTAACCAAAACCACACCCAGGCTCAAAGCGTGTGCGCCGATCAGCATATCCATCGAGCCAATGATTTTTCCTTCTCGCTCCAAAAAGGCACGGATAAAACCATAAGCAGTGGATGCACGCTGGTCAAAATCTGCAACTTCAATGGGCAGAAGAAATTGCTCCAATGCAGACAAATTTTGCTCGATTTGATTGCTTTTGTTAGCTCCGTGCGCCAATTCAGCAATGGTGATGCTTGAAACACCCACGTCACCTGGATCACAGCGGGTCAAACGCTGAATAAGGTTTACTGGTTTTTGGCGAATTAAACCGATGCAGATATTTGTATCCAGCATGTATTTCATGAAAACGCGTCCTCACGATTTTGAATAGAAGGTTGTGTGCGTTCGTGCATGAAATCTGTTGAAAACATTGTCAGGCTGTCCAGCATGGTTTCCCAAGGGGTTTGATAGGGCAGAAGTACAACTGCATTGCCAACTCGTTTAATATAAACGCGGTCACTTCCAAAGCGAAATTCTTTTGGAAGGCGTACTGCTTGGCTTTTGCCATTTTGGAAGAGTTTTGCTGTTTCCATTTGATCTCCTTTAGTATATATCAATAGTATATACTAAATTAAGTGTTCGTCAAGTCCTTTTGTTTACACATCCCAAAACTTTGACGTCAATCCTGCGAGCGGTTTTCAACGGATTGCTTTGCAAAACGGATGCGCGGATGGTTGTCAACGGATTTTGTGGCGCATCACCACTTTCGCGGCGTATTTCCTTTTTTAATTTCATTCCTCGCTTTTGAAAGCGTTTTGAGCCACATGTCGAGGGTCTCAGTTCCAATGCGGGTGGCTTCTTTGGTGACTTCATCCAAGTTAACTTCATGGTTGCTATATCCACGCAAGCAGAAAAATAAAATGGCAAAAATATCATCTGGATGTTTGTTTGATCTGCCTTCATTCCATGCCTGTAGTTTCCCGATGATGATGTCAGTTGGCTGGGCTACCCATGCCTCAAATGGTTTATCATTTTCATCGGTGAAGGTTTCGCGAATGCGGCGATTGAACGCGAGTTGATATTCGGGTTCGCGTTTTAATGGGACGAGGTCGGCTTTGTAACCTTCGCTTGAGTCGATGATGTTGAACATAATCCCCATTTCGACAGAGTTTTTTATCATTTCAGGGTCGGCATAGTAACGCGGAAGCGGGAATTTTTTAGATAGGGCTTCAAAATCTGCTTCGTGTAAATCCACAATAATATCTATGTCGTGGGTGGCGCGGGTAATTCCATAAATTGTGCCGCCAAACGCACCAACAATCATATAGGATGCGCCGATTTCTTCCAAGGCTTTTACGACATGAATGTAAAAATTAAGCATGTTCATATTGTTTGTCCATGAAAATCAGATAATCCAGAATTTTCATATTGATTTCGGCTAGGGAAAGGTTTGGGAATTTTCTCTTGAACGCAGTTCGCAGACCTGCGCGAATCATGGCACTGGCTTGCAAGCTCGGGTACATTCTTTTCCCAGGCGGCATCTTTGCAAGTAACTCCATCTGCGCCCAGTCAATGGGATTCAGTCCATTCACGATGGCCGAAATTTCTTCAGGCGTGAGGGGAGTTCTATTGCTCATTTTCTGTTTTTCTTACTCGCATTCATGATCGTCATCCCAACGACTTCTTCGCCTTCATAGCGAACGATCACATCGTTTTTCAGCAATTCGGAATCGTCGGCATGGTTTGGTTTCTTGAAATTTAAATACAGCACATCGGCTTCTTCATCGTAGGAAAGCCAGATATTTTTCTGGTGGAGTTGTAGTACTTGTGGCACAAAGGTCAATACTTGGTCAAGGCTTGTCATTATGCTCCCTCGTTGGCTTTAATCTGCGAGTCTATTTCTTTGCGATGACTTCGCTCAAACGCCCATGCATTGGCAAGGTCTTCGGCACGCAAGGTGGGATAGGAACGAAGCAAATCCGCTTCGCTTGTTCCCAAACGCCGAGCTTGCGCAAGCAGCCAAACAGGAATGCGTGTGCGGGTAATACATGGCTCACCGCCACAGATTAGCGGATTGCTTTCAATGCCTGGGAAGGAATCTCCCAAGTCCCGCGCGGCCCATTGGAGTAGCTGGGCTTTCTCTGCGCGTGACAAGCCTTTATAAATTTTTTCAAGGTTTCGTGTGTGTTGCATAACTCACCTCTTTCATTGATAAGTATACACGTACTTGTTTACTTGTTTCCTTGTGTACTTGCATACTCTTTCACCAATTCTTCCGCTCTATCAATTCTTACAACTTTCTCCGTCACCATTTGCGCGGCGACTTTTTCGATCAATTCTCCGCTGGCGCCTGCTGCAATCGCGACCTGCCTTGCGTGCAGAGACATGTGTCCGCGTTGGATGCCTTCGGTGGCGAGGGCGCGTAATGCGGCCATGTTTTGGGCGAGCCCCACCGAGACGATGATCTCTGCCAATTC
>JBBSCM010000150.1:0-9234 GCA_038250295.1 Anaerolineales bacterium | reverse complement strand
CCCAGGCGGACGAGGGTGCCGCGATAGACGTCTTTCATCGCATCACCCTACGCCTTTACCTGCTCACGCCATTCAGCATTCAACAAGCCGAAAGAGACGAGGTCCCAAATTTCACCATCGCGGTTCAAGGCTTTACGCCTGCGGATCTCCTCCATAAAACCAAACTTCTGAAAGAGGCGCAGCGCGCCATCGTTATAAGCCGGCACAACCGCAGTAACGCGATAGAGATTTAATTCGCCAAAGGCATAGCGTAAGAGCATACTCAAGGCTTGCGAGCCATAGCCTTTGCGGCGATCTTCCGCTGCGCCGATTCCGATGCGGATAAAGCCATTACCATTCGTCCAATCGATCCACTCGACAACGGCCTTGCCGATCAAGCGGTCATCTTCACGGGCGCGGATGGTGAAGTAAAACAAATTCTTGCTCTCTTCCATATCCTTTTCGACGGCTTCGTATTGTTTCTTGACCATCGCAGGTGAAAGCGGGCGGACAGGTTTCAATTCCATCAGGCGCATGAATTCGGCGTCATGCGTCCATTTGGATTCGATCTCGGGATGTGTTTCGTGGTCAATCGGCCCAAAACGGACATCCTGTGCGTCGAACAATTGAGTTTGTATATCTAACATGGTTTCCTCACTTTACCCTCACCACTTCGACAGGCTCAGTGCAACACCTGCCCTCTCCCACGCTTCGCGGGAGAGGAGGAAAGGGAACAAAATAAAAAACAGCCACAGGTCATTAACCCATGGCCGCCTTGCACTTAAATAAAAACGGCCACGGGTTCGCATGAGCGCCGTGGCCGTAAGACAATAAATTAAAGTCTAACGACGAACAGGCGCACTACGAGAATCAACATCGGCTTTGCCGGTGAATGATGGGACAATGTAAAGTTTATTCATAAACATCCGCGTGCGCTCCTTTCGTTAGATTTGCTTTATTTCAAGCGAGCGTGAGTTTATCATGCAAGGTAAAAGTTCGTCAAGGATTTTGTATGTCATTGCGAGGGCGTTCTTTGCCCGAAGCAATCCCCTCGCAACAAGAGCTTGCTTCGCAAAGTGCGCTCGCAACGACATGACACTTTATTTTATGGATTCGCTGTTGATATTCGGCCAGCCAGCAAGGCATCCAAAGTTTCCTGCACAAGGCGGAGCTTTCCGGGGGTGAGCAGGCTTGGGTCCACATCCGCAAGCCCCAGCGGAGATTGAACGTTAACCCCGCCCTGCCCGGCGATCAAATTAGGCCAGGCGGTCTGTATCGCCTTGACCGTGTCGGGGGCAATCGTCATCACCCAGCCGCCGGGGCGCTGTTCGGGCATGGAGGTTCCAAACAATAGCGCGCCTGTTGTTCCAACATAGGCGAGAAAATCGTCATTGACCAATGACGGGTAAATGTACATCGTATCCACGTCACGGTCGTTGATCAGCAGGTTGGCATAACCGCCATAATTCTTGGGGTCTTCATCTGCGGGAATTTCCACATAGGTGGGATAGCCTATTTGTGTTAAATAAAAAGTACGGCATAAACCGCAATAGTATCTCATCCCGTTATTGAACGCATTGAAGGCGCGCTGCGCATCTTGATTATCTTTTGGAATGAGCATGCCGATATGATATTCCTCCGTGACCATGGCAGCCGTATAACCCGCAAGAAAAGCAGGGAGTTCCACCTGGGCATCAGGAGCAAGCACACTGACATTGCCGCCTGCGACCAGGTTGGGAATATTCACCGCAAGAAATTGCACGCCCGGGGCAGTGGGCGCAAAGGAGGCAACACCAGGGTCGGGCGGCAAGGCAATTACCACTTTCAAAGTTGGGTCGGCAAGGTCGGCGGGTGTAAGCGCATTACGCACCTGAAAACGAAAACTGGATTGCTGCGCGAGATCATAAACGGTCTTTTGATACAGGTCTGATGCGGCTTTATCCATATCTGCGGGGACGACGAGAATTGCCAGCGGTGTGGACGGGGTTGGGATGATCGTGGCCGTGGGCGGCGGTGTATGAGTGGGTACAGCTGTGGGAGGCGCGATCGTTTCTGTTGCCGAGCCTTTACAAGCGCTCAAGACAACGATAATAAGAATCGTAAATAGGAAATGTTTAACACGCACAGGTTTACTCCAAAAATTAAGAATGTCAGAATTATACTGCTTGATTTCGTGAAAGCAAACTGAACAAAAAGAGACGCTTCAAAAAGTTTGGGGAACCTTTCATGTATTAGAATCGTCCGTAAGTAAGATTGAGTCTTGCACCCAAAGACCCAAGAAAGGAGTATGCTATGAGAACTATTTGGTTTTTACTTATAATCCTGCTTTCGCTTGCTTTAGCAAGTTGTGGTGGTTCTGCACCAGCAGCAGACGAACAATCTCAGCCCACCCACGGAGATGACACACAAATGAATCCATCTTTACCAACACCTTCCGTTTCCGGTCTGGAAGGCCTGATCGAAAAGGCCAAAGAGAATTTGGCTCAACGATTGTCCATCTCAATAACGCAAATCAGCCTGGTGGAAGCTAAAGCTGTAGTATGGCCAGATTCCAGCCTGGGATGCCCACAACCTGGCATGGCTTACCTGCAGGTCCCGGAAGATGGGGCACTCATTGTTTTACAGGCTGAAGGGAATGTGTATGAGTATCATAACGGCGGCAAGCGCGGTTTATTCCTTTGCGAAATAGTTTATAAGGAATCCAGCCCGCCTCCACAAATCGATCTCTTCAATCTTACACCACCCAAGTCTGATACACCATCCACTCCTGATAATAGCATTCCCCCTGGCGAAGATAATTAAACGGATTCGTCAACGGGAATCAACCTGCCCACTGGCGTGCCAGTGGGCAGGTTTTTTTATTGCAAGTCTTTCCGGGAAAGACAATGCGTGTTCAACAATAAACTATTTGTAACTAACGATTATCAACATTGACAAGGGTCAGTTTCATCAATCCGCTGGGTCCGGTATGCGAGACTGCACCCAAATACCAGTCACCAATTCCGCTTGAAGTTAGACCGCTCCAACTCACTGTGACTGGGGCGACAGTACCAATTGTTGCTGAGGCGGGTGCAGAGTCAACAACCAGGGTTCCGCCCGTTGCATTTGGAACCGCCCAGGTCCACATGTTGTAGTCAGAGTCTGGGCCGTCCGTTTGCCAGCCGTGCACATAGACACTCCAGGTGCCATCCATCGGTGCGAAGATATCCACCAATTCGTCAGTGCCTCCAGCTGTACTGGTTGCAACGAGGGTGTTGGTTGGATCAAACACAAAGATATCAATGTCTGTATTAGGCTCGGTAGACTCAGGAGGCATGGCAATACGGAAGAAAGCCGCACCGGAGAGATTGAACTGGTGCAAGTTGGCACCACCAGTGCCAACATCACTGGGCGAGAAAGTTTGGTCAGGATCTTGAAGTACATTGTCCGTCGTAACGGTCGCCGACACCAGTCCGTGCGGCGCGGCAGTGTAAGCTCCGTTATAACCAAACTTCACATCGAAGCTGGCTGAGCCGGAATCGCCGCTGCCAGAGATTTCGTCAGGAGCATCGAACAACGCACCTTTGACTGCTATGGGACTGTAAACCTTGTAGCCGCCACCCTTCCAGGTAAGCGAACCAAAGCGCCACTCGCCGACTGGTGCCTTCTTATTCGTGATCGTCACCTCGAACGTGGCAGAATCACCCGGGTTGAGCGTTAACTTATTTGGAGTTACAGTGACAGTGTATCCAGGAGGCGCAATGACGTTGGCTTTGAAGGTTTCCTTCTTGCTGGCAATACTTGTGACTGTCCGTATGACCGTCTGACTGCCTACCACCTCAGCGACGCCAATCGATGGGTAGTTAAGATTATAGGATTGAAAAGGAACACCTATAGATTCAAGGAAGGCACAACTTCCTGGGCTAAAGAGACCCCATTCCATGCCACAGGAAAAAGCCGCGTACTCGAACAATCCAGCATCATAGACAAGGCCGGGTTGGGTTATAGAGCCCTTTTGCCATTTGCCGCCAGGGTTGATATGACCGGAACCCATATCAAACGGATCAGCCTGACTCTTGCGATCATTATCTTTAACATCCTGATAAGCTGTGGTCATCATGGCCGATTTGGCCATCGCCGCGCTCCACTCAGGGTGAGCCTGCTTAAGCAAAGCGTAGACACCAGCAACGTGCGGGCTGGACATGGATGTTCCAGCAATAGCCTGGAACAACTCACCAGGGTAAGCGCCCGGATCAGGAAATGGTGAATTTCCAGCCAGTATCTGGAGGCCAGGAGCGGTGATATCGGGCTTGATAATATCTGCAGCGATCGGATTAGGCCCTCGTGAGGAAAAGATCGTCATCGTAGGAGCGTTTTTCCATGTGCTCGTGTTAGGTTCGCAATCATCATCATGATGATTACCATTCCTATTGGCCTGACTGATATCACAATCACCATCCCGAGTTTCGATCTTTGCCTTGGCGTTTGAAGCAGAAGAGATATAAGCTTTGATCTTTAAGCCAGGAGTATAGTCAATATGTACCGATGGCACCCAATGTGTGTCGGTGAACAAATTGTCAACATCGTTGGCATTATATAGGATCATACCTACACCACCGGCTTCAAATACAGCCAGGCTCTTGTCTGCACGGCCAACCGCGCCACGCAAACAAAGTACGATCTTACCGGAAACAACAGCAGGATTCAAGCCACCGCCCAAGTAACTGGGAGTGCACAATTCGTCACCAGCCGAGGCAGCATCCACCAATCCAGTCCAGTGACCCAATTCCGGGGTGAGTGAAGCGCCAGTATATTTCTTACCATTGCCAAGAGTTATGGTGCCTTCAAAGAAGCGTTTCTGAGTGCTTGCACCCACTGTGGTAACCCACGGCATTGTCGCAGGGTTACCAATAGTGGCAGCTCCCGGACCGGAGTTACCAGCCGAAGTAGCCACAAAGACGCCCGCATCAGCCGCAAATAGGAAGGCAAGATCATCGATGCCCGGTGTTCCCGCGCCGCCACCGATTGAGTAGTTGATCACATCCACGCCATCTGCAACCGCCTGATCTATGGCTGCGGCCAGGTCGGATGTGAATCCGCCCAAATTGCCAAGACCTTTATATGCAATGATATGAGCCCGTGGAGCAATTCCTGATATTGTATCCACAGGCAGACCATACATGCTAGCCTCAACATCAGCATTTCCCGCGGCCGTGGAGGCAGTATGTGTGCCATGTCCATTGTCGTCACGCGCCGAGTCAAACTCATCAGGGTCGGCGCCAATAACGGTGCGATAGGTGTCCAAAATCTGGCGCGCGCCAATAAGCTTATTATTGCAGGTGAAGGCCGCGTCGTTCGGATTATGGGCTGTATTACCAAAATCACATACTGGATAATTCGTATCATCGAGCGGAGGAATCGGAGGTGACCCGTAACTGCCATCATCAGCGAACGAGGGGTGCTCAGGCCAAATGCCGGTGTCGATGACACCTACTACCACACCTTCGCCGGTAAAACCGCTGTCATACGCGCCACCCCTGACGGTCAGTCCTAGAAAGTCAGCACTGCTATCCGTATGCGGGTAACGCATTTGATCTTCCATTACCAATACAGTATCCTTCTGCAATTTTATGGCTTCAACCTGAGTCTCGGTCAAAATGGCAGAGTAGCCATTAAATGCAAAAATATAATCATGCACTTTGGCATCTGTACTTGCGCCTGCATCTTCAAGTGACTTATTGTGTTCAGCTTCCAGGGAGTTTGGATCCTGGCTGGTAGCTGCCAATCTGGAATCATTGCCAAAAGAATCTTGTTGTAAAACGACAATATAAGATTTAGCCCCTTCCTGGGCAAGGACACTTCCACTTCCAGACGCCAGCACAGGTGTTGATAGGGACAAAACTAATACAAGAACCATCAATGGATAAAATGCTTTTCTGAACATCTTTATCTCCTCATAAGATTTATGAAATGGATGAGCAATTAACAGAAATCATTCGCTCTCCTTACAAATGCATTATTATCAACTAGATGTATAAATATCCCTGATAAACACCTCCCGGTTTAGACAGTTAAACAAAAAAACTGCCAAAGCAAAATACCTTCGGCAGTCTGGCGGTCTGCTACACGCTTGCGCGCAGACCCATGACTTTGCGTCCTCACCTCGCGATGAGTATGCTCTTTCGAGTTTATCAACCAGCAACGTTTCTATAACTATCTTATAACAAATCCCGCAAAAAATCAATAGGGTTTACAGAATCTGACATAATTTAAGGTTTTCGGCAAAGTAGGTATAATGCGTGGATGTTTAAAAAATTGGTTTTCATCGCGCTGCTCATCGCGATCCTTATTGCGGGGGCTTATCTGTACTTTAGCTTTCGAAGAAGTTCCGCGCGCACCGCGCAAGTCTTTGACTGGTTCCGCGACCCATCTTCGCGGCCTGAGTTGATGATGACTGCCGGAAGCAGATGCGGCGCGGCTCCATTCATTTTCCCCACCGACGGATTGATCGGGTTTATCTGGGACGATTCATTCCGCCCCGCTCACCGCCACAGCGGACTGGACATTTTCTCAGGGACGGAGGTTGGCGTCACGCCGGTTACGGCGGCATATCCCGGGTACCTCACCCGCCAATCAGATTGGATATCCACCGTTATCATCCGCGTGCCGGAAGATCCGCTTCAAGCAGGGCGGCAGATCTGGGTGTACTATACTCACATGGCAGACCCGCAAGGGAATTCATTTATCTCATCAGATTTTCCAACCGGCATAAAAGAAGTTTATATCGAAGCCGGTACATTCCTTGGTTATCAGGGAAATTATTCCGGCGACCCGAACAATCCAGTCGGCGTGCATTTGCATATTTCGGTTGTGGAAGATGATGGCTTCGGGAATTTTAAGAACGAACTTGAGATCGATAATACCTACGACCCCACACCGTATTTTGGATTGCCATTAAATGCGAACGTAAATCCTGATACGATACCAACTTGTAAATAATTGGAGTGCGACGCACCCTCGTTAGGATGGAGTTTTATGAATCTCAAAGATAAAGTGGTTTTGATCACCGGCGCGGGGAAGGGAGCCGGGCGCGCGCTGGCATTCATGTTTGCCGAGCAAGGCGCATTTGTGGCCGCCAATGATATTTCTCCAAATAATGTGGAGCAGGTCGTTGCAGAAATTATTGTCCGCGGCGGAAAAGCAAAAGCTTATATTGAAGACATCGCCAAGAAAGTCGGCGTGCAAGCGTTGGTCAAAAGTGTGGAGGATGAACTGGGCGGCATTGATATTCTGGTCAATCATGCCGCAGTGGAGCCGCATTCGTCCCTGCTGGATATGGATGAATGGGATTGGCACCGCACACTGGATGTAAATCTCACGGGCGCATTCCTGATGATTCAATCTGTGGGACGCGTGATGCGCGCCAAAGGCAAAGGGGCGATTCTGAATATCGTCGCAGGAGCAGGTGAAGGGTTAAAAAAAGATGCGGGCGCTTATTTATCCAGCCAGGCAGGGTTGGCGGCCTTGTCGCACGAGGCGGATAAGGAATTAAGTCCGCATGGAATTCGGGTATACGCGGTGCAAAATTCGGAAGATATAATAGACTTCATCGGAAATAACATATAAGCACCGTCCCGAAGGGTTGTTACGAGTGGTTTGAGCGTCTGAAAGCAACCTTCGGGACGTTTTTTCTAATTACCGATAACGTCTAATGAAGGATGTAATGTCATTGTTGGAGGCGAAATGAAAGAACTATTTGAATACCGCGTGAAGCTGATCGAGAGATTGAGCGGGGCCGCGCATGAATTCCAAGGCGCGTGTATGGCGGCAAAAGACCCATTTGAAAAAGTGGACGGCGATTGGACAGTGCATCAAATCGCGTGGCACACACGGGATGTGGATAAACTAATTTACGGCGCGCGCATTCGTCAGACCATTAATGAGGATAACCCGCAGTTCAAGAGTTTCGATGCGGATGCCTGGATGGTTGAGCATTACAACAAAGATGAATCGCTCAACAGGGTTTTGGAAGAGCTTATCGTTAACATCGAAGAATTGTGCCAAACTTTGCGCGAGCTGCCGAGGGAAGCCTGGTCACGTGAAAGCAGTCACGAAACAATCGGCAGCGGATTGACCTCCCAACTTTGGGTGGAGCGTGATCTGCTGCATATTGAGGAGCATTTGTTAACTGTGAAAAAGGCGCAAAATTCGTGAAAACAGCCCGTTTTTTGCATATTTAGAGGTAAAATAAGTCTTATGAAAAAACAACGAATACTCCTCGTAGACGATCATGAAGTGGTGCGACTCGGCTTGAAATCCCTGCTTGAGCGGCACCCGCAATTTGACGTAGTAGGGGAGGCAGGTTCAGCGCGTGAGGCGCTGGAAAAGGTGGATTCACTAAAGCCGGATGTTGTAGTGATGGACATCCGCCTGCCGGGCACCTCGGGGATCGAAGCCTGCGAGCAGATCGTGAATCAATACCCCAATACAAAAGTAATCATGCTCACTTCCTATGCTGAAGATGAAATGCTGTTCTCCGCCATTCGCGCGGGCGCTTCGGGATATATTCTCAAGCAAATCGGAAGCGAAGACCTTGTGAAGGCGATTGAATCGGTTGGGCGCGGCGAGGCTTTGCTTGACCCCGCTGTTACCCAACGTGTTTTCCAGGAAGTGCGCCGCGCGGTAAAAGAGGAGGAGGCTTCGGCTTTCGCGCATTTGAGTCAGCAGGAAAAGCATGTGCTTTTGCTGGTTTCGGAGGGTAAGACCAACCGCGAGATCGCGAAGAATTTATTCCTTGGGGAGGGCACGGTGCGTAATTATGTTTCGAGCATCCTTTCCAAATTGAGTGTCAATAACCGCGCCGAAGCCGCCGCCTATGCGGTGGAACACAGCTTGAGAGAATATATTTCGCTGTAAGTTTTAAGATTTCAAAACGGAGACACAAAGACACAGAGAATTCAAACTCGGTGAAAGTGTGTCTCTGTTTTTTATTTAATCCTCGTCCTGAGCGGAGTGACGAATGCTCTTTGAGGAACATAGTCGAAGGACAAAGGTAAAAGAATTTTTCACCTCAACTTGTCCTTCGACTACGCCGCGAAGAACACGCAGCTCCGCTCAGGACGAAGAACGGATTTCAGAGAAGCCATGTTTCCATTCATGAAATTAAGCGATAATGTTGTTACCTTGCGCCCTTTTGAATTTGGGGAGGAAAATGAACTGCATAAAGCGGTACACGAATCATTGACCGAGCTCAAACCGTGGATGTCGTGGGCAAAT
>JBBSCM010000149.1:0-9286 GCA_038250295.1 Anaerolineales bacterium | reverse complement strand
GAATTATGGAACAATTGCATGTTTTGCAGTTCCTTTTCCAATTGTTCAGGAGATTGAAAAAGGATGGTGTGAAAGCCCAGCTTGCGGGCTGCTTCAATGTTAGGGAGGGAGTCGTCGATGAATAGACATTCATGGGCTTCACGACCAATTCTATTTAATGTGAGGTGATAAATGGCGGCATCTGGTTTATTTACCTTGTGTTCACCTGAAATGATCGTATCGTCAAAAAGCCGCAGGAAGCCATATCGTATTTGCATGAGATAAAACTTCTCAACAGAGAAGTTACTTAATAGATAAAGAGGCCAGCCCGCATTCTTTAAAGCGTGAGCAATTTCTATTGTGCCATTAAGCGTTTCTGTGATGCTTTCTTCCCAATAAGTATCATAAGCCTGTATGAGGTCCGCATATTGCGGGAATTCAGATGAAAGTACGGCAATACCCTCTTTAAAGGAACGGCCTGCATCCTGGCGCGCATTCCATTCGGCGAAGTGAATCTCCCGCAGAAAGGAGTCAACAGCTTCGGGGGTGGGAAGGAAGCGCTTGTATAAGGCGTGGGCATCCCATTTGACGAAGACATTCCCAAAGTCAAAGATTATGGCTGTGATGTGTGAAGTCATATCTGATCTGAACTATTTTATCTTATAGATGGAAACTTGTGACGATTTGAAATTGGGCGGTATAATCGCGCTCTTGTAGTTACTGCTTGTCTCATAAATTTCCAGACCTTCTACCGGCAAATTATGGGCAAAAAACAACATGTGCTGGCAGTTTATGCAGTCCCATGTATTTTGAAGATGGAGAAATTCCTTTGAGCCGCGTGATCAACCCTGATTCTGTTGGAAAAGAACGAACCCGTTTGACAAAAGGTATTGTGTTGTGTATTCGTGAACTGGCAAAGCAGGCGCAAGTTACCTCGGAAACGAAAGATATGGCGGCGTATATTGCGCTGGCCTTGCAGTCCGTCTCTGAGGGGATCGATGTTTCAGTAGCCGCATGGGAGAAACGCGACTACTGGGTGAAGGCCGATAAATTCCGAATGGAGTGGATGTGGGCCGGGCAGGTGGCTGAAAAAATGAAGGCTGCTGTTCTGGGCGATGATTGGGGAGCGATTGCCATGCTGATGCCACAAATCGCTTCACGCTTTAATAAGATCGTTGTTTCAGATAATCATCGACTGGGGAAACCCTGGGTTGGGGCATATACCTTGCTGGCACTGCATCGAAAATTGTAATCACAAAAATGCCCCGCAATTTTGCGGGGCATTTTTTATTTATGCGCTTTGAAGTTTCTTCAAATGCACTTTGGTGCCATTGAGCAGTTCGATCATCATCTCGCGGATGTGCTTGTTGAGGTAATGATTCTCCAGTGTGGATAGCGGCAGGAAGCGCGCGCCCGCAACCACGTGAATACAATTCGCGGAACCGCACAAGCAAATGAAAGGCGCCTGCATTTCCCATTCTGTGGCGGGATAGAAAAACGACAATTCTTCGCCTTTCTCGATATCGCGGCGCGCGATCATTACCATGCGCTCGGTATCGAGCACAACGTTTGGATCGCAGGAATGATTCAGCGCGGCGAGTTTGCCGACATGGGTGTGTTTATCCTTTGCGATCTGCACCGTGAAGCGATTGGGTTTGTCCATGATGTTCTCGCTTGGCATAACACACATCACGTCACCCATTTTATAGGCCTGCTTTGTGATAAGAGTTCTAAATTTATTTTCTGTTTTTATCGTCAGTGTTTCCATGATTGAAACCATTTTTGTTTTTCTCCTTTTATTACGACTCATGTAAAACATGAATCGCAAATGTATTTCTTTAGTATAGCGATAATAAATTTATTTACAAGGGTTGAATGGGGGATATTGAAATATTTTAAGGTTGACGACAATGTGAATTATAAAATGAGCCCTGTTATTTATGTGTAAACTACAAAGACGACGAAACGAAATTATGGAAATGGTGTTACGCTTTCAAATGATATTTGCAATAAAAGGAGTAGACCTGTATGAATGAAAGTCACTCGTTTTTTGAAAGACCCAACGTGAAAAAAAAAATTATCCAAATCGGAAATGGCACCCCGTTTGGATTCGAACGCGTCACAAATTCCGCGCTGGGCATCGGCGGCGCATTTGGTACATGGGGTGAGGATTACGATAATACGAGGGTGCGGGAGTTGGTATCATACCGCCTCGGCGAACTGCTAAAAGATGAAGATGCGATGAATCTCTCTGAGCTGGGGTTTCTCAGCCGCCATCATATTCTTGATATGAGCGACGCCGACCATCTTGAATTGGAGTTACAAGTAGGAACGCGTATATTACAGGAGGCCATTCTTGCCAATGGCTGGCAGCCTGCAGATGTGCAAGCTGTATTGATCGGTATAAGCGGACCTGTTTCGAATGATTATGTGTCATTGATATGCCAGCGCGCAGGTGTTTCGGATAACGCATTAAAAGTCAGCCTGCATAAAGCGTGTGACAGCTCCACAGCTGGATTGAACCTTGTGCTGAATCACGCTTTGGCGCGCAAAGGCAAAGTTAATTTCGCCGAAGAATTATTGGGCAAAAAGGTTTTGGTCGGGGGTATTGAAGGACTAAGCCGTTTTACCGGCCGCGCGCATGACAAGTATGCCTTGCAATTATTCGGTAATGCGGCAGGCGTCATCGGTGTGATCCCCGGAGAAACTTTTAAATTCCTGGTGGGCAGGGAGCACGAGGCCTTTGACGGGGAAGGGGTACTGGCAGTGCGCATGTATTATCCCCATTCACGACGGGATGATAACGGGTCGCTGGTTGAAATCACACAGGAGTCCTCATCCCACACCCGCGTGGCGGGCTTGATGCATGAGCCGGCAGACGGTTCGGCGATTTCGATGGCAGGCCCCATGGGAATGGTTAAGTTATTTGTCCGCACTGGGGTACAAGTGGTGACTGAAGTGTTTAATGAATATGCGGCTCTCATGAACAAGTTGGGAACACCGGATAAACAAATCTCAGTGGGGATCGTGCATCATGCCAATTACAAGATCAACCAGCTCAAGGCAAAGCATTTGCAAAATGCGGGCATTAGTTTCCCGATGCCGTGGCTGTTAAGCGACTTTGGAAATGTGAGTGCCGCAAGTAACATGATCGCTTTCCTGCGGCAGTTGCCGCTGATCAAGCCGGGTGACAACGTTCTCTTCGACGGTTTCGGCGCTGGTACTTATTATGATGTGCTGGCAGTGACAATCGGTGGGTAGCGAAGCATCTCGCGTTTCAGAAGTAGAGACCCTTCGCTCCGCTCAGGGAATCACGATTATGTGGGTAAATTAGAACAACGTCATTTGGGTAGCGGCTTTACGGCCATCCAATAATAGGTAGGGGGCAGCGCGTTCGGCGATGATGCCAAGTTTCTTTAATGAGGAAAGGTCACGAAGTTGATTGATCCTGCGCGCATTCATAATGGCATCCGCGCTTTTTAGTCCAATGCCAGGAATGCGGATCAACTCGTGTTTTTCTGCTTTGTTGATTTCAATAGGCTTGTCTGCCAAATACATTTGTGCCCAGGCTTGCTTGGGGTCGGCATGAAGTGGGAGATTGTTGTAATTTGTAAATGGTAAATCTTCGAGGTCGAAGCCATAATCCCGCAATAAGAATGATGCCTGATATAAGCGGTGCTCGCGCAGGGGGTCTACTGCGGGCTTGTTTTCAAGCGGTGTATCTCGAATGGGATAAAAGGCTGAAAAATAGGCGCGTTTGAGTCTTACATTTTTATTGAGCCAGTTTGTGATCGTAAGCAATTCGAGATCGCTTTCATCGGAGCCGCCAGCTACGAATTGAGTCACCGTGGAGGGCCAGCGTCCGTTCCAAAATTTATAAGCGGGGACGGCTTTGCGAATCTCCTCCACCCATTTCAAAGGCTGTAATAATTCTTCGAAAAAATTTTTGTGCGGTGCAAGTTTTGCAAGCCGTTCCGTACTGGGCGCTTCCAAGTTGACCGAGACTCGGTCGGCAAGCTGCATGGCGCGGTAAACCTGGTCTTTCTCGGCGCCCGGCATGATCTTTAAATGAAGGTACCCTTTATATTGATGTTTCTTGCGCAGGATCTCGGCGGTGTCGAGGAGTTTATCCTGCGTGCGGACTCCGCCTCCTGCGATGCCCGAGCTGAGGAATACACCTTCGGCCAATCCGCCCCGATTCAGTTTGCTAAACAAGCCCGCGAATTCATCTGGCTTGAATGTGGCGCGGCGGAAATCCCTGCCGGCGCGGAATGGACAATAAAAGCAATCGCGTTCACATGCCGAGGAGAGCAGGGTTTTGAGGAGCAGGATCTTCTGTCCATTGGGGAGTTGGGCGGGATGGACAAAGGCTTGATCCATTTCTTTTGGACTGAAGCAGGCGGGGGCGGAGGAAGAGACGCGTGGTTCTCCATCCGCCTCAAGAGACATTTGAGAAGTTAACAACTTGAGGGTGTCCACTGGGTCCATATTCCAATTTTAGAACATAAATTCTATTTCCACAAGGGTGATTTTATGACATAATGCTTCGAAGTGGCCGTACCTTTTTTCCATTGCGAGTGTTTTCAACACGTACTTATGAGAGGATGACTCCCGAAAGGGAGGGGAGGATGCGTATCGTTGATATTTGGAATTCGCTATTCGTAAGTTGGGTTTCTTGATTTCGAAAAATAAATTCAAGTCCAAGGAGAATTACGAAAATGGCAGATAAAAGTATGGAGCATGACAAGAGTCACCTGCATAAAATGGGGTATGCGCAGCAGCTTGCAAGGCGCATGAGCGGGTTCTCGAACTTCGCAATTTCATTCTCGATTATTTGTATTTTAGCTGGCGGTATTACCACGTTTGCCACTGGGTTTAGTTCCACCGGCGGCGCGGGGATTGGCTACGGCTGGCTCATCGGTGGCGCTGTAGCAATCATTGTTTCGTTGTCCATGGGACAGATTGCTTCGGCATATCCCACGGCAGGCGGCTTGTACCACTGGGCGTCCATGCTTGGCGGGCGCGCATGGGGTTGGGTCACAGCCTGGTTCAACGTTCTTGGCCTCTTTTTTGTGGTGTCTTCGGTGGATGTAGGGGTGTGGTTGCTTTTCCGCGACCTGATCCTCGTGGGTATTTTCAAAATGGATCCTGCTGTATTCACGGCGAGCCATCAATTGATCGCTGTTGGGTTTATCCTCATTACCCAGTCCTTGTTCAATCACTATGGCATTGAATTGACCACCAAGTTAACTGACTTCAGCGGTTATTTCATCTTTATCGTCGCAATCCTTTTGACCATTTCCCTGCTGGTCTTCTCGCCAGTTGCGCTCGATTTTTCCCGTTTGTTTACATTCACCAACTTTACAGGCGATACAGGCGGCGGCGTGTTCCCGCGAACAGAAAGTATGGGAGTTGCATTCCTGTTTGGTTTGATCCTCGTTTGTTATACCATTACAGGATATGACGCCTCCGCGCACACATCGGAAGAGACTCACGATGCGCAGATCAATGTACCGAAGGGCATGTGGCAGGCCGTGTTCTATTCCGTGCTGTTTGGTTACTTTATGGTTGCATCTTTTGTGCTGGCAATGCCAAGTGTGGCCGAAGGCGCCTCAAAAGGTTACGGCTCTTTCCTCTATGTTATGGAAAGCTCGCTCATGCCTCAGTGGTTGCTGTACTTCCTTTTTGTTGGAATTGTAGTGAATAACTATCTGTGCGGTCTCGCAGGTCTCACATCTGCTTCCCGCATGACCTTTGCCTTTGCGCGCGATGGCGGTCTACCCGCTTCTGGCTTTCTCTCTCACGTCAGCACTGTTTATCGCACGCCCACCTATGCTATTTGGACAGCTGCTTTTATTGCATGGGCCTCTGTCATTTATGCCGGCGCATTTGTGGTGCTTGCTACTGGTTGCGCGGTGTTCCTATACTTCTCGTATATTTCGCCAGTGGTTGCCGGCTTCTTTGCTGAAGGTACCGCTAAATGGCCGGAGAAAGGTCCTTTCAACCTTGGCGTTTTCTCCAAACCCCTTGCCATCATCTCAGTGATCGGTGGATTTGTTCTCGCCATCACCGGTTTCCAACCGCCAAACGAGAAGGTATTCTATCTTACCGTTATCATGGTAGTTGTGATGGCGGTATTGTGGTTCACGGTGGAAAATAAGCGCTTTGAAGGCCCGCCAACCGGTGACCGCATCAAGGAACGCCAGAAGATGATCGCCGAGATCGAGAAGAAGTACAAAGATTAGCATTGATGTTTTGAACGATCTGTACTATAAAAGCGGTGTCTCAAAAGAGGTGCCGCTTTTATAGTACAGGTGACTGTCACCTGTATGGAGGAATCTATGAAATATCTGCTCGGCATCGATCAAGGTACAACTCAAACGACGGCAGTCATCGTGAATGAACTCGGTGAAATGGTCGAGAAAAACTCGGCGCAATTGCCGGCGCGTTTTCCACAGGCGGGATGGGTTGAGCAGGAACCCGGGGACATCGTCCGCACCGTGAAGGAGGCTTGCGCGCCTTTGCTTGACGGTACGTATGAAATTTCTGCAGTGGGATTCGATAACCAGGGCGAGACCTTTGTGGTTTGGGATGAGGACTCGGGCGAGGCTGTGACTCCCGCCATAGTTTGGCAGGACACGAGAGGTGAATCGGTCTGTAAGGCGCTCGCTTCACACGTCGACCCGGACCTGCTTCGCCACAAGACGGGACTCCTACTCGACAGTTATTTCTCCGCGCCAAAACTCAAGTGGGTGTTTGAAAATGATCCTGCTATCCGCAAAAAAGCGCATGAAGGCAAATTGAAATTCGGCACTACTGAAACATGGGTGATTTGGTCTCTAACCAAAGGCAGGCTGCATATCACTGATCCCTCCACCGCCTCGCGCACACTATTGTTTGATATGAATAAATTCGAGTGGGATGAAGACTTGCTGAAATTATTCGATGTCCCGCGCAGTATGCTTCCCGAAGTAAAACCGTCCGCGGGCTATATTGGTGATATTGATTTTGGCAATGGCAAGCCTTTGCCTTTACACGCGCTTCTTGTAGATCAACAAGCAGCATTGTTTGGCCAGGCATGTTTCAAAGCGGGGGAGATGAAGTGTTCATTTGGCACAGGCAGTTTCTTATTAATGAACATTGGCGACAAACCAAAATTATCAAACAACGGCTTGCTCACCACGGTCGGCTGGAACTTCAACGGGCAGACCGCTTACGCCTTCGACGGCGGCATTTTTGTCACAGGTTCGGCTGTCCAATGGCTGCGCGATAACTTGAAATTGATTCCTGATTCCGCATCCAGCAACGACGCGGCGAATCGCTCCACCGATGCGGGCGTGGTCGTGGTCCCTGCTTTGCAAGGCCTCGCCGCCCCTCACTGGCGGACAGATGTACGCGGCGCGATGTTCGGCCTGAACCGCAGCACCAGTTCGGATGATATTGTCCGCGCTACGCTGGATGGAATTGCCTGCCGCGTTTATGAGGTGGTCATGGCAATGTCACAAGATTTGGGTCAGGCGCCGCCACATCTCAAAGTAGATGGCGGCCCATCAGGCAATCCCTACCTCATGCAGATGATCGCGGACTTGCTGAATCTCGAGGTGCGAGTCTCTGCTGCGTTGGAAGCCACCGCGATAGGTATTGCGAATCTCGCGGGTGTTTCGGCATTAGGAACCACGTTTGATGAGTTATCCAAAAACTGGAAAGCCGAAAAAGTTTATGTGCCGAACATGAATGAAGATGAAAGAGGAAAGAAGCTGACACATTGGAATAAGGCAGTTGAGGCTGTCAAAACTTTCCATAGTTAAAGTTTATGTTGGTGGTCGAGTAGCCCGAGGCGATAGCCGAGGGCATATCGAGACCACGTAGTGAAATTAAATTGTGCGTATGTGGTCTCGATACGCCTTTCGAAAGGCACGAAAGGCTACTCGACCACCACTAAGGATGAAGAGAATCAATCAATGACAACAACATTTGATATCGCCATCATCGGCGCGGGCGTGGTGGGATCCGCTATTGCGCGTGAACTTTCCCGTTACCAACTTAAGATCGCATTGGTAGAGTCCGAATCTGATGTGGGCATGGGGACATCCAAGGCCAGCACGGCCATCTGGCACACAGGTTATGATGCAAAGCCTGGCTCGCTGGAAGCAAAACTGTTGAAGCGTAGTTATGCTTTGATGGATAAGTTTTTGCCCGAGGCGAATATTCCCCACGAAAGATTGGGCGGACTCTTGATCGCATGGAATCAGGAACAGTTCGAGACATTGCCTAAATTATTAAAACAGGCTCATGAGAATGGAGAGATGGAAGTAAGAATCATTTCTTCGGATGAAATATATCAACGTGAGCCAAATATCAATAAAGGCGCATTGGGCGGATTGTTCGTTCCGGGGGAGGGGATACTTTGCACGTTTACGGTTCCGTTGGCATTTGCGACTCAAGCCGTGTTGAATGGGGTGGAGTTGTTTTTGAATTTTGAAGTGAGGGGTCTCGATAGACGTGGTCTCGATACGGGACGAGAAGAGCACTCGTCCCTACTCGACCAGCAGGGGAATGAAATTCATACAAGATATGTTGTCAACGCGGCGGGATTATTTTCAGACGAGATCAATGCCCATTTTGGCCACACCAATTTCACGGTCACGCCGCGACGCGGGCAGTTAATTGTATATGACAAACTGGCGCGACCTCTGGTTAATCACGTCCTGCTGCCAGTGCCGACATCCAAAACAAAAGGCGTATTAATCAGCCCGACTGTGTATGGAAATATTCTGCTCGGGCCGACTGCGGAAGACCTCTCAGATAAAACTGCCACTCAAACGACAGAGGATGGCTTGAAAATGTTACTGGATAAGGGGCGCGAGATCCTGCCGCAGCTATTAGATGAAGAAGTGACTGCAACCTATTCAGGCTTGCGCGCGGCGACAGAACATAGTGATTATCAAATTGAAATGCACGCGGCACAAAAATATTTATGTGTCGGTGGGATTCGGTCCACGGGAATTTCGGGGGCGATGGGGATTGCTGAATATGCGGTGGAGTTGCTGCGCGGCGCGGGTTTGGATTTGAAATTAAGGGATGATTTCAAACCAGTAAAGATGCCGGCCATTGGACAGGCGGATATCAGACCGCATCAGGATGCTGAGATGATCGCGAAGAATCCGCAGTATGCTGAAATGGTTTGTCACTGCGAACGAGTTTCGCGCGGCGAGTTGATGGATGCGATGAACTCTATAATCCCAGCCACGAATTTGGATGGATTACGAAGGCGCACGCGCGCATCGCAGGGACGATGCCAGGGATT
>JBBSCM010000148.1:0-9314 GCA_038250295.1 Anaerolineales bacterium | reverse complement strand
CGTGGCGGTACAGACTCCGTGAAGATGAAGCAGGACATTCTTAATTGCGAACGAAACGGTCTCGGCGTCAAAATTTGGAGAGACCAGGAATTCTGCTCCCGCGTCAAACGCCGCCTGCGCCTGATTCACATCGCGCACAGTTCCCGCACCGATGAGCATTGCATCGCCAAAATGCTGGCGCAATTGCGGAATGGCCGTCAATGCGGACGGACTATTCAATGTGGCTTCCATCACTGTAACCGTTCCAGCAAGAAGAGCTTCGCCAATACGAAACATATCTTCGACAGAAAAGTCGCCGCGCAGAATTGCGATAATGCCGCATCTTTTAATAAGCGTGCTGGCTCGTTCAATATTGTTCAACGTTTTCACTCTCTAAGTGACCGTGCCGCGTGCTGCCACCTTCCAAACGACTTCCACCTGGCTGCCACGCGCACCAACCACTTCATCGAATAAATTTGAAACTACACAGCAATGGTTTGGGATGATGCTTAGGCGTTCGCCAATTTTTGGTTTTTTATCGCAGGCCGAAAAGTCGACATGACCGTGTTCTTCGGTCAACGTATAAATTTTAGCTTCGGGATATTCGCAAATATATCCATAACCATCAAGGCCATGTAAATCCATCGAAAGGGATTTACTGCCAGCATCGACGATTCCTCTTGTGGGTGTTGGACGACTCACCACGGTTGTAAAGACTCGCAGGGCGCAGGTATCCAAAGTCATCGCGCCGGGCCGCATCGTGAGGCGGTCACCATAAACGTAAATGCCAGCTCTGTGTTCTGTGACTTCCTTGTTGACATGCGCCTGCCACAATAAAGGTGTTCCGCCGCCGCTCACTCGTTCAATATTTATGTTATCGCCCGCCAAAAGTGATCTGGTTTCATTGACAAATTCATCCAAATTATTTGCGGATGGATAAGTCATCAAGCCGCCAAAATGTAGGTTGGGCAATTGAGAGATCAAACGAGCCAACTCTGCCGCCTCTTGCGGTGACTGCACACCGCAGCGCTCTGCGCCGGTATCACATTCAACGAGAACGCTTAAAGTCAACCCCTCGCGATGCGCGGCTGTAGAAAGTCCGTTAACCACAAAAGCCGAGTCTGCGGTCACGCTGACCGTGACTCTTTTTGCAAGCGCCATTAACTTTGCAAGTTTCTTTTCGCCGATAATATTATAGGGAAGAAAAATATCCTTGAAGCCCGCATCTGCCATCACCTCCGCCTCGCTGATTTTTTGACAGGTGATGCCAACTGCACCCGCGTCCATTTGCATTTGAGCGATCTCGGGGATCTTATGTGTTTTGATATGCGGACGATTGGCGATGTTGTACTTATCTAAATAGTTTTGCAGGCTGGAAATATTGGCTTCAAGCCTGTCCATATCCACGACTGGAACTGGCGTTTCCAATTCATCAATGTGCATGAATTATTCCTTTCCAACGTAAGCGATTGCGTCGATCTCAACGAGGATGTCCATTAATTGACTTCCAACCGTTGTGCGCGTTGGCTTCGGGTCTGGAAAATAGTCCGCATAAACTTTGTTGTATCTGGGGAACAGGGATAGGTCAGATAAGTGTGCGCTGACCTTGACCACATCTGCCAGACTTGCGCCGCCCGCTTCGAGAATCGCTTTGATATTTTCAATAACTTGCGCCGTCTGTTCTTCGATGGTTTCACCGGCCACTTTATTTGTCGCTGGGTCAAGGGGAGTCTGACCCGAGACAAAAATAAAATCTCCGACACGCAAGCCCGGTGAATAAGCGCCTCCAGGTTTTGGCCCATTTTTTGCAATGATCTGTTGCTTTGGCATGAATGATCTCCTTTTTGAATTGCAATAGTCTTACCGCGTTGCGTTTCTTGCTTGCTCGATCAACCCTGAAAGACTTTTCTTTTGTTGACCGTTTGAATCGAAATTGGATTCATCAAGCCATTCTTCAAAGGCCTGTTTTAGTTTTGGCCATTCGCTGTCAATGATCGAATACCAGGCTGTATCACGATTGCGTGATTTATATATCGTTGCCTGACGAAAGATGCCTTCATAGATAAAACCCATGCGGAGTGCAGCTTTTCTCGAACCCGCATTTAATGAATCACATTTCCATTCGTAGCGGCGATATCCCAGTTCATCGAATATGCGCCGCATCATTAAATACATTGCCTCGGTGGCTATTGGAGTCTTTTGCAGCAGAGGTGAATAATTGATGTGACCGACTTCTATCACGCCGACATTTGGCTCGATTCGCAGGAAACTTGCTACACCGATTGCTTTATTCGTTTTCAGGTCAATAATCGTATGGAATAAGGGATCGCCTCCCAGGCACGTCTTCTTCATCCAGGCAAGATAATCCTCGAATTGCTCGAATGGACCGTAACCCAGATAAGTCCAGATGCGGCCTTCTGTATCGGTCTTATAAGCAGAAAATAAATCTTCGGCGTGTTTGTCAGTATCGAGAATTTCCACGCGGCAATATTTTCCCTCCATTGTCGTCCGAGGCGGAAAAGGGCGCGGTTTCCAATCTTCAACGGGAAACCCGATGGGTAGACCTAATTCACTCTTGTATTCACTCATATTCATATGCTCCAGAGATTGGAATAAAGAGCCATCATTGCATCCATTTGATGAACTCGAATTGCAACGCTTGTGAGATTAACAGTGTTCCTCATATTTTTTTACTTCTCTCTTTATTTGCGGAAAATAACAATGAGAGGTGCCGTAATCAGCCCGATAATGCCAAAGAGTATGCCTATACCCAATACAATGTAACTACCGCCGCTCACGCCCGGCTCCAAAACGGACCGCTTGGGATCCTGCGGGTCGTAGTAAACAATGACTTTTTTTCCAATCGGATAACCAGACGCAATGCCCTCGGCTTTGCGGCGGCTGCTGTAACTGTTCTCCCCAAATTTGATCGTGTGACCTTCATACCCCACATTATTCACCGTATATTGATAACTGATCTCCGGGCTGTAGCTATCGCCTCCATCAGCGCTCGAACTGTAAGTCACGTCAGAGGCAGTCACCATGCCCTCAGCCGTCGGCCAGGAGGAGCTGGCCTTCGCATTCTGTAAAATATTCCATCCCCAAAAAGAAAGGCCCAATCCAAGCGCCAGAAAAATGCCACCAAATAATATGGCCTCAAAGCAGCTGCTCCAAATACTTCGTTTTCCAGTTTCTGTTGACATTGAAGTTCTCCTTTATTGTTCGTTTTGAGGAAAGAGAATGGGCCAGGAATTTTGATCTCCAGCAAGCAATTCCAATCCATTTTTCAAAGGCCTTTCGCACGGCTTCGCGTCAAAGGCTTGTGCAACTTCAGCGGCGGCAGGAGAAAAATAAACCGAGACTTCACAATGCAGACGGCCCTCCGAGTCGTTTCGTGTGAATACAGCCATGTCGTTGGGCTTTCCAGCGGATTCGCACAATGCCAAAAACGCCTCGTGGATTTTGTCAGATGACTGCGCCGCCATGATTGCATCCCCAAGGTTTTTGTAAAACCACGTTCTCATAAATGAATTATAGCAGTTCCGCATTACTTGCTATTCGACTCATGCGTATTGCCCGTTACCCAAAACCTCAGCCGCGAATTTCGCTAATTCACGCGAAGCGACCTGAAAAAATCAGCGAAAATCCGCGAAATCAGCGGCGAAAAGGTCTTGTTGCCTGTTAATCACCTCGCCAGAAACGGGATAGGCTCTCCTTTTTCAACGGTTGAGAATTTTTTATAGCAAGTTATGCGGTATTGCGAATTATACAATCTGTTACTCAAATCCACTAATAATCTTTTTCCGTTACAATCATCCATATGACCCAACCTCTTGCCCTCATCACCGGCGGCGCACATCGACTCGGCAAAGTCTTTGCGTTGACTCTCGCCCGCATGGGTTACGACCTTCTTCTGCACTATCACTCTGCCGATGAACAGGCACAGCAAACAAAAAACGAAATTGAATCCCTCGGCGTGAAAGTCCACCTCTTCAAAGCGGACTTAGCCCAGCCTGACGAAATCCAATCCCTATTCTCTACTCTTGACTCGCTTACCAATTACCAATTACTCCTGCTCGTCAACTCTGCCGCAGTCATGCCCGTTGGGAATCCGCGCGAACTTGAATTAAAAGATTGGGACTCGGCCCTCGATCTTAATCTGCGTGCGCCATTTCTTCTCGCACAGGAGGCCGCCAAACGAATGGCCGCTGGCGGGCTGATCGTCAACATCACAGACATCGGCGCACAAAAAGCATGGAGTCGTTATCCATCTTATACAGTTAGCAAATCTGCATTAGAGTCGCTGACCAAGTTACTTGCGCGCGCTTTCGCTCCGAATATCCGCGTCAACGCCATTGCGCCAGGATTGGTTCTGCAATCGGATGTGGTCACACAGGAGCAATGGGATAAACTTGTGGAACGGCTCCCGCTGAAGCGCGCTGCCAAGCCGGAAGAGATCGCCTCCGCTCTCGAATTTCTAATCAAAAACGAGTATATTACTGGGCAAACTATTGTTGTAGATGGCGGTTATTCTTTAATATAATAATTACTCTGCTGGTTGAGTAGGGCTGGTGTTTTTCCAGCCCGTATCGAAACCAGCTATTAACATAAAAACTTTAACTTAGATTTAAACGGGTGGTTTCGATATGCTTTTCGACGAGCACGAAAAGCTACTCAACCACCGAGTATATTGAAAGCTAATGACTCTCAAAAAAACACTTCTCCCTGATCTTCTCATCTCCCTCCTCTTAATTGCCTCCACTTTGTATTACGCATCCCGTTATGTGGATTTTTCCATCCCGCCGTTTGAAGATGCCGCCATGCTCATGCGTTATGCCCAGCATCTTGCACAGGGTTATGGCATTGTTTGGAATATCGGCGAGCACCCCGTTGACGGCGCCACCGATTTTCTTTTCATGGCTGCTTCCGCTGCCTTCATCAAACTTGGATTAACTGTTGGGCAATCGGTTCGGGGAATAGGATTTATCTCGCATCTTCTTACAGTGTTAATCGTCTATTGGACGAATCGCCGCATCAACCATGCAAATATTCCCTTTTCGTTTTTAAGCGGATTTTATCTAGCCGTTGGAACTGGACTCTCCTACGTGGCCGCATTCTTCGGGACGCCTTTCTTTGCCCTCGCCGCCGCATCCACCTGGGCCTTGGGCCTGCTGCTGATCAATTGGCATCGTCCTGAGCGGCGCGATAGCGAAGTCGAAGGGCCACCCTTTTGGTTGATCCTCGCCTTCGCTCTTAGCGGGCTTGTTACCGGGTTGATTCGTCCAGAAGGAGTCATTCTTGCCGCATTGATGTTATTGTCTGTTGTCATCATGCGTGGACTCAAGAATTCCATTTCGATCATCGCAATATTCGGCGCAGTTTTTCTGTTTTTAGGCGGCGCATATTTCATGTGGAGATGGAACTACTTCGGTTATCCATTGCCGAATCCGTTCTACAAAAAAGGGGACAGTGGTTTGCATTGGGACTCGTTCAATAATTCACTCTTGAATACGTTACGTTTGTGCCTGCCATTTGCGATTATTGCCCTGCTGGGTTTTCGTTCACGCGAAACCACAAAACAGGCGCTTGCATATCTTCTTCCCATTCTCGGCTTCGCATCTGCATTTGTGTTGATCTCGGATGAAATGAACTATGGTGCGCGCTTTCAATATGCGCTCGTGCCCATTGCGCTCATGTCGTGGACTCCGCTGGTGCGTGGATTCAACTTCTCGTGGCCTCAGCAGGTTCAGGTCCGAGAAAGAAACGTGTACTTCATCGCATTGATTGCTTTGTCTGCGAGTCTTGTCTATTACTCATGGTTTCAGAATTGCTTCCTCACATCCTATCAGCAGACCTGCACTAGAGCCTATGAAAATGATGGCCGTTATGACATGGGCAGGCTGCTGGCGGAATATCGGGACAAAGGCTATGTGATCGCAACCACCGAAGCAGGCTTGCTTCCATATTATTCGGGCTGGACCGCGATTGACACCTGGGGCTTGAATGACCAGTTCATCGCTCACAACGGCGGTTTGACTGTGGAATATCTCGATAAATATAAGCCGCACATTATCATGTTCCATGATTTTTACTCACCGCTTGTCCCGCCAAAGTTGACCGATGCGAATCTCAAACAAAGGTGGTTTAGCATGACCATCATGATGAAAGATTATGCCGAGGCAAATGGATACGTGCTTGCGGCGATCTTTGGCGATAGTCCGTATGACACGCATTATTATTACGTCCGCTCAGATTTTGAAGATAGCAAACGCCTGGTCGAGCAGATATCGAAGATGACCCGATATTTCTATCCAACAACAGGAAAGAAATCCATCAATTACGCAAAATATCCTGAACCATAAAACCTTGTTCACTCTGGTGGTCGAGTAGCCCCGAATGTTCTTTGAGGGCGTATCGAAACCACCAGGATAGAATCTAAGTTGAAATTTATATGTAAGTTGGTGGTCTCGATACAGACTGGAAGAACATCCAGCCTTACTCGACCACCAGATATTTTATGTGTAGGAGTCTCCATGTCCGAGATCACCGAACTTGTAGAGAAATTAAAATCCGAAGGCGAAAAATTTGTCGGTGTTTTTTCTGGTATCACCGAAGACCAATGGAAAGCGGAGGTTTATACCGAAGGCACAACGTGGACAATCCGCAGCGTGCTCGCTCACTTCGTCACCTCGGAGCGCGGACTGGTAAAGCTCTTCGAACAAATCCGCCTGGGCGGCACAGGCGCAGCGGACGATTTCTCTATTGACCGTTACAATGAAACCCAGCAACAAAAGACCAACGAACGCACTCCTGCTGAATTGCTTGAGCAGTATAAAGAGATCCGTGCCAACACGGTGACTTGGGTCTCTGGATTGAAAGAGGAAGAACTTGAACTTAAAGGCCGCCATCCATTTCTTGAAATTACTACAATTCGCGAGATGGTGAAGATGTTGTATATCCATAATCAAGTCCATTATCGTGATTTTAAGAAGGCTTTAAAGTAACTCGTCATTGCGAGGCTGGTGGTCGAGTAGGCGGCGTTTTCCCGCCGTATCGAGACCCAGCCCGAAGCAATCACCCATATCGTGGGAGATTGCTTCGTCGGGAAGAGCACCCGCCTCGTAATGACGAAGGAAAAATTAAATATGAATCTTCCTCCCTTCAAACTCGAACGCTATTTCGCCAAATATGAATTCAATACTGAATTCCTGCTGTGCTCCTCAGACTGTGAAGCCATGTCCATTGCGGACTTGCTTACATTCGAAGAAGGCGCAGCCGAGAAATTTCAAAATACCTGGCTTGGCTATCCTGAATCACAGGGAAGCCTTGCCCTGCGGAAAGAGGTCTGCAACCTTTACACGACCATGCAGCCTGAGAACATTCTCGTTCATACAGGCGCAGGCGAAGCGATCTATCTTTTCATGCATGCCATGTTGAAAGAGGATGACCATGTCATTGTTCATTCACCGAGCTATCAGTCTTTGAGCCAGGTGGCAAAGGGAATCGGATGTCAGGTCAGCCCGTGGATCGTGCGTGAGGAAAATGACTGGGCGCTTGATTTGAATGAACTTCGCCACCTGATGCGTTCGTCCACGAAGGCAGTCATCATCAACACACCGCATAACCCGACAGGCTATCTCATGTCCCGCGCAGACTTTGACGAGTTGAATAAGATCGTCCAGGAGGAGAAAGTGCTTCTATTCTCCGATGAGGTCTACCGCGAATCTGAATATGACCCTGCCACACGTCTGCCCGCCGCATGTGACTATGGCGAACATGCTGTTTCACTCGGCGTCACATCCAAAACTTATGGCCTCGCTGGTTTACGCATTGGATGGATCGCAACGAAGAATAAAAAAGTATATGACAATATGGCTGGACTTAAAGACTACACAACCATCTGCAACTCTGCTCCCAGTGAATTTCTCGCGGAAGTTGCCATGCGTCACCGCCAGAAATTGATTGATCGCAATCTTGGAATCATCAAACACAACCTCACCATCATTGATGATCTCTTCAGACGGCATTCTTCACTCTTCAGTTGGGTTCGTCCCAAAGCTGGCTCAATGGGATTTCCAAAACTGTTGAAAGGCGACATCGAAGATTTCTGCGATAAGCTTGTCAAGAAGGCGGGTGTTCTGCTCTTGCCTGGCTCGATGTATGATGACTTCGGAAATCATTTTCGGTTAGGATTGGGAAGAAAGAATCTCCCACAGGCTGTTGAGAGCTTGGAAGAATACCTTTCCAAATCATAAATAA
The DNA here is from genome assembly GCA_038250295.1 of Anaerolineales bacterium. GTDB lineage: Bacteria > Chloroflexota > Anaerolineae > Anaerolineales > Villigracilaceae > Villigracilis. The sequence continues at coordinate 1,076 of JBBSCM010000148.1, read as the reverse complement.
CCTCGGTGGTCGAGTAGGTCGAGGCGACAGCCGAGATCGTATTGAGACCACCACGTTAGAATCAACCTTAGAATTGTTTTTGTGATTGCAGGCCTCGATACAGGCTCGAAGATCACTCGCCTTACTCGACCATCAGAGTTTTTCAATCGTCAATCGGAAACCATAACTTGCTCAAACTCTCCCGCCCTCTGCACCTGCTCCTCGCCGCGTTGACTTATACTCTCGGCGCGAGTATCCCTGCTTATCTTGGCGAACCTCTGCAAACAAGTATTTTTTGGCTGGGACTCGCAACTGTCCTGCTCGCACAACTAAGCATGAGTCTTCTCGCCGAAGTCTTTCGTCCGCACAATGAGCCGTTCTTTGAAAACGAAACGCCAAAACAAAAAGAGACTTTGCGAAACAACATGCTTTATATTTCGATTGCCGCGTTGACAGTCAATGCTTTTATTATCTATCTTCTCTATCTCAATCAAGCCCTCGTCCTCCCAACTTTCCTCTTTCTTCTTTCATCCTTCATCCTCGTTCTCGCCTACGCCATTCCTCCCGTCCGTGTTATTGATCACGGCTTTGGTGAGCTGACCCTTTCCGCGCATATCGCCTACATCATTCCGTCCATCGGGTTTCTTTTGCAAGCCAAGGAGAATCATCGTCTGTTGATCGTCATCATCATTCCGCTTACGGCACTTGCGCTCGCATATTTTCTTATTATCAATTTCACCTCATTCCCTTCCGACCAAAAATATCAACGTGCCACTCTCCTGCGCCGCCTCACCTGGGAACGCGCTGTGCCTTTGCATCATGGCCTGATCGTTTTTGCTTACGGAACATTTGCAATCGCGCCTCTGCTTGGCTTCTCGATTCTCTGGCCCGCATTGCTCACGCTGCCCTTCGCCATTCTGCAGATTCTTCTCCTGCGTCACATTTCCAACGGCGGCAAACCAAACTGGGTTCTCCTGACTGCCACCGCCCTCGCTGTCTTTGGTCTCAGCGCTTATTTTTTAACTTTGACTTTCTGGCTTAGATGACATGCCTGAATTTTTGACTCTTCTTCCTCCAGATGATGCGCGAACGCTGCT
>JBBSCM010000147.1:0-9350 GCA_038250295.1 Anaerolineales bacterium | reverse complement strand
TTATGCACGAGCGCATTCGCGATCTATTACGCATCAGATCTGGACTTTACATTTGGTGAGGCTCATCGGGTGCTGCGAAATCCCGATGCCGTTTCGGGAAAGCCCGGCGGACGGCTCTTTGTCTCTGGCCCATTGCCCGAGAACAAGCAAATGTTCTATGAGATCATCAAGGAAGCAACAGATGCTGCGATTCCTCCCATGCCTGGTTCTTCACGCTTCAAAGGCGATATCTTCAATACCATCAGCAGGATATTCGCAAAAACCGAATTACACAAATTCGAGAATCATCTCACCTTCCCTGAAGTCGCACCGTTTATAGATTACGTCCGCGCTTCATTAGGCGAAGACCGCAGATTGTGGACATCCATGTTCAATGGCAAGGACGAGTACGAGGCCTTGATCGGCAAGATCGAAGCCGTGGCCAAGAAATGGCTTGACCGTGACGGCAAATTGGTGATGACCAAGGTTGTCGGCGGAATTTTGGCGACGAAATAAGGGCTATCGTCATTGCGAGGAGCGAACGGAGTGAGCGACGAAGCAATCCCCGCCATCACGTGGAGATTGCTTCGGGCGAAAGAACGCTGCCCTCGCAATGACGGAGATGAATTATGAACTTCTTCGGCAAGAAAGTCCTCTTCCTCGGCGCGCATCCTGATGACATTGAGATCGGATGCGGCGCTTTGATTCATCATATTGTTGGACAAACCGAAATTTTGTGTGTCACACTTTCGGATAATCAAAAGAATCCTGACTTGAAGAATGTAATGGATGAACATTTCAGGTCAATGAAAGTATTGGGAGTGTCGGAGGAAAGAATCGTGCTCGGCCCATTTCAAACACGCGTTTTTCCGAACTCACGGCAGGAGATCCTTGAATACTTTCTACAACTCCGCAAAGACTTTCAACCTGACCTGATCTTCACCCACAGCAAACAAGATGTGCATCAGGATCACAACACAATGACCGACGAATCACTGCGAGCATTTCGAGGTATCACAGTTTTGGGATATGACGTCGTCCGCTCTTCGCATGGGTTTTTCCCGCATTTCTTAGTAGAGGTCACTGAAGAAGATGTCAACGCCAAGATCAAAGCATTGGCTGAATACGAAACCTATCGTGACAGATATTATTTCAATGCCGAACTTACACGCTCCATCATGGTGCGTCATGGCGCATTGGCGGAGCGTCCGTTTGCAGAGGGATTTGATATTTTGAGAATTGTCGGAGATTTTGGCAACACTGAGTAAGTGAGAAGGAGTCAGAAATGGAATTCCAAAAACTTTATCAGGAACTTACTCAAAGCGCGGAAATGATTCAGGCTCTGCTGGCAGGTATCAGCCAGGAAGAGGCACAGGTCAAACCTAATCAAGATTCATGGTCGATACTGGAAGTCATATGTCATTTATACGATGAAGAGCGCGAAGACTTCCGTGAACATTTGGATTTCATCCTGCACCGTCAAAACGAAGAATGGCATACCATCGACCCGCAACTGTGGGTCACTGAGCGTAAATACAACGAGAAGAATCTGGCTGAAATGCAGGGAATGTTTTTCGATGAAAGAAAGAAATCGCTTGAATGGCTCAAAACAATTTCCACTGCAAACATGGAAACGCAATACACATCAGAGTTCGGCTCAATGAAAGCAGGTGAAATGTTTTACTGCTGGATTGCACACGATAACTTGCACATCCGACAACTGGTGGAACTTAGACGGAATTTGATCGAAAGAATGACTCAACCCTACGATATTGGGTATGCAGGCGATTGGTGATATAAAAAATGGAGACTGTGAAAGTCTCCATTTTTTATTCTTTCGGCATCCCTACAAAAATATTTCCATCCCTCACCTGCACAGGGTACGCAGGGATATCCACTACAGCAGGTAACTGCACTGCTTTTCCTGTTTGCACCTCAAACTCGCCGCCATGACGTGGGCAGACAATATGATCGCCTTCGATCACGCCATCTCCCAGTGGACCATCATCATGAGAGCAAATATCACCAATCGCAAAGAGTTTCCCAGCAATATTTAAGATAACAATCGGCTTATCGCCGAGATCGACAAATAAACGCTCGCCATTAGGGAGTTCAGAGGCGGGAGCGATCTCTATAAATTCAATTTTTGATTCATCAATCGTCTTGTAATTAAACATGATAATTCCCGACGGTGGACGATAGACCGTAGACCGTTTTCAATGGTCTATCGTCCACCGTCTACGGTCTAATTTATTCAACCAATTCGTCGCTTGCTTCCCCTAACCCATACACACCAGCTTTCAAAACTTTCAACGAAAGCAGAGCGCATTTCAAACGGACGGGGCCCAGTTCAATGCCAAGTAGTTCGAGAATATGATCTTTATTTAGTTTTTTCACTTCTTCCAATGGCTTGCCAATAATTGACTCTAATAACAAGTCTGCGGAGGCTTGCGAGATGGCGCATCCGTGTCCGTCAAATCTGGCATCGGTGACAATGTCGTCTTTGCCTACGCGCAAGTCAATTTGGATATGGTCACCGCACAGGGGATTGCTATCTGCAAACGAAATATCGTGCGGATCCAGTTTGCCGCGATAGGTTGGGTTTTTATAATGCTCAATGATGACTTCACGATAGAGATCGTCCATGATTCCTTTTTACTATCGGTGGTCGAGTAGGTGGTGATTGTCCACCGTATCGAGACCACAATTAACAAAAATTTCTTCATTTCATTGTTGGTCTCGATACAGGCTTCGCAACAAACGCTCAGCCTTACTCGACCAACGGAATTACCCGAACACTTTTTTAACTTTATAAATCCCATTCACCAACAAATCCACTTCCTCTTTTGTATTATACAAATAGAAAGAAGCGCGGCTGGTGGCTGGGATTCCAAATTTTTCATGCAATGGCTGGGCACAGTGATGGCCCGCTCTCACGGCGATTCCATCCTGATCAAGGATCTGTGCCACATCATGCGGATGCACGCCTTCAAGAGTAAATGCCGCCACCCCGCCTTTTTTGTCTGCCGAAGGGCCAAACAATTTGACACCGGGAATTTCTTCCAAGCGTTCAAGCGCGTATTCGGTGATCTCGTGTTCATGCGCAGCGACTTTGTCCATGCCTATATTCGTCAAATAATCCACGGCGGCACCGAAGCCGACTGCTTCTGCGATGGCGGGGGTCCCGGCTTCAAATTTGTGCGGCAGAGTATTTGGGCGGAAGGAACGAAGTTTTACTTCCTTGATCATGTCACCGCCGCCTAGAAACGGAGGCATGGCTTCAAGCAATGCAGCCTTACCATATAATGCTCCAATGCCTGTGGGCCCGCACATTTTATGAGCAGAGAAAGCATAAAAGTCTGCATCGAGGGCCTGTACATCCACTTGTAAGTGCGGAACAGATTGCGCGCCATCCACCAACGTGATTGCGCCTGCTTCATGCGCCAGGCGAATGATCTCGGCGGCGGGGTTGATCGTTCCCAAAACGTTGGACATGTGCGTAAACGAGACCAGTTTCGGGCGGCGGGAAAGAAGCGATTTATACGTCTCGAGATCCAACAGGCCGTCTTCGGTCACTGGGATGAAATCCAATTCGATTCCGCGCTCCGCTTGCAGCATGTGCCACGGCACCAGATTGCTGTGATGTTCCATCTCGGTCAGGATGACCAGATCACCCTGCTTCAAGTTTGCGCGCGCCCAACTATAAGCCACGAGGTTGATCGACTCGGTTGTGTTGCGCGTGTAAATAACCTGCCGGGCCGAAGCCGCATTTATGAATTTTGCAAGCCTATCGCGCGCGCCTTCATAAAGTGCGGTTGATTCCTCGGCAAGTGTGTGCACGCCGCGATGAATATTTGCATTTGATTTGCGATAAAAATCATCCATCGCCTGGATCACAGCCAGCGGCTTTTGTGAAGTGGCTGTTGAATCCAAATAGGTAAGACGCACTCCGGGGCGGGTTTCGCGCTCAAGAATGGGAAAGTCTTTTCGGATTTCGGTACCATTAAGTTTCATGGGAGAGTGTAAAAATGTATAAGTAAACATGAAGACAAGTATACAAGCACACACGTGTTTACCTGTCTACGCGTTTACTCACCCACTAATAATCTGGAATAAATTCCTTTTTCAAAGCAGGCTTCCTGCCAGGGACAGCACGGATGTGCTCTGAATTCACCGGATACCACAAGATGCGATCGGGCACCATCCAGCCGTCGGTGAGGTACACATTCGAACGGAACTGCACGGCTACCATTTTGTGATCCACCTGCACGACGATGCCCTTGACCCAGCCGCGAATACGTTCACGATTTTTTTCATGGTCGCAAAATACTTCAACGGTATCGCCCACTTCAAAAGCATGTTCAATACCGGGCGCCTTCATAAAAGCAAATTGGTTAACACGCGTTGAGCGCTTGATCGGGCGCCTTCGCTCGACCAACGGATTTACCACACGCTTTACCACTGTCGTCGGTATCAGCTTTGTCATGGAAATTGGCTTGACAGATAATTTAACAGATGTTTTTTCGGATTTTGCAGTTTCCATACCTTCTGCTTTTGCAACCGGTTTCATGGCTAACTTAATCGCATCTTTTTTTACAACAGTTTTTGTCATTAATTTCCTTTTTGTTGGTTTTGCTTTCACATTTGGCTTGGACGTTATCTTCTTTGAAACTTTTGCGTTTACCACCGCCTTTGATTTGACCTTTGCTTTCGGTTTGACTTTCGATTTAACTGCCATGACACACATCCTATCTTGTATTATAGAGACGCCCTCCGCCTCTTTCTTAACGAAAAACTTGCTTCACACAAATCAGCTTTTTCCACGCTGATATTTATCCCGCTGATATTTATCCCGCGGATACTTATCCTGTGGATACTTATCCTGTGGACAATTTATCCTGTATCGCCTGTTGGAATCTCTTGCGCACACCTTCAAACGGGATGCGCTGCATAATGGGGTCGAAGAATCCTTCGACAACCAATTGTTCAGCTTCTTTTTGAGGAATGCCGCGAGACTTGAGGTAGAACAGCGGTTCCTGCTCTAATTTACCAACTGTCGCGCCATGCGTACAACGGACATCGTCCGCGAGAATCTCGAGGCCGGGGATTGAATCCGCGCGAGCCTGGTCATCAAGGACGAGGTTGCGGTTGGCTTGATAGCCATCGGTCTTTTGTGCGCCCGGGGCTACATAGATCATGCCCTGCCACACGGAACGACTCTTGCCTTTCAACGCGCCTTTGAATAACAAGTCACTGATTGTGTGCGGAGCAAGGTGATTCTGTTGAGTATCGTGGTCAAGATGCTGTGTCCCATCTGTGAAATAGAACCCGGACATCCGTCCTTGAGAACCTTCGCCAGCCAAATCCAGATCAGAGAAGTTCTTGGTAAGGCGTGAACCCACCGCGCCAAAAATCCAATCGAGGTTGCCGCCGCGCTCTACGCGAGCGCGCTCGTGCGAGAAATTCCATACATGGCGTCCCCATGACTGTAATTCCACAAAGCGTAATTTTGCATCCTGGCCAACGTGGATTTCTACAATGCCGGCATGCATTGCATGACCAGTCTCATTCGGAGATGCGGCTTCGTGAACATATGTCACCGATGCGCCATCTTCAACATGTACAATGAGATGTGAGAAGTGCGCCAGGTCAGCGCCTGGTCCCCAGAGCACAGAATGAAGTGGAGTTTCCACTTCCACATTTTTGGGAACGTACAACAAGACACCGTTACCTGCAAGAGCCGATGCCAGCGCAGCAAACTTGCCATCTTCGGGTTTGACGATCTGCCCAATGAGTTTCTTGAGGAGTTCGGGATGCTCACGCGCGGCAGTACGAATATCGGTGAAGATAACGCCCTTCGAGACAAGAGCAGGATCAAGGTCCACGCGAGAACCGCCGGGCAGGAGAGTAATTTGTCCGCCGTGCTGTTCACCGGTCAAAGGCTTGAGCAAGTTCTCTGGCACAACAGGCAAATCTTCAAACGCGCCTTCCTTGGGAATTTTAAAATCAGAGGCGGGCATTAATCTGAGATCAGTACGGCGCCAGGCTTCGTCCGTGTTGATGGGCATGGCGAATTTCGTAAATGCATCCCATGCGCTGGCGCGGACATCTTTCAACACGCCAGTGGGCACAGAATCAGCCACGAAGGAAAAATCCTTCGCGGCGGAATCACGTCGAGTTCGGTTGACAACTACTTTTGGTTTCTCTTGCATAATCATCTCATATGTCATTGCGAGGGCGCTTTTGCTCTTTGCCCGAGGCAATCCCCAACCTGGGGAGAGATTGCTTCGTCGGGACGCTTCGCGCACCTCCTCGCAATGACGACTATTCTATTATCCTATTGAGCCTTCCATTTGTAACTGGATAAGGCGATTCATTTCAACAGCAAATTCCATGGGCAGTTCTTTGACAAGCGGTTCAATAAAGCCTGAAACGACCATGGTGGTGGCTTCTTCTTCGCTTAATCCACGGGACATCAAATAAAAGAGCTGCTCTTCGCCAACCTTGCTGACTGAGGCTTCGTGACCAATGGTGACGTCATCTTCGTCAATCTCGATGGTTGGATAGGTATCGGAGCGTGATTTGGGGTCAAGCAAAAGCGCATCACATACAACGTTTGATTTGACACCCTTCGCGCCTTTATAAACCTTGACCATGCCGCGATACGAAGCGCGGCCGCCACCTTTACTAATGGACTTGGAGGTGATCTTGCTGGTGGTGTTCGGAGCAAAGTGCATCATCTTCGAGCCGGCATCCTGAACCTGGCCGGGGCCAGCGAATGCCATTGAAAGCATTTCACCGCGCGCACCGGGTTCCATGAGATAGCAGGATGGATATTTCATCGTGAGCTTGGAGCCGAGGTTTGCATCCACCCACTCATGGGAGGCATTCGCAAACACTTTGGCGCGTTGTGTGACAAGGTTGAAAACATTGGTTGACCAGTTTTGAATGGTTGAGTAGCGTGAGCGCGCGCCTTTCTTGACGATGATCTCGATCACTCCGCTATGAAAGGAATTGGTGGTGTATTGTGGAGCAGTGCAGCCTTCCACGTAATGAACGGAGGCGCCCTCGTCAACGATAATGAGCGTGCGTTCGAACTGACCGACATTTGCCGTGTTCAAACGGAAATAAGCTTGAAGAGGAAGATCAACCTTGACGCCTTTTGGAACGTACACAAACGATCCACCCGACCAAACCGCACTATTCAATGCGGAGAATTTGTTATCTTCAATTGGAATGACCGTGCCGAAATATTCACGGAACAGGTCGGGGTATTGTTTAAGGCCGTCTTCAATCGAAAGGAAGATGACGCCCTGCTTCTCAAGATGCTCCAAAATGGAGTGATAGACCATTTCGGATTCGTACTGCGCACCCACGCCAGCCAAAAACTTTTGTTCGGCTTCGGGGATGCCTAATTTATCGAATGTATTCTTGATGTCATCCGGCACATCGTCCCAATTTTTTTCGCTTTTCTCGGTCGGCTTGACATAGTAAAAAATATTGTCAAAATCTATTTCAGCGAGGTCCGGTCCCCAGTTCGGCATGGGACGCGCGAGGTAATGCTCAAGCGCTTTGAGGCGGAAGTCCAGCATCCATTGCGGTTCTTCCTTCATACGGGAGATATTTTCAACCACTGCGCGGCTGAGGCCGCGTTCGGATTTAAAGACGTAATTATCATCACGGTCATGGAAGCCGTATTTGTAATCACCAATATCTTCGAGAAGTTTGTTATCGTCAATTTTCATTTCTTGGATCATGGGGGTCTCCTATTTTCTTTTTACCACTAAGGTTTAAGGTCTAACGTTCTTAATGAGGGGATTGCTTCGCCGCTTTGGTCTCGATATGCCTCGGGCTACTCGACCAGCAGCGCCTCGCAATGACATTAGGCAGGCTCTTCGTATTTTTCGCGGACCCAGTCGTAGCCTGCCTCTTCGAGATGCAGGGCCAGGTCTGCCCCACCTGATTCGACGATGCGTCCATCCAGCATAATGTGGACGAAGTTGGGTTTGATGTAATTCAACAGGCGCTGATAATGTGTAATGACGAGCACGCCAAGCTCGGGTCCGGAAAGAGCGTTGACACCCTCTGCGACGATTCGCAGCGCATCAATATCCAGGCCTGAATCGGTTTCATCCAAAATAGCCATCTCTGGTTTGAGGGTCGCCATCTGCAAAATCTCGGCGCGTTTCTTTTCGCCGCCTGAAAAACCGTCGTTCAGGTAACGGCCTGCAAAGGCATTGTCCATCTTGAGCATTTCCATTTTTGACTTCAGCATCTTGCGGAACTCAGGGATGGGCATGCCCTTATCTTCGGGGTTATCCGCGCGGCGGCGGGAGTTGATGGCTGTGCGAAGGAAGTTAGCGACGGTCACGCCAGGGATGGCAACCGGATATTGAAAAGCGAGGAAAATACCAGCGCGAGAACGCTCATCAGGCTCCAACTCGAGCACGTTCTTGCCTTTGAAGATAATTTCACCTTCGGTGACTTTGTAATTGGGGTGCCCCATCAATGTGTAGGCCAAAGTTGACTTGCCTGTGCCGTTTGGCCCCATAATTGCGTGGATCTCACCCTGATTGATTGTTAATGAAAGTCCTTTTAGTATTTCCTTGTCTTCAATGCTGACGTGCAGATTCTTGATTTCGAGTTGCGACATACGACGATTTGCTCCTAAATTTACCGCTTAAGCGGTACGATGTCAGCCATTACTGGCGTTTTTAACGCTGTTTAGGCATTATAGCAGGTTTGGGGGGATTTGTCAATATTTATGATATTTTTCTAGTATATTCGGATGAAAAAGTCTGAAAACAGCTTGGTGGACTGCTCTTAGATGGGTTTGGAAATAAAAATTTGACGCGCTTTCGCAATGCCGTAAAACCGTATTTGCAATAAACTAGTTACTATTATCGGACAAAACAGGCAACTATGAGAAGCTCTCCATACAAATTAAAATTCATGCTTTGGTTTTCGGTCTTTGCGCTTTGGGGCATGAGCGCTGTTGCGCCTATGCCTGCGAATCCAGCAGAGTTAAGTGATCAAAAATTTGTCCAACCAGGAAAGATCACCTTTGCAGTAATCGGGGACTATGGCCTTGCAGGACAAAATGAGGCGGATGTGGCAAATCTGGTCAAGGGCTGGAATCCTGATTTCATCGTTACAGTTGGGGATAATAATTATCCCGACGGCGGGGATAGCACTATTGAAGCAAACATCGGTCAGTATTATCACGATTATATTTTCCGATATAGCGGCAAGTATGGGAATGGCTCGGCAACTAACAGGTTCTTCCCATCGCTTGGCAACCATGATTGGGATCAAAACAACGGCAGGCAACAGGAACTCTACTTTACCCTTCCAGGCAACGAAAGGTATTA
>JBBSCM010000146.1:0-9395 GCA_038250295.1 Anaerolineales bacterium | reverse complement strand
ATCCGACTCCCGAATATCGAATTCCGTTCCCGCTCTTATTTCTTCCCAAACTTCTTCATCAAAACATCCTGCAAAGTCGGTTGACCGATCTCCTGTAATTCATAGCGCACACGCTGGTGAGGTTTGGTAATTTTCATGACGCGTGAAAGATCAATCGGCGTACCGATGATGACCAAGTCTACATCGGATTTATTAATGGTCTCTTCGAGGTCTTTGGTCTGCGCATCGCCGTAGCCCATGGCTGGCAAAATCGGCCCAGTCTTTGGATACTTGATATACGTCGCTGCAATCGATTTCACCGCAAATGGACGCGGGTCAACGATCTCTTTCGCCCCGAATCGTCGGGCGGCGATATATCCAGCGCCGTAGGCCATCTCACCGTGAGTCAGAGTCGGGCCGTCTTCGATCACCAAAACGCGCTTGCCTTGAATCGCATCGGGGTCATCCACAAAGAGGGGAGAGGCCGCTTCGATCTGTGTTGCGGTCGGATTCAGTTTGCGAAGGTTCTCGCGCAGCTTGATCACGTTCTCCGCATCCGCTGTATCCACCTTGTTGATCACAAATACATCCGCCATGCGCACGTTGGTTTCGCCGGGATAATAAGTTGACTCATGCCCAGTGCGGTGCGGGTCAGCTACAACAATTTGCAGGTCAGGCACATAGAATGGGAAGTCGTTGTTACCGCCGTCCCACAAAATAATATCCGCCTCGGCCTCAGCCTTGCGAATGATCTTTTCATAATCCACGCCAGCGTAAATGATCACGCCGCTGTCGATATGAGGTTCGTATTCCTCGCGCTCCTCGATTGTGCATTCGTATTCATCAAGATCGTCGTAACTTGCGTAGCGCTGCACTTCCTGCGCCACGAGATTTCCATAAGGCATTGGATGACGAATGGCAGCGACTTTATATCCCATTTCTTTGAGAATTAAAGCCACGCGCCTCGTTGTCTGACTTTTGCCTGATCCCGTCCGAACGGCACTGATCGACACGACCGGCTTGGTTGACTTGATCTGCGTATTGTGCGTTCCCATCATACGGAAATCTGCGCCTGCGGCATTGACCATGGCAGCTTTGTGCATCACATATTCATGCGGCACATCGCTGTACGAAAAGACAACCTGCTCGACTCCATACTTCTTGATGAGATCGAGCAGCTCTTCCTCTGCGCGGATGGGAATCCCTTTTGGGTATTGCGCCCCAGCCAACTCAGTCGGGTAGAGGCGTCCTTCGATATCGGGAATTTGAGTCGCAGTGAATGCAACTACTTCATAATCCTTATTCCCACGGAAGAAGGTATTGAAATTGTGGAAGTCGCGGCCTGCGGCTCCCATGATGAGGGTTTTGATAGGCATAATTATTCTCCTATTTTTAAGCCGTGCCGAGGACAGTGTCCGTGAGTCTCCGTTTTGGTTTTGAGACTCTACGTTTTTACTCAGCACGACATAATACACAATGATTATAAAGAAAACAGGCTAAACGTATATAGAACGTTTAGCCTGTTTATTACATGACCTCTGGCGCTTGAATATCCAATAATCGCAGCGCATTCTCAATCGTCTGTTTCGCGGCCATCACCAACTGCAGGCGCGCATTTCTGATCTTTTCATCTTCAGTCTGTAAAACATTTACGGCATGATAGAAAGAGTGAAAGGCATTCGCCAGATCATATGCATAGGCCGCCATTACCAGCGGACGATATTCATTCGCGGCCTGCTCCACAGTCTGCGGGAAGCGGGATATTTGCTCGATGAGCTCGATCTCGTGTTTGGTTAATTCATAGTCAAAATTCGAAGGTCCAAGGTCTGACTTTTGACCTTTCGATTTGCTCAGGGCAGGCTCTTCGACTTTTGACTTCTTTAAGATCGAATTTGCCCGTACATATGCGTTCTGAATGTACGGCCCGGTCCTTCCATCAAATGACAAAGCCTCGTTGATGTCGAAGACAATATCTTTATTGTTATCTACTGATAGCATGGAATAAACTAATGCGCCCAATCCGATCTGCTGGGCAATTTTTTCGCGCTCACTTTCGGGGATATTCCCGCTTCTCTCTGATTCAACGGCCAGTACGCGTTTGATGGCTTCATCGTATACATCCTTGAACAGCACCACACGCCCACGCCTGGCGGACATGGCTCCCTCGGGCAGGCTTACAAAGCCGTAGCCAAGGTGATAACATTTTTCTGCTTGAGGGAAGCCCCACAACTTCAAAATCGCGAACGCTTGCTGCATGTGCATGGACTGGCGCACATCGACAACATAGATCGAACGATCAACGTGATACTGCTCAAACTTTATTTTTGCGAGGGCGAGATCTTTGGTTAAATACAGCGTTGTGCCATCTGAGCGTAAAAGGACATTGGTGCGATACTTTTCCTTGGTGAGACCAAGTTTTTCATCAATTTTTACAATGACCGCGCCGCCATTTGGGCGTTCATCGGTGGCTATATCCTTTGCGACCAATTCTTCAACGATTTCTTTTGCTAGGTCATCCACTTCCGATTCGTAAAACCAGACATCCATCTTGACATCGAACATTCGCAAAACATCGCGCAGTTCTTCCAAGCTCCACTCGCGCGTAACTCGCCAGATCTCACGTACATATTCATCCCCCGAATCCCATTTACGATACATTTCGCGGCGCTCAACATCATATGTCTCGCGCTTCACAGTTTCTTCAGGCGTTTCGTTCTCTTTCTTTTCAAGAAGAGCGGTTGCTTCCACATACAACTTCAATAGCCATTGACCACGCTCATGCACCCCGTGTGGTTCCTGTCCTTTGTAAAACTTGTCATAAATCCACATCACGGTAATCACGCCGAGTCCCAAGTCTCCTGGATATGAGGCGCGTATTGTTTCAAAGCCTGCGAATTCAACCAGTCTTGCAAGTGTTTCCCCTAAAACTGTGGTGCGTGCGTGACCAATGTGAAATGAGTGATGCGTATTGGGTTGGCAATACTCAACCATGACCCGCTCATTTTTTTTCGCACCCCGCCCAAAGTCCAGACCGGAAGCGAGTACTTCATCCACAACCCGACTCGCATAAGTGGCGGTTGAAAAATATAGATTGAGATAGCCTTTGACCGCGTCAATGCGGCTGATTCCATCCACGCTGCCGCCCTGAGCGGTCAGTCGAAGGGTGGCTTTGACCTGTTCGGCAATCTCCTGCGCCCTCTGCGGGACAGGTTTTCCACCCTTGCCAGTGCGTGCTTCATTTGCTGCTGTTTGAAAAAACGACGTAGCAAAACCCCATTCGCCTGAGAAGGGAATGGGCTGCCATTTAAGTTCTGCCAGCGGAATATCATTCGCGGAACAGAATGTTTTTATTTTTGCTTCGATGAGTTGTTGTTCTTTTGTAAACATAATTTTCAGATTATAGACCAATTTTAGGATGGTTGGGGTGTTAACAAAAAACGGGAGCGCCGATTGGAGAGCGTTCCCGTTTAATGATATTCGTGAAATAAGCTTTGCGGTTTACTTTTTAGGAGCTGCAGCTTTTTTCTTCTTGCCAGTTTCTTGAACTTCGGGCGGGGCGGCAATGAATGCAGCGAGTTTCTTCATTAATCGGCCTTTGCGGCGGGATGCGTTGTTTGGGTGAATTACGCCTTTTTGGGCGGCTCGATCCAGCGTGCTGATCGCCTTCAAAACAGCTTCTTTGGTTTCGGGATCATTCCCTAAGAGGGCGGTACGGGCAGCATAGACAGCAGTACGCGCGGAGCCGCGGGCATTGCGGTTATTAACGCGGCGCTTCTCGTTCTGACGATTACGTTTGATTTGTGACTTAATGTTAGCCAAGGTTTTCTCCAAAAAATTACATGTTCTTGTTTTACGACAGCGCTGTATTTTACATGAGGGGTGTATATTTGTCCAGTTAATTGACCGATGTGGTGGTCGGTGATGGGAGCGACGTGCCTGGCCCGGGCGGAATGGGTGTGCTTGTAGGCGGACGTGTGGGGGTGGCCGTAACAAGATTTACAGGGATAACCAGCAACTGCCCGACAAAGAGCGCGTTGGGGTCAGTAATGGAATTCTCTGTGACAATTGCTTCTTCAGTACTGTTATATTTTGCCGCGATTCCGGCAATTGTGTCTCCTGGTTGAACGGTGTAGTCTATCTTTGTGCCGCGTGGAATGTCAGGCGGAATGGGAGTAGCGGTTGGTAATGGCATACCCGGATACGGAAGCAGGATAATTTCTCCGGGGATGATATTTAATGTGGTCGGATCAACGCCAGTAAAGTTTATTGGATTATATGGATTAAGTAACAAGATGAGCGCAATACCGTCGTCTCCGAGGTTGAATTTTTCAACAATTGAGAAAAGCGAATCGTCTGCTTCAACGGTGTAATTGAAAGGGGCTGAAAATGTCGGGGTGGGTGTAACTGTAGACGTCGACGTGGCTGTTGGGGTTTCGGTCGGCGTGGATGTGTTGGTTGGAGTGAAGGTTAAAGTGGGTGTAGGGGTTTCGGTGGCAAAGAGTGTGTTGAGGGGTTTGCTTGGCCCGCTCAGCCACACGATCAGCAGGATCAGACCGCCTAATACAAGTATGCCCGCAGCGATGAAAATAATATTCGGACGGCGCTGCCTGCGTTTTCGATAGGAACTGATACTGCCTAAAGGGGAAGATGAAATTGGGGGTCTGTTTTCCATGGGTTGTTTCCTTTTTACAAAACGCTTTTGTTGAGGCGGTTTCCCATCCAGCGCAATGTAAAGCGATTCTACCTGAAAAATGAAGGTTGTGTGCAGACGGTTTATATATCAAAATTCAAAGGTCGAAAGTCAATCATCTTTGACCTTCGACCTTTGATGATTTCTTTTATTTCATATGCGCTTTCAAATATTTCCCCGTATAAGACTCTTTTACCTTCATCACCTGTTCGGGCGTTCCCTCAGCGATCAACTCTCCGCCCTTATCGCCGCCCTCGGGGCCGAGGTCGATCAGCCAGTCTGCGATCTTGATAATATCGAGGTTGTGCTCGATGATGACAACCGAGTTGCCGGTATCCACGAGCCTTTGCAATACTTCAATTAACTTATGCACATCCGCCGCATGTAATCCGACAGACGGTTCATCCAATATATAAAGCGTGCGGCCGGTTGCGCGGCGTGACAACTCCTTCGAGAGTTTCACACGTTGAGCCTCGCCGCCGGAAAGGGTGGTGGCAGGCTGGCCCACACGCACATAACCCAACCCCACTTCCTGTAATAATTTCAATTTACTTTGCATCGGCGGATAATTCTTGAACTCCTCAAGCGCATGGTCAACGGTCATATCGAGAATATCTGAAATGCTATATTTTTCGTGGAACAGTACTTGCAGCGTTTCACGATTGAACCGCTTGCCATGACACACATCGCAAGGCACATACACATCTGGCAAAAACTGCATTTCGATTCTCAGCTCGCCCTGTCCCTGGCAGGCTTCGCAGCGTCCGCCGTGTACATTGAAGGAGAAACGTCCGGGCTTATAACCGCGTACCTTGCTCTCAGGCAACTCTGCAAATAACTTTCTAATCTCGTCAAACAAGCCTGTATACGTTCCAGGGTTCGAGCGCGGTGTTCTGCCGATCGGCGATTGATCGATATTAATGATCTTATCGAGATGCTCGATGCCCTCGATCTTTTCATGCTCGCCGGGCGATGTGCGCGCGAACATCAACTTCGCAGCCAGCGCGTTATACAAAATATCGCTCATCAAGGTGGATTTACCCGACCCCGAAACGCCCGTGATGCAGATCATTTTTCCCAACGGGATCGAGACATTGAGGCCCTTCAAGTTATTTGCCGTTGCATTGATGATCTTTAGCGATTTGCCATTTCCTTCGCGCCTCTTCTTCGGGACCTCAACCTGCTTGCGCCCCGAAAGATAGGCTCCAGTCAACGACTTTGGGTGCGCCAAAATCTGTTTCGGTGTGCCTTCTGCAATGACTTCTCCGCCGTGTTCGCCGGCAGCAGGACCCAGGTCAATAACCCAATCTGCTGCGCGGATAGTCTCATCATCATGTTCAACGACCAGAACAGTATTACCCAAATCCCGTAATCCTTTGAGCGTTTCAAGTAAACGCGCATTATCACGTGGATGCAATCCTATCGATGGTTCATCCAATACATACAAAACACCGACCAGCCGTGAGCCGACCTGTGTTGCGAGACGAATGCGCTGCGCTTCGCCGCCAGATAATGACGTGGCCGAGCGATTTAACGTCAAGTAATTTAACCCGACATTGACAAGGAAATTTAACCGTTCATGAATCTCTTTGATAACTCTCTCAGCGATGGCCTTCTGTTTTGAAGTCAGCGGAGAATTCTTGCCAGCGATTTTTTTAACCCATTCCAGAGTCGTGGACACGGGCCAGGAATTTGCTTCCACAATATTGACATCGTCCACGGTGACAGCCAATGCGGCAGGATTGAGTCTTTTTCCGCCGCAAGTGGGGCAGGGGCGGTCAGACATGAATTCCTGAATCTTTTCGCGAATCCATTCGGAATTTGTCTCTCGATAACGGCGTTCCAGATTTGTGATGACACCTTCGAATGCGCGTGTGAATTTGAATTCATTTCCATTTGAGTTCTTGTAACTCATTTGAATTTGCTTCTCACCCGTGCCATACAGAACGACTTTCATTTGTTCCCTGGTGAGTTCGCGCACAGGTTTGTCAAGATCGATCTTGTAAACCCGCGCTGCGGCTTCAAGTCCCTGCCAGTAGTAGCCGCCTTCCTCTTTCGGTCCGCTCCACTCCATGCTGGAGATGGCGCCTTCGTTCAGAGACCGTTCAGAGTCAGGAATGATTCGTTCCGGGTCAATCTCCAGTTTCGAACCGAGTCCCTGACAATCCTGGCATGCGCCCTGCGGTGTATTAAATGAAAATGTGCGCGGTTCAATTTCCGAGATGCTTACGCCGTGTTCGGGACAGGCGAGATGTTCTGAAAATTGTATGTCTTCGTTTTTGTCGACAAGATTAACTGCGAGATAGCCTTCGCCAAATTTCAACGCTGTCTCCACTGAATCAGTGAGACGTGTGCGCGCGGCTTTCTTTTCTTCCTTATCACCTTCGTGCGAAATGACAAGACGGTCTACCACTGCTTCAATAGTATGCTGCTTGTAGCGGTCAAGCTCGATTTCGTCATCCAGGGAGTGGGGAGTTCCATCCACGCGGGCGCGTGTGAAACCAGCCTTGCGTATTTCTTCAAAGACTGCTTGATAAGTTCCCTTACGTGCGCGCACCAATGGAGAAAGAATCAAAATGCGCGAGCCTTCTGGAAGTTTCTCGATCTTATCCACGATTTCTTGTGCGGATTGTTTAACCACTTCACGTCCGCAGACCGGGCAATGTGGAATGCCTGCGCGCGCAAAAAGCAGACGCATATAATCATAAATTTCAGTAACAGTTCCCACAGTTGAGCGTGGATTGTGACTCGTGGATTTCTGGTCAATGGAAACAGCGGGGGAGAGACCGTCGATGTAATCCACATCAGGTTTGTCCATTTGACCGATGAACTGACGCGCATAAGCGGAAAGCGACTCAACATAACGCCGCTGTCCCTCGGCGAAGATCGTGTCAAATGCAAGTGATGACTTGCCCGAACCCGATAAGCCTGTTATCACGACAAACTTGTCACGCGGAATTTCAACTGTGATATTTTTTAGGTTGTGAACGCGTGCGCCAACGACGCGAATGACATTTGCTGACATATCTCTCCTCGGAAAAAATCAATTGTAGCACAAATGTTTTATTATAAAGCGTTGAACTTTCGTCCTGAGCGGAGGGCTGAGCGTTTTTGTACTTCGCGAAGCCCATAGTCGAAGGACAGCCCATGATGTAGAAGAAATTTGTTGCAAGAAACGCTTCGACTGCGTTCGGACGATGGGGCTGTCCTCACTCCGCTCAGCGAGGAGACTCTTGAAGGCAGAAAATGCTGATCGAGACGAAACAGGCTCGGGCTAAGGGTGAGGCGTTGTTCTTCATCCGCCCTGTGCTTGAAATGGATTTGAAATGCTACATGTTATACTCAGTGCAACTTCTCAAATCCGGCGGTGTTATTTAATTCAACCCGCCGGTAAGGTTTTAAACTTGCTGGATTTGGAATATAACGAAGAAGAAATTCTTTTGCGCGCTTCACAGGGCGACCGCGATGCTTTCGGTCAGCTGTATGAGCGTTATGTGGAACGCATCTTCAACTATGTGTACTATAGAACGGGCAACGTTCACGATGCGGAGGATCTCACCGCGCGCGTGTTCCAGAGGGCGATGAACCACATCAAGAACTATACTGATCGTGGTGTGCCGTTTTCGGCGTGGCTGTATCGGATCGCTCATAATCTTGTTGCGAACTGGCACCGTGACCGCAGCCGCAAACAGGAAATTCCACTGGATGATCTGCCAATTCTTCCTGCAAAGGGAGATCACCCGGAAAAGAATCTAGTTCGTTCACAGGAACAGGATACATTACTTAAAATGATCCGTAAACTGCCCGGTGAACGGCAAAACCTGCTGATCTTGAAATTTGTTGAAAATATGTCGAATGCGGAGATCGGCG
The DNA here is from genome assembly GCA_038250295.1 of Anaerolineales bacterium. GTDB lineage: Bacteria > Chloroflexota > Anaerolineae > Anaerolineales > Villigracilaceae > Villigracilis. Next base: position 856 of record JBBSCM010000146.1, on the reverse strand, counting down.
CAATTATGGGAAGAAGTGAAGGCGCAGTCAAGAGCCTTTATCATCGAACGCTTCTGGCTTTGCGTGATCAATTGGAAGACCAAAATCTTAATCTTGAAGGAGAGTAAACCATGTTGAGAATTGTGACCGACGGCGCTGCAGATATCCTCCCGGAATGGCAAAAGGAATTTGGCATTGATACGATCCCTGTGAACATTTTGTTCGGGGAAAAATCCTATCTTCAGGGCGTGGAGTTGGACAACGAAGGTTTCTACAAACTGGTGGAGGAAACCAAGCGTATTCCAAAAACCTCCCAGCCTTCCCCTCATCAATTCGTTGAGTTCTATCGCAAGGTGGCTCAGAAGGGCGATACGATCCTTTCGATTCACATTACCGCAAAATTATCCGGCACCTATGCCTCTGCGATTGCTGCGGCTGAGGAATTGAAGGGCGAATTCAATGTCATCCCAGTTGACTCTGCCTGTGGTTCCCTCGGCATTGGCTTAATGTGCCGCGAGGCCCGCAAGTTGGAACGCGCCGGCAAGAGTGTGGATGAGATCGTCAAGTATTTGGAAGCTACTAAATATAACGTTCGCGTTATTTTAACTTTGGATACTCTTGAATATGCAAAGATGTCTGGGCGTGTGAAAACATTGCAGGCCGCGCTGGCTTCTCTTCTTAACGTAAAACCGATCGCCATTTTGCGAAACGGCGATCTCAATATGGCGGAGCGGGTCCGCACCCGCAAAGCCGCGCTGGATCGTGTGATCGAAATAGCGAAAGAAGAATATGGCAATAAGCCGGTTTATCTTGCGGTGGTCCATGCCCGTGATCCCAAATCCGGTCAATCCTTGTTGGATGATGCCAAGGCTCATTT
>JBBSCM010000145.1:0-9407 GCA_038250295.1 Anaerolineales bacterium | reverse complement strand
GCTTAAGATTACGCTGGATCGAGTTCTGCCCTATTGGCATTCCACGCTTGTGCCTGATATCAAATCTGGCAGGCGTGTTTTGATCGTTGCGCATGGGAATTCCATTCGCGCATTGGTGAAATATCTCGATAATATTTCTGAAGCAGAGATCACCGAGCTTAACATTCCAACAGGCTTGCCGCTTGTTTATGAATTGGATAAAGACCTCAAGCCCATCAAGAATTACTATCTTGGTGACGCGGAGGAAGCCGCAAAGAAAGCTGCGGCAGTTGCAAATCAGGGCAAGGCCAAATGATCGGGAGTGCCCAGCAGAGATTGACGAGGCTGTTTAGCGAGAGACTGCCCGATAGGAAAAGTGTTTGGGGTGTCTATGCGGTAATCGTCTTCCTCGTTTATTCCTGGACATTAGTCACTTCATTCTATAAACTTCCTTCGTGGATGTTCTACCTGACCATTGATCAGATACTGTCAATTTATGCATACTCATTCTCCTTAAATCTATTGGAGAGTATATTTTTGCTTGTTGGAGTTTTGTTTCTACACTTCACGATATTTCTCCCTTTGAAGAACAAGGATGAATTTCAAGCACGTTCGATATTGGCGGTGCTGATCGTGCTGATTTCATCCATGTTGAGACTGGTGTTGTTTCAAACCTACGAAGATATTGATGCGTTTTTAAGCAGTGAATTGTTGTGGTGGGCAATAACACTTTCTGTGGGAATTCTCGTAGCAGTATTGGCTCCAAAGAATGCTTGGATTAAAAATATTCTTGGCGGCATCGCTGAACGGGCTGCTGTTTTTTTCTACATTTACCTGCCCTTAAGCTTTATATCAATAGTCGTTGTGATCGTGCGTAATATTTACTAGGCGGAAAATGACGCAGCTATCCAGGCGTGATTTCCTCAAGGTTGCCGGCGCCACATTTGCCGGTGTGTTGGCTACCAGGCGGCCAGTGCCGCTGAAATTGGCGAACAGCACGAAACCAAATATTATTATTATCTTGTGGGATGCATTTTCAGCAAGGCATTTGTCTTTGCATGGTTATCCCAGGCTGACAACACCCAACATTGACGCTTTTGCCCAAAGCTCCACAGTTTTTCACAACCACTACAGTGGCGGAAACTTTACGACCACCGGAACCGCATCCATGTTGACGGGGATGATTCCGTGGAAGCATCGCGCCATCAATTATGGTGGACTCGTCAGGTCGGAGTTTGTACACAATAATCCATATACACTTCTGGGTTCCGAATACTTTCGTTTTGCCTTCTCTCAAAACCCATGGCCTGATCGTCTGATGGGTCAATATGATAAGGATGTTGATCGTTTTTTGCATCCTTCCGCATACAGCTTGATGCAACAAAACCCTTTGATCGGAATGTTTGAAAAAGACCGCGCTCTTGCCTCGATAGCAGTGGATGATTTCTTGTTTCCTGCTCAAAACAATTCGATAGCCGGGTCATCTCTAATTGGTTATCAAAATAAAAGCAATGTCTTAAACACAGCATATAACCCAAAAAGAATTAGATATCCCAAAGGCGCCCCGGAGATTATGGACCCCGGATATCTGATCCCATATTTGAATGAAGATGTTTACGATGGCGTGTATTCAGAATTATCACGGCTTGATTCTGAAAAATCACCCTACTTTGCTTATTTTCATTTATATTCACCTCACTTCCCCTACAGACCTCGCACTGATTATCGAACATTATTCCGCGATGATGGGTATAGGCCTGTTGTGAAGCCTGTTCACCCAATGTCAGCCGGGTTGCAGGATGATTTTATGCGCGGGCAAAGAGACCTTTATGACCGGCAGATTGCCCAGATCGATGATGAGTTCGGAAAATTGATCCTTCAACTAAACGAAAGCGGCATCCTGGAAAATAGTTATCTGATCTTTACGGCTGACCATGGCGAACTTTTTGAGCGCGGATTTGTTGGACATGGGTTTCACCTGATGTACGAATCGGTTCTTAAAATTCCGTTGATAATACATGCGCCCGGGCAGACCAAACGGGAGGACGTTTATTCATTGACGGGCAACATTGATATTCTCCCCACCATACTTTCCATGGCAGGAAAAAAAGAGGTATCCGACCTTGACGGAAGGATATTGCCCGGTTTTGGCGGCCAGATGGACGAAGACCGCCCGATCTTCTCCGTGGTTGCAGTGGACAACTCTGCATTTGGCCCGATAAAAAAGGCTGTAATTTCAATGCGAAAACGTAACTATAAATTGATAACCTACCTGGGATATGATAATGTTGAGCAGACGTATGAATTATATGATCTGGAAAGCGACCCGGAGGAGTTGACCAATTTAGCATCGAAGGATCTAACAATATTATCTGAAATGAAAAACGAGTTTTATGAAAACCTCGACCGGGCAAATCAGCCATTTGTTCAATAACTTCCTGAATATTGAAGAGACCTAAATGTCCCGAATATCCAGACGAGATTTCTTAAAAATCAGCGGGGCGGCTCTTGCCGGGTCGCTGGTTTCCGGGAACGCATCGTTAATGGGGTTAAATGATATTAACAAACCCAATGTAATTATTATCTTGTGTGATGCGTTGTCTGCGCGTCACTTGTCTGCATATGGCTACCCAAGATTGACCACGCCTAATATCGACGCCTTTGCCGGGTCTTCAACGGTTTACCATTCCCATTACAGTGGCGGTAACTTCACCACAACCGGGACCGCATCCATGTTAACTGGCATGGATGCGGTAAAACATCGCGCATTCAATCAGGGCGGGTTGGTAAGGTCTGATTTGGTTCGGCATAACATCTACTCATTGCTCGGACCGAGTTATTATCGTTTTGCCTTTTCTCAAAACGTATGGTCAGACCGCTTGCTCGGTCAATACGCAGAAGATGTGGATCGTTTCTTGCCTCCCGATTCTTATGGCCTCTCCAAAAATTCATCTGTAGCGGCGATGTTTAATAATGACCGCGCGCTCGCATCCATAGCCATGGATGATTTTTTGTTTCCCTCTCAAACAGGCGTTCCGGGCTCTTTGCTAAGCGGCTATTTGCGTAAAACGCGAGCCCTCAAAAATTCCGAAAAGCAAAAAGACACCCTTGCGCGCTACCCTGATGGTCCTCCCGCGGCCATGATCGAAGGGTATTTGGCGCCATACCTTAATGAAGACATATATAACGGTGTTTATCTTGAGCTGTCTCAAATGGATTTGCTTTCTTCGCCATATTTTGCATATTTTCATTTATTCTCGCCTCACTTCCCTTATAGGCCTCGCAGGGATTATCTTAAATTATTCAAGGATGAATTTCAGCCTGCCCTGAAGCCAATTCATCCTCTGTCTCCCGGATATCCGGAAGACTATCTGCGGTCCCGCCGCACCCTTTATGATCGGCAGGTTGCCCAGTTGGACGATGAATTTGGCAAACTGCTTTCCCGGTTAAAAAAAGACGGGCTGTTGGAGAACAGTTATTTGATTCTTACCGCGGATCATGGAGAGCTTTTTGAAAGAGGCTTTGCGGGACATGGTTTTCAATTTATGTATGACGATGTTCTTCGTATCCCATTGATTATCCATGCGCCCGGACAGACAAAGCGGGAAGATGTTTACACAGTCACCAGCAATATCGACATTTTGCCAACTTTGCTTTCCATAACCGGAAACAACGCTTCCCTTGCAAATATGGATGGAAAAACACTGCCTGGCTTTGGCGGACAAGCCGATAATGAGCGTCCCGTATTTTCCTTGTTTGCAGCAGATAATCAGGCCTATGGCGTTCTAAAAAAGACCGTTATCTCCATGCGCAAAGGCGCTCATAAGCTTATTGCCTATCTGGGGTATAAAGGATTTGATCAGGTCTTTGAATTATATGACCTGGAAAACGATCCGGATGAACTAAATGACCTGGCAACAAAAGATCTCAAGGTCCTAACTGCAATGCAGGATGAACTCTTTGAATATTTGGATAAGGCCAACCAGCCGTTTAAGAAAAAGTAGAATCTATTATGCATCCTGATTTTCTTCATGAATTAAAAAAGCGCTTCACCGGCGACCTGAAACTTGATTCCGCTTCACGCGCTTTGTATTCCACGGATGCATCCATCTATCAAATCGAGCCGCTGGGTGTTGCCATTCCCAAAACGCAGGATGATTTGATCGCGGCGGTGGAGCTTGCTGCAAAATATAAAGTTCCCATCCTGCCGCGCGGCGCGGGGTCGTCATTGGGCGGGCAGGCCATTGGCGAAGCTCTTATTCTGGATTGCTCACGCTATCTGGATTCCATTATCAAAATTGATGCTGAGGCGCACACAGCGGCTGTGGAACCTGGTGTCGTTCTTGCGGACCTGAATCGGGCGGCGGCGAAATTTGGTTTGATGTTCGGCCCTGACCCTGCCTCGGCAGAACGCGCTACGATGGGCGGCGTGATCGGAAACAACGCCACAGGCGCGCATTCCATTTTATATGGCATGAGCGCCGATCATCTAATTTCAGCGGACGTGATCCTCGGGGATGGTTCGCTCGAAACATGGGATGAAAGTGGAAAATCAAAATTATTGCAGACCGCTTTGGATATCCGCGAGAAATATGCAGACGCAATAAAGCAGAATTTTCCCAAATCATGGCGTAACTCAGCGGGATATAGAATAAATTACTTATTGCCGTGGACTCCGTCTGTTCCGTCGCAATGGGATTCAAAAGACTATGGTCTATCGTCAACGGTCTATCGCCCACATGTGGGGTCGTCCACAGTTAATTTGGCAAGCCTCCTCGCTGGCAGCGAAGGGACTCTTGCGGTGATGCGCCGCGCCACAGTAAATCTTGTTCCAAAGCCAAAACATACCATTCTCGGTGTGTTGACCTATAACAGCATTGTTGATGCATGTGATGATGTGCCGCGTTTGCTGGAGTTCAGACCCAGTGCCGTTGAATTGATCCCACAGATGATCATTCGACTCGCGCGCAGTATCCCTGCGTTGTCGAGTCAAATGGGGTGGATGATCGGCGACCCTGCCGCGGCGCTGGTCATTGAGTTTAGCGGGGATCAGCCGTCGGCTTTGAAGGAAGCGGTTCGTGGTCTCGATATGCCTTCGGCTAGCGCCTCAGGCTACTCGACCACCAATAGATTTCTGACAGTCGCAGAGTCCAAAGAAGAACAGGCTCGTGTATGGAACATCCGCAAGATGGGCTTGGGGATTCTGGATTCCCGTCCGCAGTCTGCGCGGCCTGCCGCATTCATCGAAGATTGTGCTGTGCCCGTGGAGCGGTTGGGTGAGTTTGTGCGTAACGTTGAACAGATCATGCGCGAGCACAATACTGAAGGCGGTATTTATGCCCATGCTTCTGGCGGATGTTTACATATTCGCCCGATTCTGGATCTGCAGCGCGGTGAGGGTGTGCGCGCATTGCGGAGCATCGGCGAACAGGTTTTAACTTTAGTTTTGACTCTTGGTGGCTCCATGTCTTCAGAGCATGGCGATGGGATCGTTGCGGGAGAGTGGATCGAAAAAACGTACGGTGCCGAAGTGACGAATGCCATGCGGCTGCTGAAGAAAGCCGCCGACCCCGATAATTTATTGAATCCAAAAAAGATGTTTGATGCGCCGCCCATGGACTCGCATTTACGTTATGGCGAAAATTATCGCGTGAATGCCTGGAATTCAGCTTTGCATTTCGAACACGAGCGCGGACTTGCAGGCGCTATCGAACAATGCAATGGACAAGGTGTGTGCAGGAAGCTTGCCCTGAGAGGAGCCGAAGGGGCGAATGGCGTGATGTGCCCGTCATTTCAGGCGACGCGGGACGAGGCGAATTCAACGAGGGGCAGAGCGAATCTGCTGCGCGAATTAATTACGGAACACGCAACACCCAACACGGAAAACGAACAACTCACGCAAGCAGCTTATAACGCCCTCGACCTCTGTCTCGCCTGCAAAGGCTGCACCTCCGAATGTCCGAGCGGTGTGGATATGCCGAGGCTGAAATACGAGTTCATGAACGAATATTACAAGTCTCACCGCAGGCCGCTGCATGATTATCTATTCGGTTATTTTCATGTGATCTCGAAATGGCTTTCACCGATTGCGCCTTTCGCGAATATTTTTATGAAAATGGATTGGTCGCGCAAGCTAACCGCGAAGGTAATGGGGATTACAGATAAAAGACCGTTCCCCGTATTCGCGAAACGTAGGTCACGTTTTCAGCGTGACATGTCACAGACGAACAATAAAAAAACAGTTATCTTTTTATCTGACGTATTCTCTAAATACTTGGAACCGCAGGTAGCGCAGGCTGCTTTTGATATTTTAGATGCAATGGGCTATGACGTAAAAGTTTTGCCTATCGTTGGTGCAGGCGCGTCCTTTCTCTCCAAAGGATTTATCAAACAAGCGCGCGATCATGCTGGGAAAGTTTTAGATGCGATTAAAGCCCTCGATAACGGAGCAGGCTTGAGCGTGGTCGGATGCGAGCCTCCCGAAGTGTATTGTCTCAAGCATGAATACGTCGCGTTGCTGCCGGAACGCCGCGCGGAAATTGAATCCATCTCGAAAAGGGTGTGGATGGTGGATGAATTTCTGCTTCGCGTAGGCAATTGGGCAAATGGTGGTTTCGATACGCCCCGCAAAAACCATGCGGGACTACTCAACCACCGAGTTGTTTTTCATCCGCATTGCCACCAGCGCGCCGAGGGACTTGCGGACGATGGCCTGCCGTCAGGGACATCTGCCACTGTTGAAATGTTAAAGTTGGCTGGCTTTGATGTGGACTTGATCGATGGGGGTTGCTGCGGCATGGCTGGCACATTTGGTTACGATGCCGAGCATTATGAGCTTTCGATGCAGGTGGGGGAGTTGGGGGTGTTGCCGAAAATCAGAGCACAGAGATTAGAGATTGGAGAATTAGTTGTCGCTTCAACTGGCTCGGCTTGCAGGATTCAGATTAAGCATGGCACAGGAATCGAGGCGAAGCATCCGCTGGAATTGGTGAGGGATGCAATGCTGGCGAATTCTTCAAAGACCTGAATTGTAAAAAAAATAAACCGTATAATTGGAAAATCCCAATCATGATGTAGAAAGGCGGGTTGATGTCTGCGCGATCATGGAATATCTTGCGCGGAAGGAAATTCTCCTGTATGCTTGAGACAATATCATGAAAACAACGCAATACTTTCAATACGCCCGCCAACGCCCTGACCGTGCTATGATTCAAGATGAATGGATCGAGCGTGTTATTCAAAATCCATTGCGGGAAGAAACCCAATCAGATGGACGTATTCGCCGCTGGGCACGGATTGCAGAAATGGAAAATCGCACTTTACATGTTGTTTTGCTTGAAGATGGTGAGACTGTTCACAATGCTTTTTTTGATCGGAATTTTAAGGAGTAAGACATGCGAATTAAATATTTCGAAGATACCGATACCACGTTGGTTGAATTCTCGAACAACAAGCCTGTGGAAACCCAGGAATTGAACGAAAATATTTATCTTGACCTTGACAGCGATGGCCGCGTGGTCAGTATGACCATTGAGCACGCGGGTCAGTCTGCGGATATGAAGGAATTTCTTTATCAGAGAATTCCAGCAGGAATATCTGCCGCATAAGCAAGAGCCAAGAGGCAGACCCGAAGGGGATTCATGCCCCGCAAAATATCCGAAGAACGCACCCGTAAGGAAATGAAAGCCCCGCTGCTCGTGGGCGGGGTTGACCCGCAGTTGGAATTGGCGGGCTGGTATTTACGGGACCATGCAAAGCGTGTTCTTGCAGAAGCGCCATCTCGAAACCGCCGATGCTTCGACAGGCTCAGCACAGCGCCTGTATGATGCCCCATCTTTGGTGGGTTTTGGGCAGGATGCGGTGGATAATTGGTTTACGGAAAATGAAGTCAGTGAGATTGTTTCTTTTGCAAATCGTTTGGAAGTATAATCGTCTTACTGTTTTGTTTCGATAAAGGAGACGTAAAAATGGAAGCCTTAACCACCATCTCTTCAAAATTTCAAATCGTTATCCCGCGCGAAGTTCGGGAAAAATTCAATTTAAAACCAGGGCAAAAAGTGATGTTCATTCCCTACCAAAAAAGCATTCGCTTGGTGATCGTGCCATCCATCAAAGATGCTTTGGGAATGTTCAAGGGCATGAATATCGATAATATTCGCGAGGAAGAGGACGAGGTACGCTGATGAATGTCGTTGATTCTTCTGGTTGGGTGGAATATTTTGTCAAAGGGACAAACGCCAGGTTTTTCATTCCGTCCGTGCAGGATTTTGAGAATTTGCTTGTCCCCTCCATCTGTATTTACGAGGTTTTCAAACGGCTCACGTTAGATTTGGGGGAAGAGAACGCATTACAAGCGGCGGGAATCATGTCTTATGGACGCGTCATTGAATTGAATCGCAAGATTGCAATCGATGCGGCGCAAATATCGCTTGAGCTAAAACTTGCCATGGCAGACAGTATCATCCTTGCCATGACTTATGAACACAATGCCACACTGTGGACGCAGGATGCGCACTTCAAAGGCTTGGAAGACGTGAAGTATATCGAGAAGAAAGGCTGAAAGAGAACTCCGAGTTCTTCGAGAACCCGCAGTTTTGGACAGTTGCTCGAATTGGATATGGCGTACCTGCCCGATTACAAGGATTTGGTGGCGCGGCAGTTTGAAAGTTACGTGACCCAACACTCGCCAGCGTACAACGCTGACCAGATACGCTTTTTGCGCGCGGTGCAAAGCGTGTTCTTGCAGAAGCGTCATCTCGAAACCGCCGACACTTCGACAGGCTCAGCACAGCGCCTGTATGAGCCGCCGCTGGATATGTTTGGCGCGGATGCGGTGGACAGGTGGTTTACGGAAAAGGAAGTGGAAGAAGTGGTTGAGTTTGCGAATTGAATGGCAATTCAATAACCCTGAAGGTATCGTATGAATTCTTTACGCAAGTATTTGGCTTTGGTGAAAGAGCGTCCCGATATGTTTCGCAATTCAGGTGATGTTGGTGAAATCAAAATCATCACCGACGAGAAACGCATTCTTGCCGAGCAAAAGAAAACACGTGCCAGACTCAAGAAGGAAGGTAATCCGTCTCATTGGATTGACATTGGCGTTCTAGCAGAAGACCAATGGTTTTATATTTTGCGAGACATGGTTGAATTCCCTGATGGCAGAGTAGGTGGTTATATCCGCTGGATTAACCGAAAGAGCGAAGAAGGCGGTGGATATAATGTTGTTTTGATGTGCATGCAAGATGACCGAGTTTTGATGATTCGTAAATTTCGACATGAAGAACGAAATTGGAGTTGGGAATTTCCGCGTGGATTTGGTGAGCCTGGTCTGTCGGCAGAGAAGAATGCCAGAACAGAGTTGCAGGAAGAAATTGGCGTTTCCAATGCAAAGTTGACCTGCCTGACAAAGGTCAAGGAAGGGAAAGGTG
>JBBSCM010000144.1:0-9430 GCA_038250295.1 Anaerolineales bacterium | reverse complement strand
TATGATCGCCGCCTGCTGCTTCAATCTGCGTCGCGCCTGCCACGGCTCGAAACGCTCCTGCCCGTGCGCTGGGAATGCGCGATGCTGAAACACGCGGAATGGGTTGGCGAGTGGAACGACTATCACGGCTCATTCCGCTGGCAGAAGCTCCAGGGCGGTGATCACTCTGCCCTCGGTGACTGCATCGCCACACTGGAGACAATCAAGAAGATGGCTGCCAGTTAGCATATTTTCAAAGCGAGGAGAGACCACAAGTCTCTCCTCATTATTTACAGCATTGGCGTGGACTCTGTTTCCAGACGTCTACTGCGGATAGTTGGCGTAAAACGATCAAGTCATGAGGGATGTATTGATCGTTGTTGGTGATAACGAAATGCAAACTGGACAAGTGTCTCTACGTGTGAGGGATGGTTCGCAGGAGAATAATATTTCACTGGGCGATTTCACGGCGCGCGAGAAGGATCAGATTGCAAGACGGGCAAGCGAACTATAAACGAAAGAAGAAGTACAAAAGAAAAACAGGAGGAGAGCAAATGCCTTCCGCCTGTTTTTCTTTCATTCAATTCGCGAAGTTACGGACTCCACCCCTCTACCATGCCATTGAAATTATTCAAACGAGCGACTTGGCAGGTAAACGGATTGATCAAAACCGGGCTGGTTGGTTTATAAGGTTCTACGACGCTGATAATTAGCCATTGCCCGTCCGGACTCCAAACCGGATGAAATGCAAGCGTGTTATCCAACATGGCAACCAGTTTTCGCCCTGAGCCATCCAGCCGCGAGATAAAGACGGCGCCATCCAAACCAGCCCCGAAAAGCCTGCCATTGTAAGCAATCCATTGTCCGTCCGGTGAGATAGCGCCGCTGGGCGTCTTGATGGTGACCGGGAAGAGCGATTTCGTTTCGCCCGTTTGCAGGTTATATGTCTTGAAAACGTGTTCGTACAGGTTGTAGATGTCGCCGACTTGCGCGTCAAAGACAATCGTCTGATTATCCGGCAGCCAGCCAATCGGATTGATGCGCGGCGAATCCGTTTCGATTTTTTGCAAGCCTGTGCCATCGGCGTTGACTACATATAACCCATCTGGCGCGTTGTCGAGCAAAATACGTGTGCCGTCTGGCGACCAGAGATTACTCATGCCTCCCCATATACCTTCCAGCGCTGTGGCTTGTCCGCTGTTGATGTCGAAAACATTCAAGCCGGTATCGGTTGAGAAAAGCACTTTCGTGCCGTCTGGGGAAAGCGACGGGTAGTAATCGCTGACCAGTCCGCGCGGATCACTGCCATCCAAATTGGCAATGAAGACATTGATATCCGGCGGCATGGCGTCTATGGTGAACAGAACTTTTCCGCTCAAGCCAGCAGGGAGCGCATCATGCTGATTTTTGATCTGCTCCCATTTTTCAGACGTGAGGCACGCCTCTGGCGCAGGTGTCGGAATGGAATCAGTTGTGGACGGTGGATTCCAAACGACTTGCCACGACCCAATAATACGGTACGGCACACTCGCGCTGATGGTGAAGCGGTGCAATCCGCTGGGAATTTCTCCATAATTCATGGATGCAAATTTTATTTCAGTAAGAGGTCCACCTCCGCCCCCGCCGCCGCCCATCACTTCTATCAGCGGCTTCTGGGGAACATCATCCATCACATTGATAAAAATGCCGCCTTCTTTGTCTTCATAAGTAAACATGAGGAAAGAAGCCCATTGAGGATCGTTGCTCTCCACCAACTGAGCCGATAGCAAACGGACGGTATATCCCTCGAAGTTCAAATCACGGTTGATTTCCCATGTTTGTCCGATTTGCGGGTTGGAACCCAGATCAAGTTCAAAGGGGGTTTGTGGAGTAATTTCCATTTCAACAGATGACAGGCTGAGCACGAGTGGCCCAGCAAATGCTTTCTGGTTGGTGCGATAAATCCACGAAACTTTAGTGGGATCATAGACGATGCTTTCTTGCGGCTCTGACCGCACTTCCTCAAACGGGATTCGATTCCCATTAGCGTCGGTAAGCGTGAGAAGTCGCATCGTGTTGAAATAACCTTGCGCTGGCAGAGACAGTTTGCTCAAATCCAGAATCCCATATAGCTGATAGCCCTCTTCCACCTCAACAAATTTTTCGAGAGTTAAAGTGATTCCGTTGATTGTCATTGTGTTAGACAAGACAGGTTTGCCCGTTGCGTTTGCGGCGGGAGTAATCGCTGCAACGGGCGTGGAAAGTTCAATGACGGGCGCAACGGTCATATCAGGCGGCGCGGGCGCAAAGCGCAATGGAATTTCCCAATTTTCAGGAAGCGCGCCCGACTTGGTGAAACCAATGCAATCGAAGGTCAAGACAGCCTCGTTTACGTTTGCGGGAATAGGCCCATATTCAAGGCGATTTTCGAAATGCGTCCAGCCGCCTGCTCCAATATGGCCGCCTTCCAAAATCGTTCCATCCGCAAGGTGCAAGTTTGCGTTGCCCATACAGCCAATCGATTCGTCGGTGGGATAAGCATCCCTCGACACGCCCTCGACATTTATGAGTAGCACGGTTTTATCCGCGCTGAGCACCGCATCTTTGACGGTGACGGTTACACCCTCCCTCGTCACGCTGACAGGTTCCGCCAGCACGCGTAGCGGAGCGCTTTGCTCTATCAAACCCACGCCTGGGATATAGCCCAGCGACTTGCCAATTGCATAAACTACGCCGCTCAACGCCAGAAGCGCAAAGGCAACAATAACGATAATCAGTACAGGTCGCGTACGAATGGTTTGCATCAAAGATCTCCTTTTATCAAGTTGAACCGAAATATTCGGCCATAGATTCATGTTCTCCGGGACGCCGCGACGAGCGATATTCTCAAGCGCGTCTTTCATGCGATCGTTTTTCATTCTTCGCTCCTTCCCGCCAGCAGGCCGCGCAGGCGCTCACGCGCCGCGTGTAACAGCCATTTGATCGTGCCAGCCGCCGCACCAGATTCCTTCGCCATCTCGGCTTCGCTCATCTCCAAAAAATATCTTTGGACGATGACCGCTCTCTGGCGCGGCGATAACTTCTGCATGGCATCCCAGATTTGATTTTGGAATTCGATGGACTCCACTTGCGATTCAACGGATTCGACACTCAGGGCTAATTCTGCAAAAACGAATTCGTCCGCATCGTCCCCGGCCTCAACCTGTCGCGCCGACCTTTGCATTATCTTCACCGAAGCATTGACCACGCTCCGCATGAACCACGGCTCGAACGGACGCGTCGCGTCGAAGCCGCGCATGGCGCGAAATACCTGAAGGAAGGAATCCTGCACGACATCCTCAGCCAGCCCAAGGTCGCGCGTGATCAGATAGGCTGTGCGCACAGCCTTAGCCTGATGGCACGCGACCAGAACTTCCAGCCCGTTGATATCACCGCGTTTCAAGCGTTGGATTGCTTCCTGTTCCTTCAAGAAAAATTCCTGGTTATCATTGTATTAGTGGATTTCCATATACCAGGGGCCGGGAATCGCTTGTGTGAAAGCGGATTCCACCAATTTATAAGCATCCTGAGTTGAAATGCCGGGTGGCGGAGAAAGTATCTCAAACCAATGCTGTTGTTGACCACGGATTTCAAACTCATAGCATTGTATTTTTAGACCGGTGTAAGTTTTTTCCAATTGTTCCTTCACAGTTTCACACTCCTGCATGGTCACGACACCAGCATCGGTATTCACGACATCCACCTGTTTGATTCCTATCTGGAAAGATGACAGCGAATCAAGTGGAAAGTTGAATGGGATGCTAAGGGAATAGCATCTTCGTGTGCTTTTTAGGATTGTATCGCGGTTGAAAGGATAACGAGGGAAGGTCGGGATGAACTCAGTTGAATACACCTCCTGTCCCTGGTATAAAACTACTGCAACCGGTCTCCAAAAATGATGGTCCTGATATTCGATACAAACATCCAACAAAGCAAATGATGGGTTCATGGCCACACGGTCGATCTCAACCATAATTCCATTGCTGGTCATGGAGGATGGCAGGGACCAAGTCATGTTTTTGTTCGCTGTTTCGAAATCCAAAGGAAGATAGAGCGTTCCCTGACCAGGCAAAGTAATCATAGAACCGGAATTGGTGGCAATAACCTCGCCCATTTCAACACTGAGCGTATTTTTTTCGTTCCACTGAAGACCTGTTTCATTCCCATAGTAATAAGTCAGGCTGAAAAGGTACTCTGCAATCCCATCGCTCTCGGATTGTTTTTTACAAAGCCAGCGGCTGTTCCGGGTAAGCGCATAGAATTCATCCAGACTTATCTGCTCTGGATTTTTATAGAGCAATAGGTTTTGACCACTATCGTTTTTTATTTCAAGTTGAGTGAGCGGGCAGTTGGTTTGGAAACCCTGCGGAATAGGGTAGTTCGTAATGGAGAACTCCACACCGAACCGTTGAGCATCCTGATATGTCCACTCAATTTCAACTTGGGGGTTCCTATTTACGGGTATTGATCCAGTCCCTGGAGTGCCGTGTATATCCGCCTCCATTGTGGGATTTGGAGTACAACTTGTTGCGAGCAGACAGATAATCCCGCAGATAAGCATCTGAAATCGTACATTCCCAGGAAACATCATTCAAGCCTCGTCATTGAGCCGTGAGTACCCACGGCCCATTAATTGCCCCTTCGATTGCATCATAAATGATTTGATTGGCCTGCTCTGAAGTCATGCCAGATGGCGCTTGAAGATTGGAATAATATCCAGCCATAGTAAAGTGACATTGGAAATCCAGTCCCGGGTACTGAGTCATGAGAGTTAGGCGGGCTGCCTGACAGGCTTCATCGGGGTAGTTAGGACCGCCTATAATGCGCACTTGGGAGATTGAGACCGCAACAGTTTTTGCCTGTTGAATCTGAGTTGCCACCACAGGGAATTCGAATTCGAAACAACCTGCTTCAAGCGACCCGCCTGTTGATGCCAAAATTGTTTGTTGATCCAGGAGCAGGGAAACTGTGCCTGGGGTGGGTCCGTAATTCCTGTTGGGCAGGGTCATGCAAAAACTTGCAACTGTACTTTGTGCGCCGGATGTAAACTTTATCAGGGTGACTGATACGCCGTTGGAGACAGCGCCACCTCCGGCTACAGGAGGATTGCAAGGCTGTTTGGGATCACAAACCAAAATCTTTGCCCAAATATTATTGATGCCATCCACAGGAATCGTTTCCCCGCGATCATTCTTGAGAACCCAGTATACGATGTATGTTCCTGGTGTGACAGGTGCAACCAGTGACAGTTGAAACACAATTTTCCCACCGGGAGGGGTTTCTTGGGGAAATTTGATTTGCATTGGGCTGTCAAGAGTCTCATTTTCTTGAGATGCCTGATCCAAAGCCAGGGCATAGGAGGTTGTCCAGGTGGTCGAGCTGATGTTCTTAATTTCAAAGGTTTTGATAAAATTTTCACCTGGTTTCAAAACTGAGTTATCTGGGTACGTCTCGCTCACAAATGAGGCATTGTCACTTGCCGAAACGATATTGGTTTGCAATGCCAGCATTGTCGATGTAGGCGCCTTTTTGGGCGTGGATACTGTAGGAGGTGGAGTTGATGTAGCGCTTGGTAACGTAGTGGGACTGACACTGGCCGTATTAGGTATTTGGTTTTCACCAGAACATCCATTCATTAATAAAGAAAAGATGATGATACCAAGAGTTAAGTGTCTTCTTGCAAATATAATCTTCATAATGCCATTCCAGGTTGTTTAAAATCATTAAATCTTTGGGCTGTCTGTGGAAGGACAGAACACCCTCCACAGACAGCCGGGCGGCGCCCTATTTCAGGGTAATCTCTGTTTGCCAGTTTGTTGGAACTTCGTCAATCGAAAGCTGTTGGATTAGACGCATAACATCGTCATCGCTCATATTATCAGGCTTGGATGTGATGTTGATTGCCACCCCTCCGCCGCCTTTCCCGGAAACAGACACCATCTCAAAATCCACCCCGGGCGCCGCTTTGCTCATGCGGGTTTTGACTTCGGCTATTACATCAGCAGTCAATTGACCGCGGCCAAGTTCTAGCCAGAGTTTATCCAGCTTTAGAACTCCCTTTCCCGATGTGCTGCCATTTGTCGAGAGAAGAAAGGTGAATAAATAACAGCGGTTTGATGTCTCCATGACTTTGGGATCTTTTGCATTAATCAGGGCTACTTCGCTGTTCGGAACGATCGTCCCGTCCACAGTAAGTGTTGCATAGGGATTCCACGGATCCAAGGTTGGCATCTCAATACAAAGTTCTGTTTGAACATCGCTTGTATGAATTACAATGTTCTTCAAGTTAACTTGAACATCACCTGATATTTGATTAATATTGTACCCACTAATTCCCAGGGGAGTGTTTTGCGATACGGCGTTCACACCATTCAAAGCTAGGAATGCGACTGCTCCAATGATGGTTATAATGGTCAAGGCAACAAGCATAGGTTTGAAATACTTACTTATCTTTTTCATGAGTAGATCCTCTCTTTTGGTATGGTTGAATAGTGGTCATGCACATGCGCTGGTTGTGTGTACTGTGTAATTCCCGTACGATGAACCCTTATGCCCCTTTGTACAGACTACACCAGAACCATCATACATGCTGTTCCACACCCACACGTAGGTTGTATTGCCATAGTAGGTGTTTACACCTACGGTCTCCGCGGCTAACCAGGTAGCAGAGGTGTTTCTCGTATACGACCAATTTGCGACGCAACCGGGCGAATACTTGTTTATGTTGTATATGGTGGATGCATAATGAATAACCGCGTCAATGGCATCATTCCAGCAGGTTGTTCCAGCTGGATCCATTCCATTACAGGCAGAACCAGTGCAAGTAGCCGCAAAAACTGCATTTGTCGGAAAAAAAGTAAAAGTTAATATCGACAAGATGCTCAGTAAAATATTAAGGCGTTGCAAATGCTTTTTCATTTTGTCTCCTATTTTTGCAAAAAACTTTTATTGTTTTGACGATGATGTTCATATTCCGGCAAATATATTTTTCAGAAAATGCTTATAAAGTCACCTCCTTTATCCCGTTTTTTAACCCCGTCTGAACCAACATCCTCGGCCAGCCCGAGGTCTCATGCCATTGCATAGGCTGAGCACACAGCCTATGCAATGGCATGAGACCAGAAACTCCAGTTCTCTGATATCGCCGTGCTTAAGTCGTTGAATGTTGTTGTTGCTGATCCTCGCCCTACACTATATATATCCGCCCAGCCTCAAAAAGGTTGGGTGGTTAAATGTCCAAAAGTTGAAAATCAAAGATCGGTCATTCCTGTATAATTATGGACGTCCCCCGCCCTGATAACTGATCATTGCTCTAAAAGGATTCTCATGCACGACTTCGGTATTTTTGAATGGTCTATAGGTCTGCTCATCCTTACTGTTCTGTTAGTGATATTCTGGCGGCGCAAGCACAACCCTTGGTATTTGCTGGTTTTTTCATTTTTCTGGCTATATCTGATGATGCTGGTCAGCGCCGTATTGTTTCCTATTCCGCTGGAAAGGGAATTTATATTACAAGGAAGACTGGATGCAACATACATACTTTCGCAAGTAAATCTAACCCCATTCAAGTATCTTATCCTATTTGATGGCGCACCAACTGCCATCTTCTACGAAATTATGGATAACATTCTGCTGACCATCCCTTTTGGCTTTGGACTGAGTTTTCTTATCCACATCAAAGCGCGAGATTTCTTCTGGCTGGCCTTTGCGCTCGGCTTTGGAATTGAGACTGTCCAATTTGGGATGTCTTTATTCGTCGGCCCCTACCGCACCGTAGACGTGACCGATGTTATCTTAAACGCGTTGGGCGTCCTGCTTGGTTACGCCCTCTTTCATCTCTTCGCCTGGTTTTGGCGTTGCGGACTGGGAGCGTTTGTGGACGAGGTGGCGTTAAGGAATTTGTAGTACGACACGAATTCCCCCTACGGAGCAGGGAACAACACCCGCGCAAACATATCCAAAACCTCCTGCGGTGGAACATCAACCCGCTCGACAGGCAGGAAGGTTTGTGTAAACTGAATGTTTTCAGTCCCATCAAACATTTGCTGGGATGTTTGCAATTTGACCTGCTGTCCGCTTTCCAGATTGATCCAGGTGTGGCGTGCAATGCTTCCATCTTTCATCGTGATCAACAGGCAGGGTGAAGCGTCTTCGCAGATGGTTTCTTCACGAGACACATTTTGACCATGACTCAATGCGTAATCCAAATCCGAAAGAATCCAATTGAGCGAAAGCTGATATGTGGGGAATTCCATCGCTTCGCCGGTAGTCAGGTTCATGCTGTGCGTACCGACTGAAACGCTTTGCTGAAGAATGGTTCCATCTCTGCCCCTATGTGTGATGAGATTCCGCGTGACCCAGCCTTTAGAGTCAATCTCAAACCATTGCTCCTCTTGATAATAGGGCGGCGGATAGTTTTGCCCCTGCTGCATATTTTCTGTGACGATTTCACTGACCACATGAACCCAGCCTGGACCTTGAACAACAGCGTTGTCAAATTTTTCTGAAAGAGCCTGCGCTTCAAGGAAGAGCGGTTCCTGTGACGTAAATTTTGGTTCAGGCTGCGCGGTAGGGCTGGGTACGGGTGTGACAGCAGGTAGATCGGTGAACATGGATTTTGCTGTCTGGAATTCCAAAGGGGAGCCGAGGGCATCATAGTAAATCCTTGTCACTTCAATTTCAATTGGCTTATTCGGCATTTCGGAAAATGACAGTGCGGCAGTAAATTTGGTATTACTTGCAGGGTGCATGGATGAGCCGCTGGCCGTTGGTGAGGAAAGCATCGCGCCGTTGATATATCCTTCTGTATCGAACTCAAACAGCAATTCATTGGCTGTGGTCTTTTGTGCGCCAACGAGATGCAGGAGATAGGCATTCGCCTGCATTTCCTCGTCAAGTGGTATTGATTCCCCGATTTTTAGGACGCCTGGATCAAAAGTGAACTTGGCGGGGTTCTCAGAAAAATCCAACATGATGGGCATCCGTCCCTGTTGCGGAAAACTGACCATGTCCAGGATGATGTGTTCGCCCGCTTGCAAGGGGATGGTTTGATACACGCGCGTCACGCCTGCATCCATCGTTTGCGGAGTGATGTCAGTCAGCGGATAGAGTCTGCCCTGTGAATCAGTCATGGTGAGATTCCACGCGCCTGCAGTGGAAAGCCCAGGGGTGTCGAAGCGCAGCGATACCTTCAAAATTGTGCGGTCAGTGGAAATTTGCGCGTCATCCAATTCCAGCGCGAATCCGCCGTTGTCTACGCCTTGAACATTGTCCCAGCCGCGAAACGCAAGTTTCACATCTCCAGTGGAAACATCCCAAAAGCGGATGGTAGACGGCACATCTTGTGTGTAACTTGTTTCCAGTGTGGCGACGGTCTGCGGCTTGAACCAGCTCAGTTCCTTGTAAATGATCCCATCATAAAAGCCAAATGCCG
>JBBSCM010000143.1:0-9460 GCA_038250295.1 Anaerolineales bacterium | reverse complement strand
TCACTCTGGGAAGAGGATTACAGCAATATCAAACGACTGTTTGATGAGCTGCGCCAGCAGGGTGTTATTTCATTGGATTCTCACATGCATGAGCATCCCGGCTTTGTTGACGATTGCATTCAACAGATGACGGTTCTGGATGTTAATCAACAAACATTATCCATGTTTAAAGCCGATTCGAAAGAGATGCTGCTTTCCAATCTTGGGAATATTTTCCGTGATGGTATGCGTCATCATTTTCGAGATGAACTGCTCGCGCTTTGGAATGGGGATTTGGATTGGTCAGGCGAGGGGATCAATTACACACTGGCGGGAGAGCCGCTCGACATTATTCTGCATTGGCGCATCCTGCCGGATCATGAGCAGACTTGGGAGCGGGTGCTGGTCACCATCGAAGATGTCACGCTCCGTAAAAATGCCGAGCGCCGTTTTCAAAATTTATTTGAATCATCACCGATCTCGCTTTGGGAGGAAGACTACAGCGCATTGAAAGCATTCTTTGATACTCTTCGCGCTCAAGGCATAGTTGACCTGCAGAATCATCTTCGCAAACATCCTGAAGTCGTTGGGCATTGCACCGCGTTAATAAAAGTTCTCAACGTGAATAAGAAAACAGTGGAACTATTTAAAGCAAATTCCAAGGAACATCTTTTAGCAAACTTGAACATGGTCTTTCGAGACGAGATGAGAGAGCATTTTGCCAGGGAATTGGTGGATTTATGGAACGGAAAACTTACTTATGAATACGACGGTATCAATTATGCGCTTGACGGCGAACCGATCAACATAAAACTTGACTTTCGCATCATGCCCGGTTACGAAGAGAGCTTTGGCTGGGCGCTGATGGCCATTCAAGATATTACCGCGCGTAAAAAAGCGGAGGAATACCTGCGCTATCTTGGGACCCGCGATGTGATGACCGGCTTATATAACAGGGCTTTTTTTGAAGAGACAATCACGAAATTGGAAAATCAGCGCACAGACCCGCTCAGCATTATTATTGCGGATCTGAATCACCTGAAACATGTCAACGACACGCTTGGGCATCAGGGAGGTGACAAGCTGATCCGCCGGGCCGCTGAAGCGCTTACTGCTGCATTTGATTCCACTCAGGTTATTGCGCGTATTGGCGGGGATGAATTTGCCATCATCATGCCTGATATGAATGAAGAGTTGGCATTAGAAGCTGCAAAACGCATTCAGGTATTAATTGGTTTGAATAACAAATATTATAGCGAGCCTGAATTGAGCATTTCGCTCGGCTCTGCCACCAGTGCCGCCGGCCTCTCGCTTGAAAAAGTCATTAATATGGCCGATGATGCGATGTATCATAACAAGGGAGAATACCATCGCCGGCGCAGGGAAGATTAATAAACCATGTTCTCCGAAGAAAGATTCTTTACATCTACCCTGAAAGCACATACATCTCGCGGCTCGATAACACGTATTCTTGCATCTGCTTTCAATGCAGTTGAATCAGGCATAGCTGTAAAAAAATATTTGCGTGGGCATCCCCTGCCCTTTTCGCGGCGAGTATTTGCTTTTGGATTGGGGAAAGCAGCCTGTGCCATGACCCAGGCATTGGCAGATACAACCGAATTAACAGACACTCTGATCGTTACCAAGCACGCATCACCTCTGACCGTTGCGCCTGTTACGGTTATCGAGGGAGATCATCCAGTTCCGGGCATGGCCAGTATGGAAGCGGGGAAAGCCGCCACAAAATTTATCTCGCGGCTGACTCCAGATGATCTACTTGTATGTCTCATCTCGGGCGGCGGCTCAGCTTTGATGACCGCGCCGCGAGTTTCTCTTGCAGATTTACAAACGCTAACTTTTGAATTATTGGCTTGTGGAGCGCGAATTGATGAGATCAATGTTTTGCGCCGCCACCTTGACCAACTCAAAGGTGGGGGACTGGCGCGCCTTGCCGCTTCGCGTGGCGCGCATGTTGTCAGCTTGCTTCTTTCAGATGTGGTGAATGCATCTTTTGAGGCAATTGCATCTGGCCCTACTGCGCCCGACCCAACCACGTGCGAAGATGCATTATCCATTATCGAGAAATATGACCTGAAAAATAAAATCCCCGATTCGATTGCTCGATCTTTACAAGAGACTCTGAAACCCAATGATCCAATATTCGACAGGGTCCAAAATACTGTGATCGCAAGTAACGAAATAGCATTGTTGGCCGCGCAAAGCCAGGCGCGAAATGAAGGCTTTCAAACAAAAATTACTCAAGCAGGTGTTCAAGGTGAAGCGCAGATGGTTGGCTATGACCTTGCATGTGAGCTTAAGGAATCGTTGGATACGATGCCGCGTCCATTTTGTTTGCTGGCTGGCGGCGAGACAACTGTGACGTTAAAAGGAAATGGGAGAGGAGGTCGAAATCAGGAACTGGCGCTTGCAGCTGTGGATGTTTTAGCTGGCTTGAAAAATATCATGTTCATAACTCTGGCAACTGACGGCGAGGATGGCCCTACCGATGCAGCCGGCGCAGTGGTGACAGGTGAAACTGCTCAACGGGCCGAGTCGCTTGGGATGAGCGCAGCAGATCACCTCTCCAGAAATGATGCGTATTCTTTTTTTGCGGCGATGGATGATTTGGTGAAAACAGGCACCAGCGGTACAAATGTCAACGACCTGGTTTTCTGTTTTGCGTTTTAAGAAGCCAGTGCATAGATCCCGAATGCCACAATGATCATGCCTGAAAATCGATTGATCCATGCCATATGATTTGCTGTGAGGCGATCACGCATCAAACCGACCCCGAGGCTGAGTGTGAGCCACCAACAGGCTGACCCTGCGAACACTCCCGCTACCAATACAATGGGTGCGCTGGTTGTTCCGATAAACATAGTCCCCGCAAAGATTGCCGCAAATGATAAGATCGTCATGGGGTTGGTGATGGTAAGGAAAAAAGTTGAAAGATACGCCCCGAAATTTCCGCTTTGATTAACTTGTGCGGCATGTTCAGCAGGCTTCTCGCGAAATGTTTTTATTCCAAGATATAGAAGAAAACATCCGCCAACGATTTTAAGCCAGAATGCATTTTCAATCAGCAGGTCTGTAATGACTGTTAAACCAAAAGCCGCAATCGCGCCATATACCATATCTGCGCTGGCGGCGCCCATCCCAGATAAAAACCCTTTCAGCTTTCCTTCTGCCAATGTGCGGCGGATGCATAGCACGCCGATTGGCCCAACGGGTGCCGCGATGGAAATTCCGATTAGAAAACCTCGAAAGAAAAGCGACCAATTCTCAGCCATAAATTCCCAAACTTTTGAAGGTTCCAATAAGCAGAATCAAAAAGGGACATCGTTTGTGGATGTCCCTTTTTGATGATCGATTAGATGGCCGCTTCTTCTTTGCGTTTGAACCAGGTCGTCCACTCGCGGTTTTCCCAAACGACAAGAATGGGGGCTGCATTAAAGATCGAGGAATAGGTTCCGCTGAAAATGCCCACCAACAGGATAACTACAAAATGGCGAATGCTATCACCGCCGAAAAGAACCAGGGCGAACAAGGTGAACATCACGGTAAGCTGCGTGGTAAGGGAGCGGTCCAACGTTTGCACAATGGAGTGATTTACCATTTTTTCATATTCAATACGGCGGTAAATACCTGAGTTTTCGCGGACGCGGTCAAACACCACAATCGTATCGTGAACAGAGAAGCCGATGACGGTCAGCAGGGCGGTGAGGAAGAGCGCGTCTGCTTCCCAGCCAAGATAGTAACCAAGAATGGCTTCCACACCGAGAACAACCAATACATCATGTAACATGGCGAGAATGGCGGCTGTGCCGTAGCGGTATGCATGTTCTACGCTGCGGAATGCCCACCAGATATAAAGGAGGATGGCGAGCGCTGCCGCAAGAATGGCATAGCCAGCCGCAACTGTAACCTCGGCTCCAACCGAAGGGCTGACAGACGTAAAGTTTTGAACGGTTACTTTGGATCCAAAGCGGAATTCCATTTCAGCCACGATCAGACCTTTGGTCTCATCGGTCATTGTTTTTGAACGAATGGAAAGTGCATCCTCGCCCAAAGATTGAACAACCGGCTCGGCAATGGGTTGCTCTTCAGTGGAGAATTCCTTGTAGAGTGCCGCTGTTTCTTCTGCAGAAGGGCGTTGACCTTCAAATTGCACTTCGAGCAACGAGCCGCCGCGAAAGTCAATGCCGAGCTGTAATGGCCCTGCTTTTGTCTGTTGCCAGTTCAAACCCATGAAGATGATACCTGGGATGATCACAATCAGGGAGATTAAAAAGTAAACGTAACGATTTTTAATGATATTCATTGTGTGCTCCTATGCACAGCGTATGGAAAATACGGCCTACAGACCGAACCAGCGTGGGTGCTCGGCGAATTGAATTCTGTCAAGCATCGTATGTAAGAATGTGCGCGTAACGATGATCGCCGTAAAAAGACTTACGCCCACGCCTAAAGCCAGTGTGACAGCAAAACCTTTCACCATGCTGGCTCCGAATGTATTGCCGAAGAGAAACAGAATTAGACAGGTAATGAGCGTGGATGTGTTTGAATCGCGAATGGATGGCCAGGCGCGGCTCCAGGCCAGATCAATGGCCTGACGTAAATTCCTTCCTGCTCGTAATTCTTCTTTAAGGCGTTCGAAGATCAACACGTTTGCGTCAACTGCCATGCCGAGGCTTAGAATAAACCCGGCAATGCCTGGCAGCGTAAGGGTAACAGGAATCAATTTGAATAGCATCAAACTGAACAGCGCATAACAGATCAAGGCAAGGTCGGCAATGATGCCGGGTACACGGTAGTTAAGGGCCATGAATAATATGACAACAGACATACCGATAATTCCCGCCAAAACGCTCTTGCGGATGCTCTCTTCGCCGAGTGTGGCGCCAACTGTGCGGCTTTCCACAACTTTAATCGGAATAGGCAGGGCGCCCGAACGAAGCTGAACGGCAAGCGTTTGAGCGGATTCCTGTGTGAAATTCCCGGTGATCACACCCTGACCGTCTGTGATCGGGTCATTGATGGTCGGAGTGGATACCACCTGTTTGTCGAGTACGATTGCAAGATATTGCCCGCGATGAGAAGAAGTATATTCCCCAAAAGCACTGGTTGAGTCAGATTTTAAGACGAAGGCAATTTGATACGCCCCCGACTGGCTTCTTTGCACACTGGCGGTCTCAAGACCGGCTCCGGTCATCACCGTGCGGTAAATGGTTTCTCCACTGTCAGTTGTTGGCGCGGCATCTGTAAGACCGAAGTCAGTCTTGATAACCGTTCCCTCTGCAACGGGAGTGGTTCCCATATCTACGAATTCAAGCAACGCGGTCTGTTTTAGCGCGGCGACTACTTCCTCGGGGTTGGTAATGCCGGGAAATTCCGCCACGATGCGGCGGTCGCCTGCGGTTTGCATCGAAATTTCGCTTACCCCCAGGGCGTTTGCGCGATTTTGCAGAATGTTCTTAGCGTTTGTCAGTTCTTCAGAAGTCACAACGGTGTCCGCAGGGACATCTGCTTCAAGGAGAGCCTGAAGTCCGCCACGCAGGTCGAGACCTAATTTTAAGTCCACGTTACGGTCTACAAGCGGGGTGTTGTCGAAGGGGTTATAAATTACTATGTTCTTGGTAAGGTCTATCCACAGCGAAAATGCTATCAATAGAATGATTACAACGAGCCAGTTATTTCGATTACGCATGGTTCACTCCATCCAAAAAAATGCCAGCCTCTGGCTGGCGCGGACGCGATTATACTCCATTGATTGATTTGTGGGTATATTCACTGATGGAATAACTTGAAGGTCCTATGGTTGAGAGTTGCGGACAATCAAAGCCGCTTCATTCTGGGCCGTTTGCCTGCTGCGGTTATCCTGCGGGTTGACTTTCCACTGATTCGGGGAGATGCTGCCTGTTGTGTCAGGAACATTTTCGAGGGCAGGAAAGAAGCGTAATGCTTGAGAACAGAAAACTTGTCTTACTTGATATGTTCGCTTAAGTAGTCCAATGCCTGGGCGAGAACATCCTCCGCAGTTAGTGAATCGGTATTAATGATCAAGTTGGCGTGTTCGCGTGCGTGAGAAAGCCTTCTTAGCTGTTCTTCGTGATCGGCGGGCACCCAGTTTAATCTTCGGCGTGAGGTGGAGTTTTCAAACGAACATTGTAAAAAGATAAGGATATTGGGATTGGTGATGTGCTGCCACATATATTTGACGTAGGAATGTTCCTGCGCGATGTGGCGGCAGCGATAGCCGTGTTTGTCCAAACCGGCGATGAGCGTGGATTTCCCCGAGCCGCATGGGCCGACTATGCCTATGAGGGGTCTACTATCATCATCCTTCATTATCGTGTAAAAGTTGATTCAATTGCTCCGGCACCCCGAGTACTACAATGGTATCTCCTGCGTGGACCGGGCTTTTATCTGTTGGGTGCATTTCAGATTGATGATCGTGCCTGAGCAGGACCACATTGAGACGATAATTATCCTCCACATAGCCAACGGTTTTATTTGCAAATGGAGATGTTTCTGACACGCCGAAGCGCGCGAGACTCAGTAATTGACCTTCAATCGAAATGGGATTCGTGACGTCCACTCCAGAAGCGGCGGCGGCAAAAACAGGCGCAGCCATTTCGGTGGCGCTCAATGCGATGAATCCAAACTGGTCCTGGAGTGCATGCGCAAAATCTTCATCAAAAATACGCACGACAACTTTTATTTTTGGGTTCATGCTGCGCGCCTTAAGGGCGATCTGCAAGTTCATGGCGTCGTTCTGGCTTGCCATGATGATGGTGCGCGCATCTTTGACATTTGCGGCTTCAAGGGAAGCGGGACGGGTGGCATCCTCATGAATGACGGGAATCCCGAGGTTGCGGATGACGTTCAGTGTATCTGTATTTGCGTTGAATTCGATCACTGTAATTTGCTCGCCCATTTCATGCATCTTGAGCGCAACGCGATAGCCGAGATGCCCGAGCCCTACGAGAATAATGTGTTTGTTCAAAGTGGATGCGACTGCCATTTCCCATTCCTTCGTGCGTGCGCGGCGATTGAAAAGCAGGCTTCCGAAATCTGCCAATCCCTGCGCAAGCATAACTATGCCAATAATCGGCATGAAAAAGTGAAATAATTGTAAAACAATATGGTTTGGAAAATCACGATTGGGGGGTTGCAGGAACGTAATGGTGAGGACAATATAAATGGATTCAATGATGCTGCCAACGGGCTCGTTCAGCAGCTTCGATAGAAAATAAAATAAAATGCCGCCGCCCAGGATTGCAACAGAGAACCAGACCACCGCCGAGCGGAATTCACCGAGCAGGATGGTGGTATCCCGGAAAGAGGCTCGAAGATGCTGCCAGCGATGTGCGCGTGAGCTTGATTTGCGCAGGTGTTTTTTAGCCATTGATCGGCAGCCGGACGCTCATTCGTCTTACTTCATCCCCCGTGCGTGGGCATACTTTTAACACCAGTACGCTGATGTCGTCTGCGGGGCGGTTATCATCGAGATTGATGGCATGCCCAAGGAGTGCATCTGCCAGTTGTTGTGGGGAAGGATCCTGGTCTTCAATCAGCGAGCGGATGGTCCCGGCAACATTCATTGGCTGGCCGCGACGTTCGCCGGCGTGACTGATTCCATCCGTGAAGATAACGATGGTGAGGTCGGCTTCAACTCTCACTTCGGTGATGACAGGACGCACATTGCGTGAGGTTCCAAGCGGTTCACTTTCTTCTGTGTGTGCGTCAATTTGTTCTCCACGGCAGATAAAGACAGGCGCCGGATTGTTACGTGTGAGCACAATAGTGTTGCTGTGCAAATCCACGGAGGCAATGTTAAGAGTTGATATCACCTTGCCTTGTTTATCTGCAAACAATGCGTCTGATGCGGCGCGTGCGGCTGCGCCATCTCGTACTCCCTCTGCGATCAGGCCAATGACCTTGCGCACAACCATCATAGAAATGGCCTTCGCGCCTCGTCCGCTGGTTTGACCGTCTGCCAGCACAACGGAGAGTCCGCCCGTGGGGCGTTCCACCACTTCCAGAGTATCTCCGCTTTCAGAGACGGCATATTTATTGATCTTGGCAACAGCGATCTGAATTTCCATGAAAGTGATTTTACTATGTCTTTCTTGTTTTAACCTGCCTGGACCTAATGCTTTGTTTGACCTCTCAAACCAAGTGTCCACCTGCTTCGGCTTGATCGAGCACGGCCAAAATCGTTTTGACCAGCGCGCGCGCAGCCGATTCGCTCATCTCGACTGCCACACGCGCAGATGGTCCTTGTGCCTCATTCACAAAGTCAATATTGAGCGCATGTTCGAATGGAGCATTAAATGGGTGGTCATAAGATACATTGGCCTGTTCCAAAGTAAACCATCCACTGATGCCTTTGCCGCTGCCATCTACTTTTACTTTTTCAACGATCATTGTACACATGGTTTTTCTCCTTATACGGAAACGTCCCGCAGGTTTATTCTGCAAACAGGCTTGAACCTAGGCAATCTGC
Organism: Anaerolineales bacterium; assembly: GCA_038250295.1. Lineage (GTDB taxonomy): Bacteria > Chloroflexota > Anaerolineae > Anaerolineales > Villigracilaceae > Villigracilis. The sequence goes on along the minus strand of JBBSCM010000143.1, from coordinate 972 downwards.
GGGACGTTGTTAATGTTGTCCTTCGACTGCGCCGCGAAAATTATGCGGCTCCGCTCAGGACGAAGTGTTCAGATATTTTTCAAGAAAGGTAAAAATCTTTTGCCAGCCATCCACCGCCTGTGACTGGCGATACATCGGACGGTGATAATAGAAGAAACCATGTCCCGCTTCAGGATACATGTGAAACTCATAAGTCTTGTTATATTTTTTGAGTTCCGCTTCATGCTGTTTGACTTGTTCCGGGGTGGGACTGCTATCCTCTTCCCCGAACAAACCTAAAATGGGGCAGGGAAGATCTTTAGTGTAATCAATCGGCGCGACGGGACGTTTTGCATCCCGTTGATCTTTTTCCATGACAACACCTCCACCCCAACAATCGATCACCCCGTCAAAGCCTGAGGCGCGGCAGGCGGCTAAGTAAGCATGTCTTCCACCTGAACAGGTGCCGAAGATGCCCACTTTTCCATTTATATAATCTAATGAACGGAGATATTGCATAGCTCCTGCTAAATCGCCGACAGCCTGATCATCTGGGATGCCTCCATCCGCGCGGACTTTTGCAGCCACGTCTTCCGGCGTGCCATGCCCTGCGCGGAAATATAAATTCGGCGAAATCGTGGCATAGCCATGATGCGCAAACTTGAAAACAGTTTCGCGATACCACTCATCCCAGCCGGGCATGTGATGTGCCAACACCATGGCAGGGAAGGGACCTTGTCCCAGCGGACGCGCAAAATAAGCGTTGATCTGATCACCGTTTGCGCCGGTCATGGTAACTGTTTCTGCGTGTACGCCCTCATACATATCGGTTTGATACATTTTGCTCTCCTTTTATTCTCCCAAATTATTATTACAGCGCAAGGTTGAAGGTAAAAGACAGGGTAACTTGAGTTAAAAGGCATGGTATCTTTCTCCAATCACTGTCGAGTGAAAAGGAGAGGAAGAACACCATGCCGAGAGAAATTGTAATCG
>JBBSCM010000142.1:0-9485 GCA_038250295.1 Anaerolineales bacterium | reverse complement strand
TTAAAATTCAACGTAAACAGAAAGTCGAACGCGCTAACGCTTAGACCAATTCTCGTTCAATCAACTCCTGCGGATCAAAAATGATGAATTGGGCGCGTTCCATATGCAGGATGCCATCCGCTGCCACCATACTCAACTGGGAGAATCGCCCGTTTTACAGGCTCCCCCGAGAAGCAACGCCTGTTCCTGGGAAAGGAACACTTCCAAAGAACACTATTTCGCCCCGACCTGCTTATCAAATCAAAGCAGTCTAACTTACAGATCTTAATAAGTTTTTAGATTCAAATTCGAACATCTCGCAGGGTTCTTTTCATAATTCGGTTGAAAAGCTCGAACCTTCAGGACACCAGCCGATTTTGGTCTTCAAATTTCATTAGGTCTCTATCAAGAGGAAAAAATCATGTCAAAAAATACACCCGCTCGTTACCACCCTTTGCAAGTCAGTTTCCACTGGCTGACGGTCTTCCTGCTCTTCGCCATGTTTCTCCTCGGCAAGTACATGAGCGGACTTCCCAATGATGCTGGGAAGTTCGTACCGCTGGGCATCCATATCACGCTGGGCGTTGTCACCCTGATCATTGTTGTTGCCCGATTTATCGCGCGCTCCCGTTTTCCCAGACCAACTTCCGCCACAACGGGTAATGTGTTTTTAGACCAGATCGGAAAAGTAGTTCATTATGCATTGTATGTGCTTGTGTTTCTGATGGTAGTCAGCGGTATGTCTCTCTCTTTACAGGCAGGCTTGTTGCCCATTATTTTTGGCGGTTCAGGCGCATCATTACCTGTGGACTTTTACGCCTTCAATGCCCGTATGCTTCACGGCTTCATCGCTCCCGCGCTGGCGCTTCTGGTTGTGCTGCATGTTGGCGCGGCGCTATATCATCAGTTCATGCTCAAGGATAACCTTCTTGCGCGCATGTGGTATGGAAAGTAGAATGAATCTGATGGAAATTACAAAAAATACACGCGTGTCTGCAATTCTTGAAGAATACGGTGACATCGCCGATGTGATGGAAATTTTCGGCGTCAAACGAGTGGGACGTTATTCCCTGCGAATGCTGGCGGCAAAAGCTGTCACTGTAGAATGGGCGGCGCGCATCCATCGTGTGCCGCTGAATGAATTTCTTGAAATTCTACATCGGGCTATCGCGAAAAAACAGGAGAGCCATAAATGACAGGTCCATCCAAGCGACTCGAAGAAGCGCGTAAGGCTTTTAAGCATGGCGATATACGGTCTTCAGCTCACGCACACACCCAAAAAGCCATCACCCAAGCCGACGAGAAGCATGGCGGCGCAGGCAGTCAGTATCTCGGCGAGATGGTCTATGGCGGGTTGGATGGAATCATCACCACGTTTGCGGTGGTCAGCGGCGTGGCGGGCGCTCAACTTGGAACGCCCGTCATTCTCATTCTCGGATTGGCTAATCTTTTCGCAGACGGCTTTTCAATGGCAACGGGCGCCTACCTCTCAACCAAAAGCGAGCAGGAATATTATCGCAAGGAATGGGAGCGTGAGGCATGGGAGGTGGAACATTTTCCCGATGGCGAGCGCGCCGAGTTATTCGAGGTCTATCGCGAGCGAGGGTATGCGGAGGAGGAAGCGCGGCAGTTGGTTGAAATCCAAAGCCGTGAGCCGACCCGTTGGGTGAAAGCGATGATGCTGGACGAACTTGGCATGATGGAAGACAAGAGCAATCCCCTCACCAATGGGCTGGTGACGTTCATCTCATTCATCATCGCAGGCGCGGTGCCATTGATCATTTATCTGCTTGGGCTGGCATTTCCAATTTCATCGGAAGTGGCTTTCCCCATCTCCATCGCGCTATCTGCGCTGGCTCTCTTTGGGTTGGGTGCCGCGAAAGTGATGGTAACGAAACTCAACCCGATCCGCAGTGGGTTTGAAATGCTGATTGTCGGCGGGCTGGCAGCTGGTGTGGCTTATGTTGTCGGTGCGCTGTTGAAGGGGATTGGCGGATAACATGGACGAACTGTGCAGGTATTTTGGATGATCTCAAACAGAGGGGATGGAAATAAAACTCGTAGAGTTTAAGAACATGGAATGAGATGCAACGCACAAATCGCATTGGGACTTATGACATATCTTCACTAAAAATATGTCACAAGTGAAATAACCTGTAATTTGTTATCGTACCAAACGATATTTGACTTTATCTCGCAAAGGAATTTCACTTGAAAATCAAAGCCGCGAATACAATTTTATATTGCAAAAAATGGGAGGAAACTGTTGCGTTTTATCGAGACGGATTGAAGCTGCTCATCATTTCCTCTAATGACTGGTTTGTGGAATTCAAACTTAATGAGCAGTCGCGATTGAGTGTGGCTAATGAAGCCCGAACCTCGATTGACAGCGGCGATGGAAAAGGAATCACCGTCAGTCTTCAGGTGGCAGATATAGTGCAAGCGCAGGCTGAGTTGTTGGAAGCGGGGATTACCATAACGTCGATCAAGGAAGTGTGGGGTTCAAAAGCCATATACCTCCATGACCCCGAAGGAAACAGGCTTGAGTTCTGGATGGGGCGGGCAAAGGCATAATGTGCAAGGTCAAGTTTGATTTAGGATAAAGGAGTCAACATGGTTCGTCCAAAATCTCCCGTGCGTCTTGAGTGGATGGATCCAGCAATCTGCTCACCGGATTATCGTTTGAAGCTCATTGATCGTTTGCCGTTCTTCAAACATCTATCTGCCGACGCGATTTCTAAAATTGATGCTTTATTCCGTGACCATGACGTTTCTGCTGATGGGCGGATTTATTTTGAAGGGGATGACGCCGATCACTTGTATCTAGTGGCAATGGGGAAAGTGAAACTGGTTCGTAATACCGCTTCGGGGCGTGAAGTGTTGCTGGATATTTTACATGGCGGTGAATATTTTGGAACCTTGACGGTGTTGGGCGGGCGTATTCATACAGAAACTGCCATTGCTCAAACAGATTGTTGCATCCTGCAAATTTCCTCTGCAAGTTTCGAAAGCATTCTTTCGGAATATCCTGACGTGACGCGCAAGGTGCTTGAAGTGGTCAGCAAACGATTGGCGGAATCGCAGGATGTTGTTAAGCAGTTGAGTGTGTACACTGCCGAGCAGCGCGTCGCGTCTGCACTGTTGCGTCTGGCAGGGAAATTGGGCGAAGCGCGCGGGACGAACGTTTTGATCCAGCTGCCGTTTTCACGGCAGGATCTAGCGGCGATGACAGGCACTACCACCGAGACTGTCAGCCGTATCATGAGTCGTTTTGTAGAAGCGGGACTGATCAAATCGGGACGCAAGTGGGTAACCATCACAGGCGCGAAACAGTTAGAAGAACTGATAAAGATGGGTGCAGTTAATTGATCTGCATCATGTAGATTTTGGATGGGTGGAAGTATATTCAAGGTGTAGATATTCAAACTCAAAAAGGAGATTAACCATGAACACCCTGACCCAACCCCTGCGCGATGAGCACAAAGAATTATTCCCTCACGTTGATCGTATCCGCCAGGTTGCGGAATTGATCGGCGAAGTATCCGTTGCCGAGATTCGAGGCGGCGTGGATGAAGTTTACGACTTCCTCGCAAACCACCTCAAGCCACACGCAGAAGCGGAAGAAGCTGCGCTCTACCCTGTCGTGCAGAAGGCACTTGGCAGTCCCGGCGCCACCAAAACGATGACTCGCGATCATGTGGAAGTCGGCGCCTACATCGAGGAACTTGCGTCATTGCGGAATGGCTTGACGGGCGAAGGATTGACGGCTGCACAGATCAAGTCCTTGCGGCGCATACTGTACGGCGTGTATGCACTTGTCAAAATCCACTTTGCCAAGGAAGAGGAAGTGTACCTGCCCATTCTCGACCAGTATCTCACGCCCGAATCTGCACAGGAAATGTTCGAGGCGATGGAAGCCGCCGCGCACGCAGCGAAACACACTGTAAACGCCTGATTACGAAGAATGCCTGATTTCAGATCAGGCATTCTTTAATTAATGAATTTTGATCGAAATTCCCACCAGTAGATAGCCGCTCAATTAATTGTCTAAGTTGAAGCAACATGCGGCGCAGTTCTTCCTTGTAAATGGCAGAGAGTTGTTCGAAGATTGCCGATCCCTTCGATGAAAGAGTTACATAAACTTGCTGCTGATCGGTAAGTGATTGCTCACTCACGCGCCAGCAATCCTTGTGTCATTAATCTATTTGCCAGATCAACGCTCTGATGACAGGTTGATGATTGAAGTATGTTGGTATTCTCACCGCAAAAGATGCCAATGAAGAGGAGTTTGAACCCCACTAACCATACTTGGAAAAAGCACTGATACATGGATGTTTTCCTTGACAAGATTTTGAAATATGTTATATTTTTATCATAAAAATAATAAAAATTAGAAAATACATCAACTCACTTAGCATCTTCTCCCTCTAAAAATATTGGAGCGGAGAAGCCAACGTCCAAAAATCCACTCTAAATGGATTGGTGATCCGAATCTTCAAAACAAATTGGTATGGAACGCAGTCAAAGGAGAATTGAATAATGGCAGTTACTGGGAATCTTGGTTATCCTCGTTTGGGGTCAAAGCGCGAATTAAAATGGGCTTTGGAAAGTTACTGGTCGGGGAAAAGCAACCAGGCAGATTTGCTGGAAACTGGCAAGAAATTACGGCTTGCCCACTGGAGAATACAACAGGATGCTGGTATTGATATTATCCCCTCGAACGATTTTTCATTTTACGATCATGTCTTAGACATTTCCTGCATGGTAGGGGCAATACCGTCTCGTTACTCCCCTCTCGCGGATTCATCCTATCTCGATTTATATTTTGCCATGGCAAGAGGCGCTCAACAAAGCGACCTCAATCTCTCCGCAATGGAGATGACCAAGTGGTTTGATACCAACTATCATTATATTGTCCCCGAAATTGATAAAGACCAATCTTTTCAGCTTACATCAACCAAAGTGATTAATGAATTTATTGAGGCAAAAAAGGCGGGCATTCACACGCGCCCGGTCTTGCTGGGACCTGTATCCTATCTGCTGTTGAGCAAATCTTCCTCCCCGGATGGCGTTCCTCTGGATACATTGCCGGGGCTTCTTTCAGTTTACGTTGAGATTCTACAACGTCTCTCGACCGCCGGAGCGGACTGGGTGCAGATGGATGAACCCTGCCTGGTTTTGGATCTTGACCAAACTACCCGTAAAGCCTTCTCCGATACGTATGGTCAGTTAAGTCAGGCTTCAGGGATTCGCATCCTGCTGACGAGTTACTTTGGCAGCTTGGGCGAAAACTTATCGCTGGCGGCACACTTGCCTGTTGCTGGTTTACATGTTGACCTGATACGGGCGCCGCAACAACTTGATGATGTCTTGGCGCAACTGACTGACGGGAAAATCCTGTCATTGGGACTCGTGAATGGACGCAACGTCTGGCGAACGGACTTGGACGCCGCGCTCGCAAAAATTCAACAAGCGACATCCGCTTTGGGCGCAGATCGAATCCAAATTGCGCCAAGCTGCTCGTTGATGTTTAGTCCGCATGATCTGGATTTGGAAATCAAATTAGACGATGAGTTGCGTTCATGGCTTGCATTTGCACGACAGAAATTGGATGAACTAACCGCCTTGAAACAAGCTGTCAACCGCGGGATTGAATCTGTCGCTGAGTCATTTTCGGTCAGCCGTGAAGCGTTGAAAAGCCGCCAAAACTCACAGCGCACGCAGAATCCGCAAGTCCGTACACGTCTCGACGCGCTGGACGAAACGATGCTGCGGCGCAGTCACGAGTACAAGGCTCGTAAAACAGCGCAGGCTCAGAAACTTTCTTTGCCGCCATTGCCAACTACTACTATCGGCTCATTCCCGCAGACTCCCGAAATACGTGCATATCGTTCTGCCAAAAATAAGGGTAGTCTCACGCAAGAGAAATACGATGAGTTAATGAAGGCGGAGATTGCGCGCACGATCCAAATGCAGGAAGACATCGGTTTGGATGTGCTTGTTCATGGCGAATTTGAACGCACTGATATGGTCGAATATTTTGGGGAGCGTCTTACTGGGATTGCGTTTACCCAGCATGGCTGGGTGCAGAGTTACGGTTCACGCGCGGTGCGACCGCCAATTATTTTTGGCGATGTTTCGCGTCCTGCCCCGATGACGGTAGCTTGGTCTGCGTATGCTCAATCGCTGACCGATAAACCTGTGAAGGGTATGTTAACTGGACCCGTCACAATTCTGGAATGGTCGTTCGTCCGCGACGATCAACCGCGTGCTTCGACCTGCCGCCAAATCGCATTGGCAATCCGTGATGAAACGCTCGACCTGGAGCGCGCTGGAATTCAAATCATCCAGATTGACGAACCAGCCTTCCGTGAAGGATTGCCTCTTCGCCGCACAGAGCAGGAAAACTATCTCGAATGGGCGATTGAATGTTTCAAACTGGCATCCAGCGGCGTTAGAGATGAAACCCAGATTCATACGCACATGTGCTATGCGGAGTTTGACAATATCATCGAAGCGATTGGGCGTATGGATGCGGATGTGATTTCCGTCGAGGCGTCGCGTTCAAAAATGGAACTGCTGGATACCTTCGAGCAATATCAATATCCCAACGATATTGGTCCCGGTATCTATGATATTCATTCGCCGAATATCCCTTCGCAGGCTGAGATGGAAGCATTGATAGAGAAAGCCGCGCAGGTTGTGCCGCTTGAACGTCTGTGGATCAACCCTGATTGTGGATTAAAAACCAGGCAGTGGGAACAGGTTGTGCCTGCGCTGACATCTATGGTCAACGCCGCCCGAACTTATAGGCAACAGTTGGAAGGAGTGAAGAATGAAAACGTATAAGTATTTGATCATTGGAAGCGGCATGACCGCTGACGCCGCTGTGCGCGGAATTCGTGAACTCGACCCGGACGGCTCGATTGGCATGATCGGCGCTGAAGCGGAGTTGCCTTATGCCCGTCCGCCGCTTTCCAAAGGAATGTGGAAGGGTCGTCCGTTTGAAAAGATCTGGCGCGGGACGGACAAGCTCAATGTTGACTTTCATCTGGGACGCAAAGCGACTGAACTTGACCCTACAGCAAAACGCGTGCGCGATGACCAAGGTGATGAATATGCCTATGACAAACTTTTACTCGCAACTGGCGGAACGCCCAATCGCCTGCCCTTTGGGGAGGATCAGATCATTTATTACCGCACGCTTCAGGATTATCAACGCCTGCGCGCCCTGTCTGAGCAGAGACAGTGTTTCCTGGTAATTGGCGCTGGCTTCATCGGTTCTGAAATCGCGGCGGCATTGAATATGCAAGGCAAACAAGTGACGATGGTTTTTCAGGAGAATTCAATTGGCGAGCATATTTATCCGCCTGAACTTTCGCAATTCTTGAACGACACCTATCGAAAAAGAGGCGTGGAACTTATCCCCGCCGACGGGGTGGCAAGCCTCGAGAAAATGGAAAACGGCTTCAAGATCCAGACGCGAGGCGGACGCACTTTTGAAGTGGACGGCGTGGTGGCGGGGATTGGAGTCCGCCCTAATATCGAACTGGCAAAATCCGCAGGGTTGAAAGTTGAAAACGGCATCCTCGTGGACGATCATCAACGCACATCCGCGCCTGATATTTATGCGGCAGGCGATGTGGCGATGTTCCCTCATGCGACGCTCGGAAAGAATGTGCGCGTGGAGCACGAGGATAATGCTTTGAGTATGGGCAAGCAGGCTGGACGCAACATGGCTGGCGCAGATGAGCCGTATATGCACACGCCATCTTTTTATTCCGACCTGTTTGAGTTTGGTTATGAGGCGGTTGGAGAGTTGAGCAGCAAAATGGAAATGGTGACTGACTGGCAGGAACCTTTCCAAAAGGGCACAATTTATTATCTCGACAACGGACGCGTGCGCGGCGTGTTGTTGTGGAACGTGTGGAAAAAGGTAAAAGATGCGACTGCCTTGCTGGCTGAGGCTGGACCATTCAAGGCAGAAGATTTGATCGGAAGAATACAAGCTGAGTAAACGCCCTGTGTTGCCGAAGATCGAAAGAGAGGAATGAACATGACAGAAAAAAATATTCCTGAATTATGGGAATGGGCGGAATATTATTGACCGTGGTGTTATGTTGCAGCCGTGCGCTTGCATAAAATTATGCCCGAATATCAGGGACGAGTCCGCTTGGTGACACGGGCTTTTCCGCTGGAGATTTACGGCGGAGGTCCGCCTGATCGCAAGGAATTGGAATTGGAAATATGGCTTGCGGCTCTTCAGGAACCCGAGGCTGTCTTCAAACCTTTTGGCGATGACTGGCCGACGACGACTCTGCCAGCTTTCGAAGCGGCATGGTGCGCTTTCCAACAGGATGCAGCGATCGGACGCGAATTTGATCTGCGCATCCGCAGAGCGTTTTTTGCCGAAGGTCGCAACATCGGAAAGCGGGAAGTCATGCTGGAACTCGCCCGCGAAGCAGATCTCGACATGGATCATTTCAACCGCTGCTTCAACAATGGCGAAGCCCGCGCCGCCGTGATCGAAGAAGGACGGCTGGGCAAGGAAGTTTATACCGTGCGCGGCACGCCGACGGTCATGCTTGGTGATGGCACAAAACTCCGACATCTCATGGCGTATCCAAATATTCGTGATGAAAAAATCATATCGGTCGGAAAACTGCCATGCTGCGGCGAAGGCTGCTACGAAGCCACCCGCGAATTATTTGAAAAGGCATTAAAGTATGAGCCGAAAAAGACGGTTCATGGATAATCGTCAGAAAGGATTGTTTTGACGGCTCACACCTCCTTTGTGCTTGATCCTATTTTTCCGTTTAGTCTAAGTCTGACGGTTTGGACTCTGCGCCGCCGCGCTGATAATGTGGTGGATCGTTGGGATGGTCAAACGTGCCGCCCAGAATATTATTGCGACGCCATCAAGTGAAGAAAGCTTGGATTAGGATACGTTTACCCGTTCGCCGATAAATTTCCTGCGTAGATGTAACGATGAACAACATTGAAGTTTAAATCATAAATCAAAAGGAGATATAAAAATGGACGATAAAACAACAGCAAGCATAGATGTGCGGCAAATTCCCCCGCGGGAACGACACCCGATGATCTTCGAGGCTTTCGATAATCTGTCAGCAGGGCAGAGCTTTATGCTGATCAACGATCACGACCCGAAACCCCTTTATTATCAATTCATGCATGAGCGTGAAGGACAGTTTAGCTGGGAATATCTCGAAGAAGGTCCTGAGACCTGGCGGGTACAAGTCGGACGCATTGCATTGGCATAAGTAACAGCGTCTCGAAGGTTTTCCATCCACGGCTTGCGTGGTTTCGAAAGCCTTCGAGACGTTTGGTAGAATATTTGGGTTCAAGGAACTCCTTGACATTAAACCAGTATAGGAAAGGAATCGGAAATGAAAATTGCAAACCTATTGGAAAATCTGAAATTCGGAGACAAAGAATCTCATGCTGAACCGCTCCATGTCGACAAGGATGGACGGGCAATTCTTTTC
>JBBSCM010000141.1:0-9573 GCA_038250295.1 Anaerolineales bacterium | reverse complement strand
TTGGACTTAAGCCGCGTGCTGGCAGGCCCATATTGTACGATGGTTCTCGGTGACTTGGGCGCGGATGTGATCAAAGTGGAGCCGCCTGAAGGTGACGAGACACGCGGCTGGGGGCCGCCGTTTGCGGAAGGGGAGAGCGCGTATTATTTGTGCGTCAATCGTAATAAGCGTGACATCGTTATTAATTTGAAAACAGATGAAGGCAAAAAGATTTTGCGTGAACTCGCACGGCAAAGCGATGTGCTGGTTGAAAATTTTCGCCCGGGCACGCTCGAAAAATTTGGTTTGGATTTTGAGACGCTGCATGAATTGCATCCGAGATTGATCTATTGCTCGATCACTGGCTTTGGACAGACAGGTTCCTTGAAAGATAAGCCCGGCTATGATTTTATGATCCAGGCTCTGGGCGGATTGATGAGCATTACCGGTGAACCAGAAGGCGAGCCTATGAAAACAGGTGTGGCGGTTGTGGATTTATTCGCGGGACAAAATGCCATCATTGCCATTCTTGCCGCACTGCAAGCGCGGATATTGACTGGGTGCGGGCAGCACCTCGATATTTCATTATTTGATTCGCAGTTGGGCTGGCTTGTGAACGTTGCCAGTAATTATTTGATCTCTGGAAATTTGCCAAAACGGCACGGCAACGCGCACCCGAATATTGTTCCATACCAAAGTTTTCAAGCCAGTGATGGTTGGTTTGCAATTGCAGTGGGGAATGATAAACAGTTTGAAGGGCTGTGCGGGGTAATTGGTAAATTGGAATTGGTAACGGATCAGAGATTTGCGAAAAATTCTGGGCGCGTGGAAAATCGCGATGAATTGATTCCTGTGCTCAAATCCGTTTTTGCGACTCGCAGTGTAAGCGAATGGTTGGATATTTTGGAAAAGGCTGAAATCCCATGTGGCCCGATCAATAATTTTGAGCAGGTTTTTTCCATGCCGACTGTGAAAGAGCGTGAAATGCTTGTGAAGATGAATCATCCTACTATTGGGGAACTGTCTTTGGTCGGCTCACCGCTGAAGATGAGCGATACGCCTGTAGTGTATCGTCTCCCGCCGCCGTTGATGGGGGAGCATACCGAGGAGGTGTTGAGGGAGTTGGGATATGGGAATCATAATGGAAGGATAAAAAATGTACGTTGATAATAACCAATTCAGTAATCGTGAAAAAGATGTTATCCAATTTTTATTACAGGGAAAAAGCAACAAGCAAATTGCCTTGGAACTTGAAATCGCGAACAGAACAGTAGAATTTCATTTAAGCAATATTTATGCCAAGTTAAATGTTAACTCCCGCTCAGAAGCGATTTTGAAACTCACTGAAAGCGGTCTGCGGGAATCCACAGGCGGCTTTCAGGTGAAATCCACAGTAGACAATGTCCGCGATTCAACCGAAGATGGATTCAAATCCATGTTACGGAGAATCCCTGTGAAAAAACTTTATATCTTCATTGGCGGTGTGTTGGCAATGATCATTATCGTAATGGTCATTTTTATCAATTCACCTGCCCCAAAGTTGGAAGCCACACCAACAGCATTCATTGGACAAATATCCACAACCAGTGTGGATACCCCAACAGCCGCCGCCTTATTTGTTTCAACGGAAATACCTCCACCTGCAAATATTATCATCCCGCCCCACACGGTTAACGGATATACAGCTTCCATTAAGTCGTATTATGTGGACACCGCAAATGTCACGTTTCAATTGCGCATCACTGGTGGAAACACATCGTTTGGTGATCCGAATTTTTATAGTCGACTCGGCGGCGTGGACCTTTACGATGAAAATGGGAATCTCATCAATACCGGCGGAGGCTCGGGGTCTGCCATTGACCCGGCCCTGATTCAGATCGATCTTGTGCCTGTGACACTTTTGACGGGCGATCATTTCAAAGGACAGCTTGCGTTCGATCTGTTCGATGCGCCTGCATACGATCAAACGGTTGCTCAATTCCGTTTTGACTTTGATCTGCCGATCTATCCTGCATTGATTTTCCACCCCAAGCAGGCGGTCACCGTCAACGCACTGGAAATGCTCCTCGATCAGGTCACGGTCACGCCGACATTTACGCAGGTCTATGTCTGTTTTCCATCGCCCAGCTATGCGGATTGGAACATTGGCAGTCAATCCACGCTTCAGGTCGGAGAGCAGGAAGCCACGCCTTACAACTTTAGACTCCTCTTCGATTCTGCTCTTGGAGGCGATAGACGAGCGGGGAGCGAACCGTACTGGGTGCCGCCGGTCAAGAACGGACGCTGCATTAAAAGCGGATTCCCCATCGGAAGCAGCAATCCGACTTCATTGATATTGACGATCCCTCAATTGGAAAAGTCTGAACCGGACATACTGCTCACGAATCAACTTGCTATAAATTATCCGGGTTTGAGTGAACAACAAGCCTACTATACATACCTTGAGGAACAAGGCAATATTTCCAAAGGCGCATGGGTATTTAAAATGGAGTGACTAAAAATTTACCACGAAGCCACCAGGACACGAAGACTCAAAGATTTGGCTGCAATTATTTACACCGTCTCTGTCAGGCCCATGGCTTGCAGCATTTCTTCGTTGCTTGCGAACTTGAATTCTTCAAGTCCGCGTTTCTTTGCTTCTTCCGCCTCCACAGCCTCGAGCCGTTTGATGTCATCTTTTGTAACGATGGGTTTGTTCAATCCTTTTAATTTTGCAACAACCGCTTCTGCATTTGCATTGCCAGGCTGCCTGGTCTGTAAATATTGCCAGACTGCCTTGGCGGCGCTGATTCCATCTTTGCGGGCATAGCCAACTAATCCCTCGCTTGCTTTGCGTGACCAGCCGCCTACAAACACACCCTCCACAGTGGATTCAAACGAAATACCATCCATCGGAAAGCGCGGTTCTTTGTTTTTGACGAATTCATTCCATTCCGTCGGCAAGCCAAAAGATTCGTCCACTTTATCGCCAATAGCGAAGATGACTGTGTCCACATCGACCATGCGCTTGACGCCTGTCCCTTTTGCGCTGGTCTTGCCGTCTTTTTCAACCAGGATGTTGTCTTCCACTTCCAATTTATTCATTTCGCTATTCTCGCCGAACATGCCAGTGGGGGAGGCCAGGAAATCAAAATGGAACTTTCCGTTCGCCGTCTTCGGGTCCGCTTTCGCGAGAGAATCTAAAATTTTGTGGCGGCCAGCTTCCAGGTCCTGATTGATCGTTTGCAGGGCGGGGCGCACACGTTCCATCTCATTGGAAAACTCATCCAGATCCAAATAAGAAATTAAATGTTTCATTTCATCTTTGGTGAAATTCACTTCGGCGGGGCCGCGTCGCACGATTGCGGTGACTTCATCCACTTTTTGCACATCCAGCAGATGACGCGCAATATCCACCATCACATTGCCTGCGCCGATGATGGCGCAGCGTTTTCCAAATCGAAAATTTTTCTGGCTGAAGGGCGGAAGTTTGTTGTAGAAAAATACAACATCCTTGGCGTGATATACACCGTTGAGTTCTTCGCCCGGCAAGCCAAGTGACTTGGTTCCCTGCGCGCCGGCGGTTACGAGCACCGCGTCAAAACCAAGCGCGCGTAGTTCATCAAGAGTCAAGTCTGCATGATTACCAATGGTCACATTGCCATAATAATCAATGTTGGCATTATCAAGCGTCTGGCGGAATTGTTTACGCAGACCTTCCTTCATTGTATGTTTACTTGGGTAAATGCCGTACTCAGCGAGACCACCGGCTTTAATGTCACGGTTAAAAAGCGCAACGCGCGCGCCTTGCATTGCAAGTTCGCGTGCACCAAACAGGCCTGCTGGGCCAGCGCCGATCACGGCCACATAATATTGATTTTCCACGGGCAAAGCTCCTCCTCGATTGGGGCAAAAACAGTCACATTATATGTGAAAAGACATTCTCTAACAAGCAAATCTTATGACATTATCATGGTACAAACAGTTCTGTAAATTATTTGCCGCGCGCGCTTATATCTATGTTAAGATTAGGCATCGTTTCATAAAGGAGTCTCTCATGAACAATGAACCCAAAGACGATCCCCGCAATCATGCCCAAAATATGAGTGGAAGTTCATCACCGCTCACCCGTCTTCCCAAAAAAAATACTGGATCAGCTTCTTTTATGCCAAAACAGGATGGCAGTCCTGCAAAAAAAGAGGCGACTGTTCAGCAGATGCCCGCGCCTCAAGCGAAGGTCCCGGCTCAGACTCCGCTCAAACCTGCTCGGGTTTCAACGGGCATGAATCTTAAGCTTGGCCCTCCCTTCTGGACGATTGCAAGCATCATGTCAATGACTGTGAATCTTATCCTGCTGATTGTGCTGCTTGCTGTGCTGCTTAACATAAGAAGATTGAACATGGGTAGTGTCCTGGGTATTGGTAATAATTTGCTTGGCGGGCTGTATACAAATTTTGAAAAAATGGACCGCGCGCACATTACGACGAGCATTCCCGTCCAAACTACCATCCCAGTTAAATTTGACCTGCAACTTAATCAGCAAACAAATGTTGTTCTAAGTCAGGATGTGACGATAACCAATGCGCTGGTCACGGTTAACACCGGGGGGTTAAATATCACCAGAGCCAATACCACCATCGTTCTGCCTCAGGGAACCACTCTGCCGATTGTGCTAAACTTGACGGTTCCCGTGGATACAACCGTACCTGTCACCTTGAACGTGGATGTGGATATCCCATTGGAAAAAACAGAATTGCATGAACCTTTCACCGGGCTGCAGGAGGTTGTCAAACCTTTTTATTGTTTGCTCAGCCCGGATGCAGTCAAGTTGAACGGGCAGCCTGTTTGTAAATAGGTCACCTATGTCCTGGGCGGAGTGACGAACGCTCCCTTCGACAGGCGCAGGACAGCTTTGAGGAACACAGTCGAAGGACAATTTTATTGTTGAGACAAACTTGCAGCCTTGTCCTTCGACTACGCCGCTCAGGACGAATATATATTGGAGTCAAATGGCAAATAAGATCACACAACTCACCCTTAAAAATGGTATGAAAGTATTGCTCAAGGAGATCCATACCGCGCCCATTATCTCATCCTGGGTTTGGTACCGCGTCGGTTCAAAGGATGAATCCACGGGGAAAACAGGTATTTCTCATTGGACCGAGCACATGCAATTCAAGGGGACGAAGAAATTCCCCGCTTCCATGTTGGATAAAGCCATCTCGCGCGAAGGCGGGCGCTGGAATGCGTCCACTTCACATGATTCGACTCGATACTATGAAACCATGCCAGCCGATAAGATCGATCTGGCCTTGCGTCTCGAAGCAGACCGCATGAGAAATAGTATCTATAAGGAAAATGAAGTTGCCTCCGAGCGGACGGTCATTATCTCTGAGCGCGAAGGCCATGAGAACGAACCGATGTTTAGGCTGACTGAAGCCGTTCAGAATACCGCTTTTCGTGTGCATCCATATCGCCACGAGATCATTGGCGACATGGCAGATCTGCATACGATCACGCGGGATGACCTTTATGGACATTATCGTACATATTATGTTCCGAATAATGCCATCCTCGCCATTGCGGGTGATTTTGAAACAAAAGAAATGTTAAAGCGTATCAAGGAATTGTTTGAGCCTATTCCCAAAGGAGCAACGCCGCCGCGGCTTACTCGCCCCGAACCGGAGCAGAAAGGGGAGATCAGGCTTTCTGTGGAAGGCCCGGGCGAGACCACATTTATTCAAGTTGCTTATCGTTTCCCGGATGCCACACATCCTGATTTTTTCCCTCTGCAAGTGGTGGATAGTTTGCTTACCGGCGCAAGCGGCCTTTCCTATAAAACGTCACGGCTGTATCGTGCACTCGTAGATCATGAATACGCTGTGAATGTATCTGGCTGGTCAGAATCCACGATTGACCCTTATCTATACCGGATTACGATCACCAATCATCCGAAAGGGAATCCAGAAGAGGCAATAAAAGTATTGGATGGTGAAATTCGGAAATTGCAAGATGAATTGATTTCCAGAGCGGAGATCACTCGCGCCGTCAAACAAGCCAGCGCTGTCTTTGCTTATGGAAGCGAGAATATTACTCATCAAGCATTTTGGATGGGCTATGTGGAAATGTTCTCATCTTATGATTGGTTTACAACGTATTTGGATAAGCTGGCAAAAGTCACACCGAAAGATGTGCAGCGTGTGGCGCAGAAATATTTTCAACCGAAGAGCCGCGTGATCGGCATATATATTCCGAATGGCGCAGAGGCATAAATGGTAAAGCGAACAAGTAAATTGACACAACCGTCCCTGCCGGGGCCTGATGATATTTATCGTGAAGTACTTTCAAATGGCATTACGGTTCTCGCTCGTTCAAATTTTAACAGCCCATCCATTAGCATGGGCGGATATTTGCCCGCCGGCGCGATCTTTGAAAGCGACGCAAAGCTTGGCCTGGCCGATTTTGTTTCATCATCTTTAATGCGCGGTACGCAAAGGCGCAATTTTGATGAGATCTATAACGAGCTTGAGTCTGTAGGCGCGAGCATGGGGTTTGATTCGGGTGTTCACAATATAAGTTTCGGCGGCCGCACCCTCGTCGAAGACCTTCCGCTTTTGCTTAAATTGCTCTCCGAGTCCTTGCAAACACCAACTTTTCCGAAAGATGAGGTTGAAAAACTTCGAGCTCAGTGGCTGACCGGTCTTGCGATCCGTGCGCAGGATACATCTGATATGGCCTCGATGGCTTTTGATGCGATGCTTTTTGAAGGACATCCCTACAGCAGGCCCAGTGACGGGTATGTGGAAACGATCCAGTCCATTACGAGGGATGATATGGAAAAATTTCATCGTCTCTACTTCGGACCGAGGGGCATGGTCATTGCAATCGTGGGTGCGATCGAACCGAAGAAAGCGGTTGAGGCGGTGAGTCGTGTTTTGGGCGGGTGGCAGGTTCCAGGTCAACTCAAAGCGAGTGTATTACCTCCGCATAAACCTCTTAAGAAGACAGTCAAACGGCATCATGCGCTTGCAGGGAAATCCCAATCTGATCTGGTCATTGGCATGGTCGGGCCGAGCCGCAAGGGCCCTGAATATTTATCTGCATCTTTGGGAAATTCGGTTCTCGGTCAATTTGGGATGATGGGACGTATCGGCGAAGTGGTGCGGGAGAAATCAGGACTTGCTTATTATGCATCTTCAAGCCTCGGCGCGGGAATTGGTCCGGGCACTTGGGAAGTAAGCGCAGGCGTGAACCCAAAGAATTTAAAGAAGGCAATTGGTCTGATCGAAAAAGAGTTGCGCCGTTTTATCAAGAGCGGCGTAACGAAACAAGAGCTTGCCGATAGCCAGGCCAATTACATTGGACGTTTGCCGCTTTCATTGGAATCAAACAGCGGCGTTGCGAATGCAATTTTGAATATTGAGCGTTACGGCCTTGGTTTGGATTATTATCAGCGATATGTGGGCATGGTGCGAGAGGTAACGCGTGCTGATGTGCTGGAGACCGCTCGCAAATATATTGACCCCGATCGTTTGGTAATTGCAACGGCAGGGCCTTAACTTATTTTATGAATCTTTCCACCGGCGTTGATCTAATTGAAATTGAGCGTATTCGCGAGGCAATTGAACGCCATGGTGAAAAATTTATTGCGCGCATTTTTACCGAAGGCGAGCAAAAAGAATGCGGCGGGCGAGTCGCTTCTTTGGCGGCGAGGTTCGCAGCAAAAGAAGCGACAGCCAAAGCATTGGGCTGCGGTATCGGTGACGTAAGCTGGCTGGATATTGAAGTCAGAGGGGATGAGAATAATGCCCCGCATTTATATTTGTACGGTGAAGGGGAGAAGATGGCAAAAAAATTAGGTTTATTACAATGGTCTGTGAGTTTGAGTCATACTGAAACCCAGGCAGTTGCATTTGTTGTAGCAATGGGTTAAGTTAAATACACACCTTACCGCCTAGGCGGAGCGTCCCGAAAGTTCGTTTGAAAACCTTCGGGACGGTGCATAAATAAACACATCCCGCGGAACTGGCCCGCGGGATGTTCGTAAGGACTGCTTGAGATATAGTGAATGGCTAACTAACTCTCAATATTATTTCTGGTCCTCAACGCCGATCCAAAGGTGCCCGGGCATGACAGGTTGATAGGGGCGAATGGTTAGTTTTCCCAGGTCAAATTGCTTTTGGCCGCTATCCAACATGCTGGGGTTTACGAGACATATATCCGGGATACGCCCAAATTTCTTGCTGTAATAATCCATTGCTTTTTGGATCTTAACACTCAAGGTTGTTTTGGGGTCATTGTCAAACCATAACATTCCAGTATGCATAATATTCTGCCTTTCATTAATCAATAATAGGAGACCAAAACTTGAGCCAGTTATTTCCTGCGCGCATGGCGAATTGTGAGCCTGCTGTTAAATCACTTAGTGGGTGATTGGAGTTGGCGGTGATTAGATGTGAATCTTGAAGTTCTTCAACATGACCAAACAAACGTGTGCGGAAGAGGCTGAGCCATGCTTCCATGTTTTGTGCGCGCTTTGCATTGAGTGTGATGATGGGCCAAACACGGCGGCTGGGTCCCCGCAGGAGAAGCCAGCGTAAGTTTTGTTGAGCTTGTTCGTCCAGCTTTGTTACCGCTTCAAGATCATCGATGATCAGCAATACAGTCTGTGCATCACCTTTGTTGTTATGTGCCCATGTGACGAGAGATTGTAAGAGTTCTTGAGATGTGTTATCTTGTGTGGCGTATATTCCGGCATTATTTTGATTGTTTTGAAAGCTGGTCCATTCATCCGGGTATTGAGTGATTACACCAAATTGAACTTCTGATGGTGAATGCAGCAATTCAACGGCGCGTGTGATCATTTGCAGGAGCGATGTTTTTCCACTGGCTGGATCTCCAACAACAAGAATCGGACCAGGAATGGGATCATAGAGATTCAAGAGAACGGGCAAGCCATCTTCAGCGAGACCGAGGAAGAGCGCTTCGTTTGGAAGAGGGGATGCATTGGCGATAACAGATGTCAGTGTGGGCAATCCAGGTGCGGGCGGCGTCTGATGCGCTCGCTCTTCTTCAGCAAGTTCTGTTAATGCATCGATCATTAAGGAGAATTGATTGGTTTTATCCATATTAGAACACCTGTTCTAATAATACAACCAAAGGTTATTGTTGTCAAGATGGGAATTTCCTTTTATTCGATATATAATGGAAGCGCAATAAATCTTGACGTTGTGCGTTGTTTTGGTATAATCCGCCTGCTTAATCACTTGCCGACGTAGCTCAATTGGCAGAGCACCCGCCTTGTAAGCGGGAGGTTACGAGTTCAATTCTCGTCGTCGGCTCTGCGGTTGTTGACTGTGGAATTTGTCGGTTAGTGATCAGCAAATATAATTTAACCCGGGCGGTTACCCAAGTGGCCAAAGGGGACTGACTGTAAATCAGTTGTCAGAAGACTTCGGAGGTTCGAATCCTTCACCGCCCACTACCGGATAGTTTCCGGTCAGCACGTTAAGCCCTCATAGCTCAGTTGGTAGAGCACACCCTTGGTAAGGGTGAGGTCACGAGTTCGAGTCTCGTTGAGGGCTCAGTTGCTGAAAAGCATTCTTGTCTAATATA
>JBBSCM010000140.1:0-9604 GCA_038250295.1 Anaerolineales bacterium | reverse complement strand
GAGCAGGGTATCGTGCTCACATTTGGACGCATTACCGGTCTGCGCGAATCCGGGCTGCACTACCGCCTTCCGTCTCCCATCCAAGCCAACTATGTAGTAGACACGGCGCGTGTGCGCACCGCTGAGGTCGGCTATCGCACCGAGTCCGGCAACCAGACTGTTGTACTGGAAGAGGCGCAGATGCTCACCGGTGATGAGAATATGGTAGTTGTGCAGCTTTTCGTCCAGTACCTGGTGCAAGATCCGGAGAAGTACCTCTTCCGTGTGCAAGACGCAGAAGCCGTGCTCATGGCATCAGCCGAGATTGCGCTGCGCTCGGCTGTCGGGCAGAACACGATTGACTTCACCATGACCGAGGGGCGCGTGCAGGCGCAGGATCAGGTCAAGACGCTCCTCCAGGCGTTGCTCGACCAGTACCAGACCGGCCTGCTGGTCACCCAGGCCACGCTGCTGGCTGTGGACCCGCCGACCGACGTGCGCGATGCCTTTCACGACGTTGTGCGCGCTTTCGAAGACCGCGAACGGCTGGTCAAAGAATCCGAGGGTTACGCCGAGCAAGTGGTGCCTGCGGCGCGAGGCGAGGCAGCCCAGATGGTGCTGGAAGCCGAAGCCTACCGCGAGCAGCGGCTGATCCGGGCGGAAGGCGATGCAGACCGCTTCCTGGCTCTGCTAGCCGAATACATCAAAGCCCCGGAAATTATGCGCGAGCGGCTATACCTCGAAAGCATCGAACGGATTCTATCCGGCGCCAAGCTCTTCGTACTGGAAACCGGCAGCGGCGGAGTCTTGCCATTCCTGCCATTGACCGATTTGCCTACGCCGCCAGCGCCAGTGATTGTTCCAACTGAGCCAGCGCCAACCCCTGCCCCATAAAAGCCAATCAACTACTTAAGGAGCAAACTTATGAAAAAACTCATTATCATCGGACTGTTGGTCATATTGGCTTTCGCGGCATTTCAGTCGGTGTATGTCGTCAACGAATGGCAGCAAGGCTTGGTGTTCCAGTTTGGCGATCCGGTGCGGGTGGTACGCGATCCCGGACTGTACTTGAAGGCGCCCCTCGTCCATGACCTGGTACTACTGGAAAAGCGTGTCCTAGGCACTCAACCCCAAAGCGCTGAGTATCTAACTCTGGACAAAAAACGGCTGTTGGTGGATCACGTCTCGCGCTGGCAAATCACTGACCCGCTTCTCTTCTACCGTACCGTGCGCAACGAAACAGGAGCCATGGCTCGTCTGGATCAGGTTATCGCCGGACGATTGCGAGAGGAAATTGCCAGGCACAACTTCATTGACATCGTGCGCGAGAAGCGCGAGCCAATTATGGCAACGGTGACCGAAGGCGTACAGGACGCAGCCTCCTCGTTTGGTATCACGCTGCTGGACGTTCGCATTATGCGCGTTGACCTGCCGACTGAGGTGCAAGCCAGTGTCTTCGCCCGTATGCAAGCCGAGCGCGAGCGGATTGCCAAACGTTACCGGGCTGAGGGTGAGGAGAAGGCGCGAAAAATTCGGGCAACAGCCGATAAAGAGCGCGAAATCATCCTGGCTACAGCCTATGCCCAGAGCCAGATTTTGCGAGGCGAGGGCGACGCCCAAGCTGCGTTGGTGACTGCGAAGGCATTTGGTCAAGACCTGGAGTTTTACGCTCTGGTGCGGCGGCTGCAGGTATACGAGACGATCCTGGGCGAGGGATCAACCATTATGCTGCCGCCAGACTCAGACCTGTTGCGTTACCTGGAGTCCCCGACATTTGTAGCGCCGCCAAAATAGTGATATATGATGACGGTGTTCCTGCCGGATAAACTAAGCCAGTGTCAAACAAAGGACACACATGAAATCTAAAAACAAAATTAGCAGTGAGGATGATCACCGCCAGGCAAGCCGGCGTCAAATCTGGATGCGACTTGCTGCGGTTTTATTGATTATCGTTTTTCTCGCCAGTGAGTGCGCGACATTGCTGTCAATGGAATAGATAATAATTGTTATGCACCGTCCCGAAGGTTTTTCAAGAAAACCTTCGGGACGTTCTGCGCAAATGAATTAAATAAGCGGAGCCCGCAAATGGAAACACAAAAGAAAAAACGTAAGCGTGATATCGAAAAGAACTATCCCATGAAACAGTTCGTCAAAAAATTACGCCGCCTTGCCGATTGCATCGAACAAGGCCAGAGATTTCAGATTCAGGTGGCAGGTGAGCGGATCATCATCCCTGCCACCGCCGTCATCAACATCGAGCATGAGCGAAGCGGCTCATCGGAGGAATTGGAATTTCAACTTGTCTGGCCGCTTGATAAGTAACCTGCATGTTCCCCGCGCCAGCCCAGATGGCGGTAGTTTTATCAAACGCAGCTAACCGCTGACTTTTAGGAGAATTAAGTATATGGATTGGTTAACAGACCCTCAAATATGGATCGCTTTCTTAACGCTTCTCGCCCTCGAACTCGTTCTGGGCGTGGATAATGTCATCTTCATTTCAATCCTGGCGGGCAAACTGCCATCCCATGAGCAACAAAAAGCACGCACTATCGGATTAGGATTGGCGGTGTTCATGCGCATCCTGCTTCTTTTCTCGCTCTCGTGGGTTATTGGACTCACTGCGCCGCTGTTGACAGTGTTCAAGTATGAAATATCCGGGCGTGACATCATCCTCATACTCGGCGGGCTGTTCCTGCTGGGCAAGAGCACTCATGAGATTCATCAAAAACTGGAGGGCGCGGAAGGGCACACCTCGGCCCGTGTCAAACCTGCGTTTGCCAGCGTCATCGTGCAAATCCTTCTGCTGGATGTCGTCTTCTCCCTTGACTCGGTGATCACGGCTGTGGGCATGGTGGATCAAATTTCGATCATGATTGCCGCAGTGATGATTTCTGCGGGAGTGATGATCGTGTCAGCTAATCCCATCAGCAATTTTGTTGACCGCCACCCTACCATCAAAATACTGGCATTGAGTTTTCTCCTGCTGATCGGCTTTACGCTGATTGTTGAAGGGTTGCACCAACATATCCCCAAAGGCTACATCTATTTTGCAATGGGCTTCTCAGTGTTCGTGGAAATGCTCAACTTGCGGTTGAGAAAATCTCATGCCGCTCCTGTGAAGTTGCACGAAGCTTACGCGGACGAATCATCACCGCTCCGCGCGCCAATTTCGGACTAAGGACTCAACATGAAACCTAAAGGCAAAGTTGTCCCCTCTTCCACAAAGGATCGAAGCCAAACCCATAGCGAAGATGATCGCCGCCGGGTTTCCCGGCGGCAAATTTGGATGCGAATTGCGGCGATTTTCCTGGTGATTGTTTTTCTCGCCAGCGAATGCGCGATATTGCTTCCAATGGAATAGATAGATATGAATCGTCTCATCACTGTATTAGGCAAAGAAGACATTTATCCTGAATATAGGGATACTCCCATTGGGCTTCTTTTGGAATACCACAATCTCAACCGGCCTTTGGGTGAGTACGCGCAGGCTTGTCCTGAGCAGGGTCGAAGGGCTCAACTGCTGATTGGCATGTGCATGGATAATCGCAAACACCTGCATATACCGGATAATTTTGCTTTTATTATTCGGACAGGCGGAGCAAACTTGAGATATAGCGAATTCAAAGTGTCCTATGCGATAGCAGTTGGCGGGGTGAAATTCATCGCGCTTATCGGGCATAACCAATGCGGCATGGTGAACTTAATTGCAAGGCGAGACCAGTTTATTCAGGGCCTTGTCGAGAACGCGGGTTGGGATAAAGTGTTGGCTGAAGAACATTTCACACTCTTTGCCCCCATGTTTGAAATCGGGAACGAGACAGACTTTGTGTTGAGCGAAGCCAAACGCTTACGTTTGATCTATCCCAAAATACAAATCGCGCCGCTCTTGTATCGCGTTGAAGACAATCTTTTGTACTTGATCAAAGAGGATTAAAAACAGCAGCGGCGCGGATGGGTTGGGAAATGATCTCCCGCTTCACAATCGGACCCTCAGCCTGGTCCCGTTCCCCGGGGCAGACTCTACCTCCAGCCGCGCGCCGATCAAGTCCGCGCGTTCCCTCATCCCAAGCAGGCCAAAGTGCCCGCTCGGCGCAAAATCTGTAGGGGATGCAGGCATGACGAAACCAACGCCGTCATCGCTGATTACTAAATTAATTTCGTGCTCGCTGAAATTGATATTGAGGGTTGCGCTGCTGGCATTGGCGTGGCGTACTATATTGCTCAACGCTTCCTGTGCGATGCGATATAACGCCAGTTCCACATCATGCTGGAGACGTTGTTCACTTCCTGTGCGGGAAAAATCCACTTGTACATTTTTTGTCTCACGCGCCAGCATTTCGAGCGCGGTGACCAGTCCCAAATCTTCAAGGTAAATAGGACGCAGGGCGCGAATGATGCGGCGCAAGTTTTCAATCGTTTGTTCCGCGAGATTTCCCAATTCCTGAAGCGACTGCTTTCCGCGCTGATCTTTGACTGAGGTCTCAGCCAGTTGGATACGCTGTTTCAAGGCGATGACCGACTGAATGGTTTCATCATGTAATTCACGCGCCAGCCTCAGTCGTTCATCTTCCTGCGCGGAAGTGATCGCGCCGATGTAATCATGCAATCCCTCCTGCGCGGCTTGTACTTTGCGCGACATTTCAGTCAATTCTTTTTGCAAATGCTGCACTTCTAAAATTCCGCCAACCGATTCTTTGATGGAGTCAAAGTCACCCCGTGCGAGCGCGGCGGCTTTGGTTTCAAGTTTCTGTAGCGGCTGAACGATCTGTTTTGCACCGAACCACAAGGCGATCAATGCGAGAATAAATGCGGGCACGAACACAAGGGGCGCCATTTGAGTGGCTTGCAAAGACGGGCTGACGACATGTCCCCATTCTTCTTCGGTGATCAATGCCCAACCAGCTGTTGGGATGGGACCGTATGCAACTACGTGTTCGGTTTGTGACATTTGAGTATATAGTGTGCCGCTTTCGCCGCGCAACGCCTCCGCTACGCCAGGATGATCCGCGGGCAGGCTTTCAGGTGCAAGCGATCCGCTGACGAAGAGCAGGCGCCGCGAAGAGTCGACTAGAAAGATCGTAGCGTGGCTGTTGGCTGGGTAGGCGGCGGAAAAAGTTTCAGAGGCAAGTGACGCGGGCGTGAACGCGCCTGCGACGATCATGTCACGTGATGCGGAATACAACGAGACGATGACGAAAAAATGTTTGGATGTTGGATCAAGAAAAGGGGATGAGAACACTGCCTCGGGATGGGCGGGAGATGCAAAAGTGAGAGTCTGCTCGTTTTGGGCAACCCAGTCCCAAAGTCCAGTGGGAGGCGAGTTTTTTATTAATCCACCGTTTGAATCGAAATACGCCAGCCCGCCGTCGAAGTCGGATATTAAATCTGAATTGACTGGCGTCTCTTCGATTGAATTTGAAAGCAGGGAAATGATGGCGGCGCGATGATGCAATTCCGATTCGATTGCGGCGGCGGCGGATTGTACGGCGCGTTCATCGCGTTCGCCGACAAGGGCGCGCATATCGCGCTCGTGCAGGGTGACGCTTCCAAAGGCAACCAGCAAAAGCAAAAGGGTGAGCGGCAAAACGGTGACCGCAAAAAGTTGAATGAGACCGCGCCTGCTGGAAAAAATATTTTTCATTAGACCTCTTGCATAAGTAGTGAGGTTGCGTAGCTTTAAAATCTTTGAACCACTGCCCACAGGGTAATTAAGACACGGAAACACTGACGTGTGCCCGTAAGGGTAGAAAAATCTTTAAAATCTCCGTGCCTTTGTGTCTCCGTGGTTAGGCTTTTTGACTTTTGCAAGAGCTCTATTGATCCGTTTGCGAGATCAATCCAAGCGACACGGCACGCATGACCGCTTCGGTGCGGCTGTTGGCTTGCAGCTTGGCGAAGATGTGCGCGAGATGACCCTGCACGGTGCGGTCGCTGATGCTGAGCTGCACCCCAATGGCTTTGTTCGTAAAGCCTTTCGCGGCAAGACGCAAGACATCCAATTCGCGGTCGGTGAGCGGGTCAATGATCTTTTTCTCAGTCCCCTTGAAAAGACTGGACATGAGTTTTTGCGTAATAGCGGGGTCAAGCACGGACCTGCCTTCATATACATCATGCACTGCTTGAATGAGTTCAGCGGTGCTGGCGGTTTTGAGCACATAGCCGTTCGCGCCCGCTTGAAGCACGGCCGTGACATAAGGTTCGTCGTCATAGGCAGTAAGAATCAGCACGCCGATTTCGGGCATCTGTGCGCGCACCCAACGTGTGACTTCGATGCCGCTGGCTTTTGGCATTTGAATATCCAGCACAGCCACATCGGGTTTGTGTCTTTGGATCAGCGCCTGCGCTTCTTCGCCATCGCCTGCTTCCGCGATGACTTGAATATCGCCCGCGCTTTCAAGCAGTTGACGAATCCCTGCGCGCACCATTTGATGGTCATCAGCTAAAAGGACTTTGATTTTAGTCTTTGCCAACGGAGTCCTCCAAATTTGGAAATGCAAGCCAGATGATTCCAAGACCAGCCAGTATTCCCGTGATGAAACGCATCCATGAATTAAAGGAACCAAGCGCATCGCCTGCGTAGAATGTGGCAGGGAGCAAGTGATTCGTCAGGACTGCCAGCCATTGATTGGTATCGCGGAAGCCCTGCCCGATCCCTGCAAAGTCACTGAGCATATGCGTGCTTCCATCTATTGCAATCGGGAGCAAAAGCAGGGCGAAGCCCAACCATGAAAGCGGCTTGATCTTCTTTCGGAATGGTGACCATGCCACAGCGAATATCCAAATGCTGGTGTAAAACGAGATCATACGATCTGACCACGCGATCTTCCAGCCCATGTCCGCATTGCCGATGAACTGGCGCAGGATCATTGGGTTGCTTGTATCCTGCCAAACTGCTTTGATTTCAGAAAGTGAATACATGGTCTTTTCGCCAAATAAAAAGAATGAACGCTCTGGCAGTTGGTGACAGAAAAAAGAGTAGATAAAGTATATCGCTTTTCCCGCGCTGTCCCAGCCAAAGTGCATGAACGCAGGCGCGAGAAAAGGTAGGAAAACCCACAATCCATAAACAACCAGGAAAACCCCAAACCAATGTTTGGAAATCCAATCAAAGATGGATTGAATTGTTTTCAGCTGATTAGTTGATTTGATTGTTATCATTTTTCCTTTACGGAGCATTCGGTTCTGGAGATCGATTCAAATTGGTGCGATAGAAGGCTTTGACTTGGTCCGTATCGAAGCTCTCGAATTTTTGCAATCGCCCCCAGGAAGTGATGACAACGGGAACATCAATTGAAGGCCAGGGATAGGCGATCAGTTTTGTGCCGCCCAACTCATCCATGACCGATTTGATTTGTGTTTTCAAATCTGTGCAGGCACTTTCAGAGATCAAATCACAGTTGTACCAGAAGATCACATAGCCATGCTCAAGATTGTGAACCAGGTAGGCTGCGGGAAATGTATATTCATTGGTTTCGTAAAAGCGTGCATTTAATTCATTTGCATAGTGTAATCCGGATGTAGGGGGATTGGAATTGTATTGACCAGGGTCAGTATCCAACGGAATGTGAGGAGAACTGATCATTATAGACACAGCTTCTCCCGCCGCTGGGCGAACTCCCTGCCAGATGATGAGTCCAATTATCGCAATAATAGCGATGCCAACCGCACCCCAAACGAGGCTGGCGTTGATTTTTTGTTTACGATTGCGTTCCCGTAATTGTTGCCGTAATTTTTTTGAACTCATAAATACTCCTCGCTTAATTGGTAATGTAAACAGGCGTCAAAATATCATTGACGCCTGCACGTTCCAATTTTTTTACTGAATGGAAAACTGAATATCTTCTTTGTAATCCAGCGAGTCTTTGGTCATTGTCACGGTCAATACCCAATCGCCAGGGTCGCTAAAGTTTGCCTTGATGGAATACTTACCGCCGCCCTGGTCGGTGGCTTGTCCGCTCATGCCCATGCCTGCCATGGATGGGTGTTCTGCGGCTACATTTACCGTTGCGCCTTCAATGAGATTACCGTCCTTGTCTGTGACAGTAAACAGTAATTGTACATCACCTACTTCAGCGGGGGACGGAACAGAGGCAAAAACAATATTTACATCTTTGGAAGATGTGTTCTCAACTGCGGGGGCGGATGAACTTCCGCAAGCCGCGAGCAGAACAGCCAACATCACGAACAAACTTATTAAAACTATTTTACGCATTTTAATTCTCCTATATTTGAATGTGTCTCTGCGAGCGCGTTGCGCGAAGCAGTCTTCTTATCGAATCGAGATTGCTCACCGCACTGGCGCGCGGCGCAAGTGTCGTCGGCAAAAAAGTGCCTCCTCGCAATGACATGTTATTCAACGACATTGATCATCAACATCAAGCCGCCTGGCTCAACATTGTCGTTTGTAGTGTGGTGCAGGATGTGACAGTGCAGCATCCATTGACCTGTTTCCGTGGCGACGAATTCAATATCATAGCGCTCGCCTGGCGCAACGCTGATCGTATCCTTGGTCAACTGTGCTATTTCGGGGACAGGATGTCCGTCTGTGGCGACGATCTTGAATGGCATTCCATGCAGATGCATCGGATGAATCAGTTGTCCAATGGCGATCAGACGCAGGCGTACAAGGTCGCCCTTTTTGACAGTGATCGTTTCTGTGGCAGGGAATGATTTCCCATTGATCGTGAAGTAATTGGCTTCCATCCCGCCCATCGGCATGGCGGCATAGGTTTTCCCATCTGTCATCCGCGATTCGGAGATCATCAACACTTTATCCACTACTGGCGGGTTGGCTTCGGGCTCCTTTGGGTCAATGATGAATGGCGCATATAAACCAGCGCCAACTTGTACATCCCCTTCAAAATGCGAGTGATACATAAACGTCCCTGCGGGCTTGGCGACAAATTCGTACGTGAATGTTTCGCCAGGCAGGATGGGATCTTGTGTGACGCCAGGCACACCGTCCATTGCATTCGGCACTTCGACTCCGTGCCAATGAATTGTGGTTGGGTCGGGCAGCTCGTTCTTTACTATGATCCTGACTGGGTCGCCCTCCGTGACGCGGATCATCGGTCCGGGCACGGTTCCGTTGTATGTGAACGCGGTGACAGTCACGCCATCCAGAATTTCCCATTGAACGGCTTTGGTCGTTAATTCAAATACCTTGACTCCGTCTTCCAGACGATACTCCAAGGGTTGCCCACCTACTTTTTCAGTAGCAGGCTGCACGTTCGGAGCTGTGATCGGTTCCATCATGTGACTGGCTGCCGGGTTATCCGCCATCATGCTGCCTGGGGTGGCTGTTGGTATCTTGTTTTTGTCTGGCGCAGCAGCTGGCGCACAGGCAGATAATACGATTGCAGAAACAATCATCGATACAAATAAACTCTTCTTCATATTCACCTCTTAATCATGGATGGCTTGGAAATATACAAGCATCCCCCTTTATTCAACAGCGCAATATTACGGGTACTTTCATAGGCCATATAGCCTATGACTCAACTGGCACATTAACCTCAAACGACTGTTGAATGGACAATATTATCTTTTTATTGGCAGGTTGTTCCACCAAAGAAAAACTGGTCTGCCCTCCGTTGCCGTGCAAAATCAACGTGGCAGGTTCAGT
>JBBSCM010000139.1:0-9716 GCA_038250295.1 Anaerolineales bacterium | reverse complement strand
GCGGACCTCGTCGCAGTTTTTCCAAATGGCGGTCAAAGCGTTCGATCTCGGTAAAGAACTTCACGTCAAAAGAATACTGGTCCAATATCCCAACTGAATCCTTGGGGTCCACAGCTGCCACTAATTGATTACCTGTATCACGAATCGCGCGCAAATGACGAGGAGCGATATAACCGCCAACACCGATCACCGCGAAATTCTTTGACATAAATTCCCTTTCAAGAGGCATTCTCTAACCCCTGTACCTGATATCCCTGTCCAATATTTTCAAGTATACAATCGCCCGGAATATCACTGATTTGGATCTCCGCTTCGATACAGGTGAGTCGCAGGATATCCATTGCTTCATCATCGCCATTGAGATAAACCTGTTGAATGCCTTGCTGCTTTAATTCCATGGCAAGCGCTTTTGCTTTCTGGCGAAGGCTTCCATATACTTTTAAGGAATCCCGCGCATATAGCAAAGCTCGCTGCGTGAAGACCGCCACGCCTTCAGGCGTGAGATCGTACTTTAAGCGGGTGCGGTCAAGGTGAGAAACCTTGACCCAGCCGCGAACGATCAGGCGTTTGATATACCAATTGACACTGCCCACGGCAATTCCCAGGCGGTCAGACAGATTTGCCTGAGTTACCATGGAATCATGGGCAATTTCATTAAGAAGGGAGTATTCGTGATTTTTGATTTCTGTCATCGTTTGAGCATTCAGTTTCTGAATTCTCACACAAAAAATATCCCTTGTCAAGCAGCAAATGATCTGCTGCTATTTCAGAGTAGATGAAAGTATTCCGCAAATTTGGTCTGCGGCGTGGCCATCCCCATATAATGGTACACGCTCAGATTGTGGAAACCATGATTCGAAGCTATCAACAATCTGCTCTACATCCACCCCAACCACCCGGTTCCAACCTGCATTAACTGTTTCCACCCATTCAGTCTCTTCTCGTAATGTAATACAACGCACACCCACAAGATATGCTTCTTTTTGTATACCGCCTGAATCTGTCAAAATACAATTTGCATTACTTTCCAAAGCCAACATGTCAAAATGACCAACAGGGTCAATCATAGTCACATTTGAATTGACAGACATCTCCCATTCCTGCATCTTCTTACGCGTGCGGGGATGTATGGGGAAAACTACACGTGAAGAAAGCCTTCCAAGTGCACTCAAGATCAAACGCAGGTTCTCTTTCTCATCGGTGTTTGAAGCACGATGAATCGTAGCTAAAGCATACAGACCTTTTTCCAAATTCAATTGATGGATAATCTTAGATTTGGTATCTACCAATTGCAAATTGTGTAAAAGCGTATCCGCCATCACATCGCCAACACGGTGGACCCCTTTTTCTATTCCCTCTTTCACCAGGTTTTTGACTGCCGCATCTGTAGGGCAAAACAATAAAGTAGACATATGATCTACCAACACGCGGTTGATCTCTTCCGGCATCGCTCTGTTATATGACCTTAGGCCGGCTTCCACATGGGCAAGCGGGATTTGCGCTTTGGCTGCTGTAAGAGCGCCAGCCAATGTTGAATTCGTGTCACCATACACTAGTACGCAATCTGGTTTTATTTCGTTGAAAATTTTTTCCAACTCAATAATCATTTTTCCCGTTTGCTCACCGTGTGAACCACCACCAATTCCTAAATTAAAATCAGGCAGGCGCATTTTCAACTCGTCAAAAAAAACATCAGACATTCCGTAATCATAATGTTGACCAGTATGAATAAAAACCTCTTTAAAATGGAGAGACAAGGCGCGTGAAACGGGAGCAGCTTTCATAAACTGCGGTCTTGCGCCAACAATTGAAGCGATGATTTTAATTTCCATTCAATACGCCTTGTAATATCGTTTGATATCGATCCACGATCTTTTGAATATCAAATTGATGTGATTTTTGCCTGCTGGCTTCACGCAGCCGCAGAAGGAGATCGGGATCGGAGATAAGCTCACGTAAAACTTTTGAAAAAGCGGGATTATCTTGTACGTCGATCAAGTAACCATTTACTCCGTCATCAACCAGATCCAAAAATCCGCCGATGCTGCTCGCAACAATAGCCAGACCTTTTGCCAATGCCTGCACACCGACTACAGGCAATCCTTCAGACAAGGAGGGCATGAATAAAATATCACTTTTCGAGAAATGCTCCAGAACCTCTTCAGAGGTAACCCAGCCGGATAATTCGAATCGTTCAGTCAGACCTGCAACTTCAATTTCCCGCTTTACATCTTCAAGCAATGGGCCGTCACCCAGCATGGAACAACTCCAATGGAGGTCTTTTAGTTGAGAAAGTATTTGCACAATGGCAAGCGGATTTTTCTGCGGCACAAAGCGTCCGGCGAAGACAAGCCGCGGGGGCGTATTCACTTGTATTTTAAGTGGCTCCAAATGTGTCACATCTGCGCCGTTTGGGATCACTTCAACGTCAACAGAATATTGTCCCAAAGCCAGTTGACGGGTATGCTCACTGACTGCAATCACCTTTTTTGCGCGTTTCCAAATGGGATTTGTAAACGGCTTGATCCAGCGAAACCATTTCCCTGTTTTTTCCGGCACGCCACCGGGCACGTCACCCAGGTGAGCGGTCAGGATATATGGAATACCGGTCAGGAGAGAGAGCATCCACGCCAAAGCACCGGATGGGACAGCAAAATGCGTATGAATGATATCGGGACGATCAAGGCGAATTAAACGGAGCCCGGCCCAAAGTCCAGCAAGAACGTAAGCCAGCATCGTAAAAAAACTGGCGCCGAAGGATGATTTCCGAAGAGAGGGAATCCGTACAAGGCGGATGCCATCCTTATTCTCCTGGAGAGGCAAGCCCCTAAAATGTGCGGTGAGAACGGTGACCTGATTGCCACGAACAACAAGGTGCCTGCAAATATCATAGGCAGCCCTGCCTCCCCCGCCGCCTATCGGCGGAAATTCATAAATAATAACAAGAATACGCATGTGCAAATCAATCGGGCGATGCTGATTTATTGTTTATTGCGGCGAGAATGGATGGCAAAAAAAATGCCCCAGGCAGGCTTGTAATAATGAATAACGCGCGGGTTAACAAGGCTACGGTTGCACTTTCAGAGGAGCTCAACCCGCCCAACTGGATGAGGAGGAAGGTCATGGAAAGTTCCTGTACACCCAGACCATTAATGGAAATAGGAACGAGCGTCACAAAGTATGTTAAGGTGTATAACCCTGCGACCAGCCAATAGGAAACATGATGATCTATGCCGAGAAGAAGAAAATAAATTGTGAGGTAGATAAATGCCATATTGCCAAAGGTAGCGAGCATAGCACCACCCAACGCCAATGGTTTCTTCAACCAGATGGAAAATGACGCAAATGTACGTTTGGCAAAATCTGCACCTTTCTGAACCAGAACAGAAACCGCAACGGATTGTAATGCGCCATGACTGCCAAGTTGAAATACAGGGATCAAGCCCAAAGGGAGAGCCACGCTCATGCCGGCCAAACCGATCAAACGGTCAGCGACGAGCGAGGCAACGCAAATGGCGCGGTCATAGCCCAATTGCATCGCGCCGGCAAGCCGCGCCATATCCCCACCGATGGTTGTTGGCAAAAAGTTAGATGAAAAATTACCTGTAAAGGTTAACATGATCGAGCGAAGAAAACGAACTTCCACTCCCGCTGACTGCAACAATATGTGCCAACGTGCAGCTGCAAACAGACGCGAGATGAATAATGCAACAACCGCCGCCAGAAAGTATCCGATGGAAACACGCCTCAGCGCAGAGAAAAGTTCGCCATCCCCCTCTTCTTCGAGCAAAATAATCAAGAGCGCCAACGCCAGAAGGCTGCCCAACGCCCGTACGATGGTTTGACGATTCTCACTTAACCATTTAGTCACGAGGGTCCTGTTTTATGTTGACTATAGTACGAATTCGATAGGTGGGTTTTCGTTGAGATTCGTGATAAGTACGAACGAGCAATTCCGCGATCAAACCCATCAATATGGATTGAAAGCCAAGAATGAAGAACATCGCGCTGATCTGCAATAGAGGTGAATTTGCTATACTGACTGAAAAGAAAACGCGGCGCACAGACAGGTAAAACATAGTAACGGCGCTGATGATCATAAGCAGCCCGCCCGCGCCGCCGAAAAGATAAATTGGCTTGGATGCATAGGACACAAGGAACTTTACAGTGAACAAGTCGAGCACAACTTTGGCAGTCCGTTCCAATCCATATTTGGTTTTGCCAAATTTACGGGGATGGTGACGAACGGGCATCTCTGTAATTTTTGCCCCGACCGAGTTGGCAAAGACCGGGATAAAACGATGCATCTCGCCATATAAACGAAATCCCTCAAGCACATCACGGCGATAGACCTTGAGCGTGCAGCCATAATCATGTAAATGCACACCCGTGACACGCGAGATCAACCCATTTGCAAGCATGGATGGAAAATTACGTGTGAAAGCATTATCTTTTCTATCCTTTCGCCAGCCGCTGACCAGATCATAGCCTTCGTCAAGTTTTGCAAGCATCAATGGGATGTCGGCGGGGTCATTTTGCATATCGGCATCCAGCAAAATGATGATCTCACCCTGGGCATAATCGAGCCCTGCGGCAATCGCGGCTGTTTGGCCGAAATTTCTTCGGAACGAGATCACACGCGCATGCTGAGGGTCTTTTTCTGCATATTCTTTTAGGACCGCCAGGCTTTGGTCATGACTGCCATCGTCCACCAATATCATCTCCCAGGATTGGTTGATGATATTCATGGTTTTATAGATCGCATCGAACAAAAGCGGCAAATTTTCGTGTTCGTTGTAAACGGGGATCACAAGTGAGAGGTTCATGGTAGTCTGTGAAATATCCTTAATTCAGCCCCTTCGTTACAAGAGGGCGCTGTCGGTGGTTTTTGATATTCTTCAAATTCCTGCGGATTCAAAAAATCTTTCCAACTTGAATAACGTCTGGCTTCAATAATAAATATGTCAGCGCTGTCCCGCCATTGCTGAAGCAGGACACTATTCCAATAACCAAGGCGGAGCAGGGTATCAGGATCGCCGCCGTCTTTATAAGCATAGCCGTCATTGATCTGGGGAGGAAAAATACGCACATTCGGAACATATACCATCGGCGTAAACGACAGCCCGCCATCCCAATATACCAGACTATCCGCCGGGATGACCCGTGCAAGGTGGGCCCCAAGCTGCTCATTTGCGGCAAGCAGATCTTGCTGGCAGTGTATCTGGCTTCCGCCCGCATTGAGCAGCGGAGAAAGCAGCATCCCGAGCGCAAGATACAAGTTGAGTAAGATAAAGGCAAAGCTGGGACGTCTTTGAGCCTCTTTCGCGAAGCGACGACGCCATATAAAAAACGCGGTCAACAGTATTCCAATCCCAACTGCCAGGCCAATCGTTGAACTAATATATCTCTTGATCACAGGCAGCGCAAAACCAAATCTATTTTTTATTAGATCAACAAGAATGGTTGTCCCCGGTAAAAATTGACCGTCCCGCATTCGCGGAACCGGCAAATTAAGAATTGAATTCCCAACATTCTCAAATGACGAAAATCCGATTCCGACGGAAAGAACAAGCACAAGCAATACAACGGGAATAAGTGCCGCGTTGGATGGATTGCGTTTCCACGATGCAGATAAAGCTATGACCAGGAGAAGAATACCCAACGGGTCAAAAAAACCGAGATAATTTGCAAAGCAAAATACGCAGCTATAACTTTCGTATTGACTCGCCACCGCGGCCCATGCGTGCATGCCGAACAGGATGAAATACGCCAAGGCGAGAAAAACAGCCGCTCGCATGGCAGGCGCAGCTTCCTGCGGGGAGGCGTTTCTCCAGTCACGCGGACGCGACCAAAGTATTAGAGCAAAGATGCTTCCAACTACGGGGATAAAGTGATAGCGAACCCCCTGAAAGAAGGCAATCGTCCGATTCCAGGTATCAATGGCCGGGTCCCAATTAGTAAGCGCGTCTTTAGGCAATCGAAATGGGTCAAGAAAAGGGGTGAGACTCGCGGGAAGCCATGGCGCCCAAATGGTTAAAATATTCGGCCAATAATAAGCATGCACGGCAACAAAAACAAAAGCACTGCTGACAAATGACCACATCCCCTTTTTTTTGCCATGCTGCCAGAATATATACAATACCAATAAAGGTAATACCGGCGCCATATTCTGTCGCGTGAGAACCGCCAGCGCGGCAAGTATTGAGCCGAAGATGATCTGCCAAAGCGGACGATCCTCTCCCAGCACACATACGCACATCCAGGTGAGCATACATGCAATGATCACCTCCGAAACTGCGACGGAATGAATCCTAATGATCACCGGGCTGAGCGCAAAAACCCATACCGTACCAGCCGCGATCCATCTACCGGCCCAGCGACGCGCCGTGATCCAAACCCCCAGGACAGTAAGCAAGCCTAGAAAGATGGAAAAAAAACGGCCCGTCCGCAAGCCAGGCCCAAAAATAAATTCGGCAAACCCTGGAATTAAAAATGCAAAAGGCGCTTTGTTCGTAAGGGGGCCGTAAGGTTCAAACGGCTCATATACTCCACGTAGGTATAAAATGCCTTTTAATAAATACGAACCCTCATCCAGGCTGGTAACCGTTGTATGCGCATAAATCAAAGCTTGAATTAAATACAGAAGCGCCCCAAAAACTGCCAGTACTACCGGCGCCCATGAGCGCCATTCCATTCCATTTGTAAACTTGGGTTTCTGCATCGTAAAACTTAATACCGTACAAGAATTTACTCTTTTTTCAAGCGTGCCAGATCTGAATCCACCATCATGGTGACGAGTTCTTTGAATGATACTGCCGGCTCCCACTTTAACGCAGAGCGCGCCTTGGATGGGTCTGAAAGCAGCAAATCCACTTCCGCCGGACGATAGAATTTCTCATCCTGCACGACAAAATCCTTATAGTCCAAATCTGCGCGAGAGAATGCGATCTCACAGAACTCACGTACTGCGTGTGTTTCACCCGTACCGATCACATAATTGTCCGGGTGGTCCTGCTGAAGCATCAACCACATGGCTTCCACATAATCCCCCGCAAACCCCCAATCGCGCTGGGCTTCAAGGTTACCAAGGCGTAACTCTTTCGCCTTGCCAAGTTTGATTTTTGCCACTGCATCTGAGATCTTGCGTGTGACAAATTCCAACCCGCGGCGCGGACTTTCATGGTTGAACAGAATCCCCGAGGTGGCAAACATATCAAACGACTCGCGGTAATTCACGGTGATCCAATGACCGTACATCTTTGCCACACCATAAGGGCTGCGCGGATAGAACGGGGTGGTTTCTTTTTGAGGCACTTCCAGCACCTTGCCGAACATCTCACTGGAGGAAGCCTGATAAAATCGAATTTTCGGATTCACAAACCGAATGGACTCCAACAAGCGTGTCACTCCAATTGCAGTCACATCCCCGGTCAAAGCAGGCTGGTTCCATGAAGTCGGCACAAACGATTGCGCGGCAAGGTTATATACTTCGGTGGGTTTATATTCTTCAAGCAACGAAAGCAATGAACCTTGATCCTGCAAATCGCCTTGCACGACCGTGATTTCATCCAAAATATGTTTAATTCGTTCATTGGTTACTGTGCTTGAGCGGCGAGCCACGCCAATGACACGGTAACCTTTTTTCAACAACAACTCAGCAAGATATGAGCCGTCCTGGCCTGTAATACCAGTGATGAGAGCAGTGGGCATGTTAACTCCTCATTCAAAATTCAGTCACTGAATTATACACTACGTTTTCGATCACGCCACAATCCCCCAACAATAATCAAGGCCCATACGCCGAGAATCACCACCACCATTTGTGCAAACGGCAATTGTGTGCCAAAGTGCATATAACGATTCGCATACCACTGGCCAAAAAACAACAGGAATACAATTTCCATCGCTATAACACGCAGAAGCCACGGATTTTTTGATTCCCGCCACCAGACCCAAATATTCCCGACCAGGATCGCCTGCCACAAAAACAGGATCGACCGATAACGCGGATTATCCCATTGATCGCCGCCGCCGCGCAATGCTGTGAACAGAATCCAACTCCACACGATAAGACTCAACCAGATCAACAGCCTGCGCTTCTTTTCGGGACCCGAACCTGCCGAGGCCGCGAAAGACAGAATCAACACTGGGAGCATCGCGTACCAACCCAAGGCGCGTAAGACCGCAATCATCCGCCAGATGACCGTTGTAGGCTCAAAGATGGCCGCGGGCAAAACAGGTTGAAGAACGCCATAGATCATCACAAAGGGTAAATGCATCCATTCGGGCATTTCATCAAAAAGTTTTTGCACCCAGCCCGAGCTCTCTTCAATTTTATAAACATTCCACTTCAACGATTCGCGGATGAAGCCGGCAATCACCCCAATCGGTCCCCCGCCGCCTAAATTTCCCTGACGATCCAGGGCAGGTGACAGGATGAATAAACCAGCAACGAACACAAGGATAACCATTGCGACAAGCCACCACGAAATGCGACCGCGCTCGCTCGTGAAATAAATCCACCCAACCAGGATAACCAACGTCACCAATGCTACAACAGGCGAGACAAGCAGCATCCCCACAATCCCAAACCCAAGCCAAAAAAATGATAATCGCTGGTGGTTGAGTAGCCCCGAACGCTCTTCCCGGGCACCGCCCGCCAGGGCAGGTGTGAGGGGCGTATCGAAACCACCTGAACTCACAAATCCCCACAACACAAAAGCACTGAACGCCCATAGATATGGCTCGCGCATGGCAGAGCCGCCAAGTAAAACGCTTTCAGGGTAAAGCGCATAAATCCAGCCTGAAGCTAATGCCACCTTCTCTCCCCACTGTTGACTGACCGCCTTCCACAAAAATGGCAATCCCAATGCCGCCATAAACGCAGACAGCAGCACCAGCATCAGCGAACGATGCGCATCGGGCGATAAATAACGATAGACGAAAGCACTAAATGCCAGCAAGCCGCCATATTGATCCGAAGCATATTTTTTACTAAACGCATCCAGAACAGAATGTTCAGAGTTCGCCAAATCCCAAGCCTGCGCATCGCGGCGATGCGCATCCGTATAAACAAAGCCCGCGCTTTGATCCTCATCATTAACATAACCATAGACAGGCAATGCAAGATACGTAGCAACGCCGCCCACAAAACGGAGGACAAATGCGAGGGCAACCATCCATATTAAAACCTTCTGGTGGTCGAGTAGCCCCGAGTGCTTTTCGAGGGGCGTATCGAGACTACCACTGCCTGCCCACCTCGTACACAAAACAAGCAGGGAAATACAAAGAAGAAAGAGGAAAGAAAATCCCAGCCAGCCGATCAGCCAATTGCCAGACTGCAGGGACGA
Source organism: Anaerolineales bacterium (assembly GCA_038250295.1). GTDB lineage: Bacteria > Chloroflexota > Anaerolineae > Anaerolineales > Villigracilaceae > Villigracilis. The sequence goes on along the minus strand of JBBSCM010000139.1, from coordinate 366 downwards.
TAAAAACGCTCCCAAAGCAAGAGAAAGCGGCAAAACCCAAATGAAATCACGTTGATTGAAATTCTTCATATCCCCACTTTTACCACGAAGTCACGCAGTGATGAAGAGTCAAAACCTTATATGAGTTTCTACAACTGCCTGACCCTGATTTTCACAGTACCCCCTGTTCGTTCTGCTACAAGGATAAATGGAGGCGTTACATCAGGAGCATTTTCGCGAACAGCTTGTAAAGTCTTCATCGTAAAATCCGTGCGGATATGGCCTGGACGAATATAAATAATCCCAATAAATTCTGCGCCCATTAAAGCAAGTCCGCCAAAATCGCTGTCATGAGTCAAAACAACACGATCAGTTTCTGTTGCGTGT
>JBBSCM010000138.1:0-9803 GCA_038250295.1 Anaerolineales bacterium | reverse complement strand
TGCCTTCGGCTCAAACGCTGATTTACCATGTACTTGTGATGGCAGCTGTAGTTGCACAGTTAGAAGCTTAACTTGTGGAACTAACTATTCAAACTTTGGCTTTTGCACTCAAAGTGACCAGAGTTGCGATACGAACGCTGGTTGCCCCACTAATATTTACTCTGGAAATCTTTGCAACCATCCACTTACTTTTGTTAGTTGCGTAGAAAACTGGGGAGACACTAGACTTTATTGTGGCTTCACAGCCGCCCCTTCACCTACCAATGGTGGTGGTGGTGGCCCAGCCCCGACCACTCCACCACCAATCGCCACTGCCACCCCTATTCCTACCGCCACTCCCACCCCAGCTATTATCGGTAATATCTACAATGACCCCAACGATGGGACTGTGGCCATCGGCGGCGGCGGTATGTGTGTTAAAAGTGGCGCTGCTCCAGTCGGCACCTCAGTGGCTAATGCTCTAATTGAAGCTGTTAAAACTAGCAATGGAGCCGTCTCAGCTGGCCTAGTTACTGGATCTAGCTATAAGATTACCGCTGGCCTAGTCTCTGGCGCATCTGACTACACTTTAGCTTTAGTTTTGCCCACTCCAGCAGCTGGTGTGCTCACCTCTTATGTTTGCAGCTGTCCAGCTAGCGCCAATGAGTATCTTTGCAACTATTCAAATATCAATGCTAACGGTACCGCCAACTTTTTTGTCCGCCAAAGATGTACTCGCCTGAAGTCTTCAGACGCAGCGGCAGTGATTGGGTGATCGTAAAATAAAAATATAAAAGGATGCTTTCATGCTAGATACTCCCCATCGTCGATTCAATGCCCTCACGGGCGAATGGGTGCTCGTCTCCCCTCATCGCGCCAAACGTCCCTGGCTTGGGCAGGTTGAAAAACTCTCAACTGCAACTCTGCCTGCCTATGATCCAACCTGTTATCTTTGCCCGCGCAACGAGCGCGCAGGCGGAGTCTTCAACTCGGACTATACAGGCACATTTGTTTTCGAAAACGACTTCGCTGCTTTGCTTCCTGACTCTTCGGAAGAAAAAAGCGCTTCATCCCACCCGCTGCTTGTCTCTGTTCCCGAGCAGGGACATTGTCTGGTGGTTTGTTTCTCGCCTCGTCACGATCTGACCTTGCCCGAATTGGATTTGGCTTCCATTGAAAATGTCATCTCCACCTGGGCACAAAATTCTTCAGACATGGCAAATGAAGATTACATTCAGTATGTGCAGGTCTTTGAAAATAAAGGCGCAATGATGGGGTGCTCCAATCCGCATCCACACAGCCAGCTCTGGGCGCAGTCACAGCTTCCAAACGAAATCATCAAAGAGCTTGCCACCCAAACCGAATATTTCAAAAAGAACAATCGTCCGCTTTTGGTGGATTATGTTCAGGAAGAGCTCAAACTAAAAGACCGTATTCTCTTCTCCAACGATCACTTCACGGCGCTTGTCCCCTATTGGGCGGTCTGGCCGTTTGAAGTGTTGGTCACAGCACATCGTCCATCCTCTTCATTGAAAGAGTTATCTTCAATTGAAATTTCCGCTCTGGCTGAAATCTTTAAACAAGTGGCTACGCGCTACGATAATTTATTTGAGATCTCCTTCCCCTACTCGATGGGATTCCACCAGGCCCCTGCCGATGGACAGCCTCATCCTGAATGGGTATTGCATGCCCATTTTTATCCGCCGTTATTGCGCTCGGCAACCGTCCGCAAATTTATGGTGGGATACGAAATGCTCGCCATGCCCCAACGTGACATTACCCCCGAAGTAGCGGCTGAAAAATTACGCTCGCTTTCCGACATCCACTATAAACATCGCTGAAAGACAAATCATTAGGGTGTGTTTCATTTCAGTTGAAACCGTCCCGAAGGTTGGCACAAACGACCAAATTTTCTCGACAAAACCTTCGGGACGTTCTTTTTGTCAACTCATTTGAAACACATCCAAATCATTATTCTCTCCGCCAGAGTATACTGATGGGGAGAATTTTTATTTCAACCATGCCAAAAGCAAATGAATCAAACTGGGATGTGATCATTGTCGGTGGAGGTCCCGCGGGATTTTTCGCGGCGATTCGCTGCGCAGAGTTAAATCCAAAATTGCATATATTGATCATTGAAAAAGCGCAGCGGACTTTGGGAAAAGTGATCATCTCCGGCGGCGGACGCTGCAATGTAACGCACGCTTGTTTTGACCCCGCGCAGTTGATCACATATTATCCACGCGGCGGCACAGCGTTACGCGGCGCATTCACACGCTTTCAGCCCGCGGATACTGTCAAATGGTTTGAATCGCATGGCGTGAGATTGAAAACCGAATCCGACGGGCGCATGTTCCCTGTCACAGATTCGTCTGCGACCATTGCAGATTGTCTGCGTGAGAGTGCGAAAAAAGCTGGGGTTGTGGTGCAGATAGGGACGAGTCTGCAAAAGGTGGAAAAAAGTTTGGAAGCAGGATTCAGGCTCACGATCCAGAAAGATACGGATGTACTTCATCTGCAGACAACAAAATTATTACTGGCCACAGGCAGCGATCCAAAAACGCGTGAAATGGTTCAGTCGCTTGGACATTCCATCGAAGAGCCTGTCCCTTCATTATTTACATTCAACGTTTCAGATAAGCGCCTGGAAGGGTTGGCGGGCGTATCCATTGAGTCGGCCACCGTGAAAATGGATTCGCTCACACAGCGCGGGCCATTGCTTATCACCCACTGGGGCTTGAGCGGACCCGCGATATTGAGATTATCCGCCTGGGGTGCGCGCGAACTATTCGAGAAAAAATATCACGCAACTTTATATGTGAACTGGCTCGGCGATTACACCTTCGATAAAACGCTTGAAGTTTTACAAAGGCACAAAGATTGGCACGAGAATGTACGCAAAAAAGTTTTGACCGAACCCGCATTCACGCAATTGCCCGCGCGCTTATGGAAACAGCTTGCCCATTTTATTGGCGAGAAAAATTGGGGCGATGTTTCAAAGGCCGAATTACGAAAACTTGCCGAAGAATTGACTGCAGGCCAATTTGAGATAACAGGTAAGGGACAATTCAAGGAGGAGTTCGTCACCTGCGGCGGCGTGAAATTAAACGAAGTGGATTTCAAAACCATGCAAAGCCGTATCGCGGATAACCTTTATTTCGCGGGTGAAGTATTGGATATTGATGGCATTACAGGCGGATTTAACTTTCAATCGTCGTGGACAACGGGCTGGCTGGCGGGAAACGCATTGGGAGCATCGGAATCGGATCAAACAAAACCATAACAACGAATTTGCCATATCCACAACCAATTTTTCCATTGACCATCCGCGAATACTCCCGTAAAATCCACTTATTAAATTATATATAATTTTCAAGAGGATTAAGTATGGTCAAATACCGAATTTTTTACTGGAAGCACATCCCCTCCTCCATTACAGTGGAAGGGGATGGAAGAACGATCAAGAAGCAGCTTTCGCAGAAGATCCAAAATGCAATCGACTCGTATGCGATGGCTGAGGGATTAACAGGCACGACAGAATATGCGTCGCAATATAAACGCGGACCGTGGGTGGAACGCGATGGTTCTCCCGAAGAAGTGGCGGATGCGCTTCTCGCTGAACTGGAAGTTGAGTTTGCCAGAATTGAAATACCTCGCCGGGATAGAGTTTCCCAATAACGACCATGGACGATAGACCGTGGACCATGGTCAATCGTCCACCGTCAATCTTTATTTATGAAAAAACACAACATCATCCTGCAACCCTCCGGCTCCCGCGGACAAGTGGAGGAAGGCCAGTCGATTCGATCTGCCGCGCGTGATCTGGGCGTGGAGATCGAGTCGATTTGCGCCGAGAATGCCACCTGTGGCAAATGTATGGTTTTAATTGAAGAAGGCCGCTTCGAGAAGTACAACATGGATTCAAGGCGTGAGAACGTCTCGCCTGTAACGAATGAAGAAGCTGCTTATTTCGCACGCAGACCCGCCTTATTAAAAAGCAAAGGTTGGGAAGTAGGTTATGTCCGCCTTTCCTGTCAGTGCAAGATACAAGGCGATGTGTTAATTAACGTCCCTGAGGAAAGCCAGGGCAATAAACAGATCGTCCGCAAGAGTGCAAGCAACCGCGCCATTGAGATCAAGCCGTCGATTCGGAAATATCTCGTGACGATGAGTCCTCCGAATCTGGAACGTCCAATTGCAGATTGGGAACGACTCGCCAAGGGACTGGAAACTTCGATGGGACTCGTCCGCCGCGGCGAGGAGAATCTTCCACGCTGGTTTGATTTCAATATTGATTATCAATGCTTGCGGACATTGTCATCCACGCTGCGTGAAGCAAAATGGAATGTGACTGTTTCAGTCTGGCAGGATAAGGAAGTGGTCAGCGTCCAGGCTGGGTATCACGAAGATAGTTATGGCGCGGCTGTGGATATCGGCTCAACAACCGTCGCTTTGTATTTATGCAATTTACGCACAGGCGAAATGCTTGCAGCAGAGTCGGAAATGAATCCGCAGATTGTGTACGGCGAAGATGTGATGTCTCGCATTCAATATACGATTGAGCATAAAGATGGCTTGGAGAAATTACATAAGGCAGTTATTGGGACGTTGAATAAATTATTGAAACAAGCGGTAAAAACCGCAAATAAAGATTTGCATGATACAGATGGTCTCGATACGGGCGAGGAAAGCGCTCGCCCTACTCGACCAGCAGGAATAACATTGGATGATATTTTGGAAATGGTATTGGTTGGTAACTCTACTATGCATCACTTGCTATTAAACCTGCATCCAAAAGATTTGGGACTTGCGCCGTTCGTGCCTGCGATCCATAAGTCTGTGGATGTGAAGGCGCGCGAACTGGGCTTACATATTAACTCCGCGGGAAATATTCATGTGCTGCCAACGATCGCTTCATTTGTTGGCGCAGATACGAGTGCGATGATCGTTGCGGAAGAACCGCACAAGCAGGACGAAAACTGGCTGTTGATTGATGTGGGCACAAATGCAGAGCTTGTTTTGGGAAATCGCAAACGATTGGTTTGCACATCCACTCCTACAGGGCCGGCACTTGAAGGCGCCCATGTTGAATACGGAATGCGCGCCGCGCCCGGCGCAATGGAACGCATTGAAATTGATGAAAAGACGTTTGAGCCAAGATACAAAGTTATTGGTGTGGATGGCTGGAATACAGATCATGCCGAATTCATAGGCAAGGTCAAAGGGATTTGCGGGTCCGCCATCATCGATGGAGTGGCAGAATTATTCCGGGCTGGGATTATCGATTCTCGGGGCAAGTTCAAGACCGGGTTAAGTTCGGACCGTATTCGAAAGGGAGAAAGCGGCTGGGAGTATGTCATTGCCTGGGCGCAGGAAACTTCCATTGGCCGCGATATTCCCATGACTCAACAGGACGTAAGACAGATACAATTGGCAAAAGCGGCATTATTTACCGCAGCGCGGACATTGTTGAAACGCTTTGGTTTGCAAGACCCAGATAAAGTTATTCTGGCGGGCGGCTTTGGAAGTTTTATCGATAAAGAAAAAGCCATGTTGATCGGGTTGATTCCTGATTGCGCGTTGGAAAATGTGTATGCAGTTGGCAACTCCGCGGGCGACGGCGCGCGCATTGCTTTATTGAATGTGGAAAAACGCAGGGAGATCGAAGCGGTGACGCGCAAGGTTGAAAGATTTGAATTGCCCACTGATCCTGAATTCCAAAATCAATTTATGCTCGCGACGAGTTTCCCGCACATGAGCGAACCGTTCCCGCATATCGCGCATTTGATTCCCAACCGTGTGGCGGACCCGATGGCGAAAAATTTCATGAGTAAATAAAAATACTTCACCACGAAGGACACGAAGTGTCACAAAGGAAAATCTTCGTGTCCCTTTGTGACACTTCGTGGTAAAAAATAGGAGAGCAGGATGAATAAATTTTTGGAAAGATTGAACAGTGGAGAAATTCTCGTTGCGGATGGAGCAACAGGATCGAATTTGCAAAAGATGGGACTCAAGCCCGGCAAGCCGCCAGAAGACCTCATTATTGATGACCCCGATACGCTTTTGAAACTTGCAAGCTCATTTGCTGAAGCCGGCTCAGATATTATTCTGACTTGTACCTTTGGCGGCACGCGCATCCGCATGAAGGATTCAAAATATCAGGATCGGACTCCGGAAGTGAACATGCGTGCGGCGGAGATCGCACGAAAAGCCGCTTCGATCAACGGAGGGCTGGTTGCTGGTTCTATGGGACCTGTCGGCGCGATTCTTAAGCCCTACGGTCCGCTTGAAGCGGATGACGTGAGAGCCACATTTGCAGAGCAAGCCAAAGCATTGGCCGATGGCGGCGTGGATTTGATATTGATCGAGACGATGTTTTCCTTTGAAGAGGCAACCGCCGCATTTGAAGGCGCGAAGTCTGCAACGGATTTGCCAATCGTTGTTTCATTCAGTTATGACCGCGGCACTCGCACCATGATGGGCGTGAAACCAAAAGATGTGATCAAAAAATATACTGAAATGGGAGCAACGCTCGTTGGCGCGAACTGCGGAAATACATTGGCAAACATGGAACTTGTCATCAAGGAATATGCGGCGACTGTGCCAAACTTCCCGTTATGGGTAAAGCCGAATGCAGGCGTCCCGCACATGGACATCGAGACCGAGCAAGGCGTATATGATATGGGTCCCGAAGATATGGCGACTTACGCAAAAAAATATGTTGAATTGGGCGCGAAGGTTGTAGGCGGCTGCTGTGGAAATACAGCGGAGCACATCGCGGCGATTGTGAAGGCGGTAAAGCAGTGAAGAGTCAAAGTAATCGGTTATCAGTAATGGATTACGAAATACGTAATTCGTAAAAGGCATGTTTATGCGCGCAGAGATCCTCTCGTTATTGTCCGGCAAAAAGATTGATATACAGCCTGCGTTTAGCGGGCTGATCCATGTCACTGTAGAAGGATTGCAGAGCGAGGGATTGATCTTTCACGAAACACATAAAGATGCCAAGAAAATGGCGAGGGCGGCGGCAAGTACATTTAAGTTGAGCGGGTTGCCCTCAGCGGTTTTGCCTTTGGATATGTATGTGGAAGCCGAAGCATTGGGGGCGGAGATCAATTTCCGCGAGAATAGGGAATTTGAATTTCCGCAGGTGAAGAAGGCGGGATTTTTTGGGTCTGTAAAGGAATTAATCGCAGAGACGCAGAGAACACAAAGTTTTATGAGCAGTGGAAGAATTAAGTTAGTCTGTGATGCCATTAGGTTGTTGAAGGAAGATGTGGGAAAGGATGTGGTCATCGGCGGAATGATCCCCGGGCCGTATACTTTATTGCTGCTTGTCGCAGATGTAAAAAAAATGTTCATTGAAATGAAGAAGGAGCCGCAAGCTGTTACCGATGCTCTCTTTTGGCTTTCTTCTTTCCTCGCTCAGGTTGGCACAGCCTATAAAAATGCGGGCGCAGACTTTATCACCATTCACGATATGGGCGGATCACCGGGCTTTATTGGGCCAGCCAAATACGAGCAATTCGTTTTGCCTGCCGAGAAATTGTTAATTGAGAATTTACCCCAGCCGCATGTATTGTCAGTCTGTGGAAATGTGAAGAGTTCTTTGCATCTACTGGCGCAAACGGGAGCGAATGCGATCTCGCTTGATCAGACAGTTGACCTCGCAACTGCGCGGACGGCTTTGAAGGATACATTGCTGTTTGGAAATCTTGACCCTGTAGCGACTCTGTTTCAGGGAAACAAATCTCAGGTACGTGAATCAGTTATCAGGGCGGAAGAGGCGGGCGTGGACGCCGTCTGGCCGGGCTGCGATCTGGTCATCCAAACATCCATCAAAAACATAAAAGCGATGATGTAATTGTGTTGTGATGCACTTTTACATGTTTATCTATTGACTTAAGCAATTCTCAACTGTAAACTCTTATATATCAAATCAGAGGATTGAGGAGCAATGGGTATGGCAAAGAGGGGTTGGAAAAAATCCGTACGCAATCCTTTGACCTTGTGCTGCTCGATATTGAAATGCCGCAGATGAACGGCTTTCAAGTACTCGAGGCTTGTTTGAACGATGTGAATTTGCGGCAGATCCCCATCATCATGACATCCGCAATGGAAGAGCTGGATGCGGTGGTGAAATGTGTGGAACTGGGCGCGGAGGATTATTTAACTAAACCAGTCAACCCGATCCTATTGCGCGCGCGCGTCAATGCCAGCCTTGAAAAGAAACGCCTGCGCGATGAGCAGCGAAAATTATTCAGGACCTTCGCCACAAAAGAAGTGGCAGAGGAATTATTGCGTACAGGCTTTTCTCTGGGCGGCAAATATATTACAGACACCGTGATGTTCTCAGATATTCGTTCCTTCACGACCATTGCCGAAAACCAAAGCCCTGCGGATACGATTGAACTGCTGAATGGGTATTTTGGTTTGATGTTTGAAGCCATCAACGGCAACGGCGGGACGGTGAATCAAATGGTTGGCGATGGACTCATGGCTGTATTTGGCGCGCCCGTGTTCCATGAAGATCATCGCGAGCGGGCTGTGCGCGCCGGGCTTGAAATGCTTGAGCAGCTCAAGGTATTTAACGCAGGACGATCTGAAAAAAATAAAGAACAAATTCACATTGGTATCGGGATCGCATCCGGTGAAATGATCGCAGGCTATACCGGCACACAAAGCCGCGCCACGTACACTTGCATCGGCGATACGGTCAATTTGGCGGCGCGGATCGAGAACCACACAAAAACTGCCCTGCGCCCGCTCTTGATAGACCTTTACACACGGGAAGGGCTATCTGACGCCTACAAGCTCGAAGACCTCGGTCCCGCGCTTTTTAAGGGGAAGCGTCAAGCTGTTAATATTTTTTCGGTCAGCGGGTGATACGGTTTTGAAGATAAACAGTCATTGAAAATAAAATTACTACTCAATGATCCTCACAAACACATATTCCGCTTTTGCGCCGCTGGGATCTGTCAACGTAAAAGACTTGGGGAAAACGGGCGCAGGCGGCGGGTCAGGATCTTCAATTTCTTTGAAGTTATCGCAAATTGAGAAGCCTTTGTGGATGAGAGCCATCCAGCCCCGCTCTGCCACAATGACCCCGTCTACTGAGTTGACCTTGAGCCATTTATCCCCTTTTTTGACTTCGTTCCCATCGGCCGGCGCCACCCATAATTCATCCCCGACGATCAATTGTCCGCGATTGTAGGAAGCGACGACACCCGCAAAAATATTGTGGTCACTCCGCATTCTGGTTCCATTATTAATGGGGGTCATGCTGTATCGGGTCATGAAACTCTCCTGTATTCCACCAGCGTATTCCCAAATTTGGCAACAAGGGTGGCTGGTTGTTGTGCCATTGGATAACGAGCAAGAAATTCCGCTTCACTGCCTTTGAAGTAGTTCAAGTCAATGTTTCTGCTTTCCACGCCAAATAACGGTCCATCACCATTGTCCGTGAATTGCCAGTATGTCCAGTCATTCCAAATGGGTGGGATGCGCGGCGCAGCCGTATTGTAGGCTGCGATCCATAAAGGGTATTGAGAAAAATATGTCACCCCAGCTGCGAATTCCAACCAATAAAAATATCCTGTATAAACGCCCAGCTTTTTGTCCGGAAGCAGAGCTTTCAAACGTTCCATGAAATCAAACCAATGTCTCCAGCCCTTAAATGGTCCATTGTATCTTTCCTCAAAATCACACCACAATTCCATTTCGCCAGTGTCGTCTCCAAGCACTTGCGCCCACTTCTCTGCCTGGCGTTTTGGGTTTGCGCGGCTATCGTAAAACCAATAGGAACCTCGCAATAATCCGGC
>JBBSCM010000137.1:0-9988 GCA_038250295.1 Anaerolineales bacterium | reverse complement strand
TTCTAATTTCATCTGATAAACATTCGTTTCCCGTTTCTTAAACCCCATTCTTAAATACAGTCGATTCGCCGCCTCACGCATCGCGTTGGATGTGAGAGAAATATTTCCTGCACCTTTTTCACGCGCGACTTCAATTGCGCGCTTCATCAAGGCTTCACCGACTCCCTGTCCGCGGGCGGACTTGTCCACGATGACATCCTCAATAATGGAGCGGGTTCCCGTTGGCACGCGGTAGACGATCAGAGTCAAGGCGCCGATGATCTTGTTTTCTTCACTTCGAGCAATGATCAGCGTGGAAGCTGAGTCTCGGACGAGAGCAGCCAGATCGTTAAGAGAAGGAGGCGGGTTATTCGTTGTGAGTTGAGGAACCAGTCGCTGGAAGGCCTGATAGAGCTCATCATCTACCTTGGTTACGATTTCGATTTGCATTCATAAACCAATGAGTTCATCCAGCAGTTGAACTGCTGGGTGAATCAGTCAAGTCGCATTTGATTTTTTAGGAATCAGGCTCAACCCAATATAGTAGGCAATATAAATAAATGATACCCACACAACCCACTGCGGGTGATTGGGATATTGAAGCAATCCCCAAATTCCCACAGCTCCGTAGAGGTAGGTTAAGCCAAGCGTGAGTTTTCGCAAGTAGTTATTTCGGCTGGGATAAATATATTTTACAGGAATAAATACCATCACGTTGAACAGCATGAGAAAACCAAAGTTCACCCAGACGGGCAAACCCATCAAGAGCATATATAATGCGGCCACATTCCAATAGGAGGGAAAACCCTTGAAGTGATGGTCGTCGGTCTTCGCATCGGTTTGCGTGAATTGATAAGCAGACGTGATCAAGATGGAGAAGGCGCCCAACATTTGAAAACCATAAGGCAACACGCCTGCTTCCATAAGAAAAAGAGCGGGCACAACTACATAATTGACGTAATCAAGAATATTATCAAGCAACGCGCCGTCAATGCTATTCGCATATTTTTTAACATCCGCCCAGCGAGCAAACATTCCGTCAAAACCATCCACCAGCATGGCAATGATCATCCATAGGATCATCGCGCGCCAGTTATGTTCAAAAATGGCAAGCATCGCCAAAAGTCCCCAGATGGCGCCGGTTGCCGTAAACAGATGCACACCCCACGCCAGCACCACCCGCACTGGATTTGGTTTTTCTTCAGATAACGCAGAAGTTGTCATCGTAGATTCATCCTCATCTCAATTTATCATACAAACACTCGAAAACCGAAACAGGTACACAACCAAATTGTACATTAGTTACCTTACGCGCCTAATCGTGATTCCCTGAGCGGAGCGACACTTGCACCGCGCTGCGGATGCAGTGCAGGTGAGGGTCTCCACTGCTGAAATACGAGATGCTTCGCTTTACTCAGCATGACACTGCGTAAGGTTTGTAAATTATAAAGGGAATTAACATTATATTGTTTTGCATCTTGGAAATTTCATTTTCGCAAACGCAAGATGGCAATTACCGCGCGGTGATCAGAACCACCCTCTGTTCCAGCCAGACTAGCTGAAAGCACTTCCCATTCTGATGTAACAAATATGTAATCAATACGGACAAGCCATTCTGGAACATAAACACTGCCTATTTTTTTACGACCTGGAAAAGTATTTCCCAAGCCAAATCCAGCTTCGGTCCAAGTATCTTGTAAACCTGCATTGATAAGCAAAAAGTAAGGATCGTTAAGCGACACATCATTTGCGTCTCCGGCAAGAATAGCTGGACCTGGGTGTATTTGCAAAAATTCCACCAACCGGCTTGCATGTTCTTTTCGCATTTCAGCAACTTCATAGGCTCGATTGGGTGTTGAGATCACCTCAAATGATGTGGGATCCATATGAAAATTCGTAATATGAATCATTTGCCCATTCCAGTCCACATCAAGCAAAATTGGTGTGCCAACCCAGAAATCTCCAAGGTCATAATCGATCACTTCAAACGGATACTTACTGATCACGCTTAAACCAGCTGGAATATCGGAAGGAAAATGAGTCTGATATGGATAAGCAACTTTCATCTCCTGCCTCAGAAAATCAGCCATTTCAAAACTGACTCTACTGCATAAGAACAATATCTGCATTTTCTTCATCGATTACATCTGCTACCAAAGAGACATCGGGAGTATAGACCAGCATATTGTAAGTCATCACTCGCAACACATCAGGAGACGATGCGATGGAGTTTTGTTTAGGAATGAAAAATTTTCCAAATGTAAACAGGAATAACCCCAGCGCAACCAGCGACATGAGTTGCAATCGCCGAACATTATAAAAAATCCCTATCAAAGCAAAAGGTATTAAAAACCCGAAGGTATAAAATGCAAACATATTCACTATACTGACCCACAGAAAGCGCCCATGTGTGAACGCAGACAGAAAAAACCAAACAAAGACAAATATGAACGCCAGATGACTGGAAGCAATCAAAAGTTTACGGATTTTCTTCTTCAAAAATTCCTCTTAAAAAACTGGTGGACTTCGGATGTCTAAAGTCCACCAGTTCATATCAATACTTATACCGATAGGAATTACTGCCTTGTCTTCAGCAATCCAACTTTGACCTGTTCACCGTCAAATTCATCTTCAACAACGGATGAGTTCTCTGGCGGCGCGGAAAAGGATAATGTAGATGTGAGTGTTTCGGCAGTGATGTAATCCTGGTGCGCCTCGATCGCGGACCTCAAGCCTGCTGAGGCCTCAATGAACAGCTCTATGCGATCGGCCACATCCAATTCGGCGGCCTTACGCAGATCCTGCACACGGCGGACAAATTCACGAGCCTGCCCTTCCCGCACCAATTCGGGCGTCAAGTCAGTGACAAGAGCCGCCACGTATGCGCCTTCTTCTGCAATTGCAAACCCTTCCTTCGCCATTGCCTTAACTTCCACTTCTTCAGACAAAAGGTGATAGGTTTCACCGTCCGCTTTCACTTCAAGCGTGGCGCCCGAATGAAATATCTTTGCTACTTCTTCGGGGTTCAAGGCAAGCACAGCTTTTTGGATGGCGGGATATTTGTTGCCATATTTTTGTCCAAGCTGTTTGGGCAAAGGTTTGGCGGTATGCGTCAATGCTTCGGTGGATGCATCCAACAAACGGACTTGCTTAACATTAAGTTCATCGGAGATCACATCCGTATAAGTAGAGACGGCCTTCCGTTCAGCAGGCGTGCTGACCGAAAACGCAACCGACGCCAGCGGCTGGCGCACTTTACGATTCGCTTTTTGGCGGGCGGAATGTCCCAGCGAAACCAGCCGCATGACCAACTGCATTTCATGGTTAAGTGATTCATCCACGAACTCTTCCATCGTTTTGGGCCATTCGGCTAAATGGACTGACTCTGGCGCAGTCTCATCCACCGAGCGGACAAGGTTTTGATAAAGCTCCTCTGCCAGGAAAGGCATGGCAGGTGCAAGCAGCTTCGCAACCGTCACCAGTGCAGTGTAAAGTGTGGAATAGGCTGCCTGCTTATCGGCATCTGAATCATTTTTCCAGAAACGGCGTCGTGAACGGCGCACATACCACGTGGAAAGATTTTGCACAAAAGCTTCTATGGGACGTGTGGCGCCAGTCACATCATATTTTTCATAGGCTTCGGTCACATCACGGACAAGCACATTTAACTCTGAGAGCAGCCAGCGATCGAGATCATTGGTTGGAGCGGTAACAGTCAACGCCCTCGGTTTGTCGAGGTTGGCATATGTCACGAAGAAAGAATACACATTCCACAGCGTGAGGGTGAAACTGCGGATAACATCACCAACCAGATCACTAGAGAAGCGGCGTTCTTGTCCCGGGGGAGTGGCCGTGTAAAGATACCAGCGGAAGGCATCCGCGCCGTGCGCATTCAACACATCCCATGGATTAACGATATTGCCAATGGACTTGGACATTTTCTGTCCCTCGCCGTCGAGGATCAAGCCGAGGCAAATGACATTCTTGAACGCCACGTCATCATTCAACAAAGTGCTGATGGCATGAAGCGAGTAGAACCAGCCGCGCGTCTGGTCGACGGCCTCGCAGATGTAATCCGCTGGGAATTGCTGTTTGAACTTTTCCTGATTCTCGAACGGATAATGCCACTGGGCGTAAGGCATCGAACCAGAGTCGAACCACACGTCGATCAAATCCTTGACACGAGTCATCCTGCCATTGCATTCGGAACACTTCCAATGGACGCCGTCAACATAAGGGCGATGCAAGTCCAGTTCGCTCAAATCTTTACCAGCTTTTTCGGAAAGCTCTTTGACGGAACCGACACACTCGCGATGTTTACAATCCTCGCATTCCCAGACAGGCAGCGGCGTGCCCCAATAACGCTCGCGGGTCAATGACCAGTCGATATTATTTTCCAGCCAATTGCCGAAACGTCCACTTTTGACATGCTCCGGCACCCAGTTGATCGTATTGTTTAATTCAACAAGGCGGTCACGATGAGCGCTGGTGCGGATGTACCATGAGTCGCGCGCATAATATAGAAGAGGAGTCTTGCAACGCCAACAGAATGGATAGGTATGTGTGATCTTGCCTTCGCGAAATAAAAGTCCGCGCGCATCCAAATCCTTGATGATCTGCGGGTCGGCGTCTTTGACGAAGATTCCACGCCACGGTGTGATCTCAGGGATAAACGTGCCATCTGGCAGGACGGTCATCAACACCGGAAGATTATGGAGTTTTGCCATTTCCATATCTTCCTGACCAAAGGCGGGAGCCTGATGTACAAGGCCTGAACCATCTTCTGTGGTCACAAAGTCACCCATCACAACAAAGTATGCGGGTTTATCGGGAGGGACAAATGTAAAGAGCGGTTTGTATTTCATACCCTTTAATTTTTTACCTTTGAAGGTGTCCACTACTTTTACTTCTTCATCCTTGAATATCTTTTCCACCAGTGATTTCGCAAGGATAAGTTTTTCTTTTGTGCCGTTGTTATCGCGCTCCACGGTGACGTAATCCACATCAGGGTGCGCGGCGACAGCCACATTAGCAGGCAGCGTCCACGGGGTCGTCGTCCACACCAATAATGAAGTATCAGGTTTATCCACCAATGGCATCCGCACAAAAACCGAAGGGTCGACAGCGTCGTCGTAACCGAGAGCAACTTCATGGTCAGAAAGAGGCGTGCCACAGCGCGGACAATACGGTACAACTTTATATCCCTTGAAAAGCAAATCCTTGTCCCAAAAATTTTTCAGAATCCACCAAACTGATTCCATGTAATCGTTGGTGTACGTCACATAGGCTTCTTCCAAATCAATCCAGAAGGCGATTCGGTCCGTAAGGCGTTCCCAATCCTGAATATAAGTAAAGACGGATTTTCGGCAAAGCTCGTTGAATTTATCGATACCGTATTCTTCGATCTGACGTTTGCTGTTGAAGCCAAGTTGTTTCTCTACTTCTATTTCAACAGGCAAACCGTGCGTATCCCAGCCGCCGCGCCGCGAGACGTGATAGCCGCGCATGATCTTGTAACGCGGGAACATATCCTTGAAGACGCGCGCCAACACATGATGCACACCCGGGCGTCCATTTGCAGTGGGAGGTCCTTCGTAAAAAACATACTCGGGTCCGCCTTTGCGCTGTTCGATGGTTTTCTTGAAAACATCCTGCTTCTTCCAAAGTTTCAGGATATTCTCTTCCAGCGACGGCGCATTGAATTTTGGATTTACTGACTTAAACATTTTCACTCCTTAGTCTATGTCATTGCGAGGAGGGCGCTTTTCCCGACGAAGCAATCTCCAACACGATCAGGAGATTGCTTCGGGCAAAAACAAGAACGCCCTCGCAATGACGATTAACTTAAAATAAAACTCTCGCCTCATAACAGAGACGAGAGCAATGCTCACGCGGTACCACTCTGATTCCCGTCAAATAGACAGGCGCTCAATGGATGACAATCATCACCTTGTTTTGATAACGAAGGACAACTTCGGATTCCCTACTCTCAAATATTTTATCTGATTTCAGTTCACAGCTTCGGGAGGATTTTCAATCGCCTACGCGTATCCGCTTCACACCTGACCTCGGACTCGCTTGCCGTTTCGACAAATTTACTCGTTCCCATCATTGCTTTTTGATATTCGGATTATACATACTTATTTCAAGTTAGGCAAGAACTTCAGGCAGGCTTCAGCGTAAAAACAGTGATCTCTGGAGGGCAGTTGATCCGTATTGGAAGAAACATGCCTACGCCGCGATTTGTATATTGCCACATATCTCCAACCTTATATAATCCAATGGGATATTTTTGCGCAAGCCGAGGAAGCACAGGTGGACCAAAAAAGGGCAAAACAATCTGACCGCCATGTGAATGCCCGGAAAGCTGCAGGCCAAACCTGCCCGTTTTTGCGCTCTTATCGGCGAAGTCAGGCTCATGCGCCAGGAGGATCGCTTCGCCAGTTTCAGGCAGCATCGACAGAACTTTATCCAGATCATCATGCTCATACCAAATATCGTCCACACCGGCAATATGCAATTGCTGCCCTTCACGTTCAACGGAATATAAGCTATTACCGATCTCAATCACGCCGCCCCTCTGCAAAGCCTTACGTGTTTCTCCCGCATCGGACCAGTAATCATGATTGCCCAGAACGCCCAGCGTTGTAAAATCTGCGGTCAGGGGGGAAATTTCAGTCACAAATTCTTCGGCTGCATTGACCAAATTCTCGTCCCAAACGGGCCCGGTGAAAAAATCCCCGGTTATGACAACGAGGTCCGCCCGTTGCTTTCGTACCTCGTCAACCACTTTGCGTAACCGCTCTCCATTCATCCAGCCGCCCATGTGCAGGTCGCTAAACTGAACGATCCGATAACCGTAAAATTTACTGGGCAGGCGCGGCAATTTTATTTCCACTTCAACTACGTCCAGTTCCTTGGGCTCAACCAAAATACCGTAAGCCAATCCGCCTGAACCGACCACAAAAGATGACAGGAAAAAATATCCCGTCATTTTTAAGAAATCACGCCTTGAGAACTTTCGCTTCATTTCATCTCCAATTCCAGTTAAATATTTTCTCATATAATACCTTACGCATGGTTATCAATTATCGAATCATACCAAATTCACGTTGACGGTTTTTTGTCTGACAGGTATAATCTTTTTTCGGCATTATTTCAATCAGGAGTATACATATGACAACACCCGACAGCGCGCAAGCCGTAGCGCTTGAACCAAAAACCAAACTAAGCGGCAAGGTATTGAAAACAACTCTCGCGGGGGCACTCGTAGACATTGGACAAAACGTACCCGGTGTCATACACATTTCACAACTACAGCAGGAAGCAGTCAATAAAGTGGAAGATGTAGTGAAAGAAGGCCAGACTGTTGAAGTTTGGGTACGGCGCGTAAAGAAAGATCGAATCGAATTGACCATGATCGAACCCCTGGCATTCGAGTGGAAGGAAATCCAGCCAGATATGGTTGTGAAAGGCAAAGTCACTCGAATTGAAACCTACGGCGCATTTGTTGATTTTGGCGCGGAACGTCCCGGCCTCATTCATGTCAGCGAACTCACTCGTGGTTATGTAAAAACTGCCGGTGAAGTAGTTAAAGAAGGCGAAGAGATCGAAGCAAAAGTATTGGATGTCGATCGCCGCAAACGCCAGATCCGCTTGAGCATGAAAGCCCTGCAGCCTGAAATCGTCGAAGAAGCCAGGCCTGAGCGCGAAGAACGCAAGAACCGCAGCAGCAATAGCAATTCCACTGGCAACGCTCCGAAACGCAAAGGCAAGAAGCAGGAAGATGATTATCAAATGGAAACCGAAGTTTCCAATGAGCCGCAGTTCACAGCTATGCAAATTGCATGGCAGCAAGCTCTTGAACGCAATAAAGGCAAAGGCAAAGTTCGAGCTAAATCATACAAGTCTGCTACTGAAGAACAGGAAAAAATGTTCAACAGCACCCTGGAAAAACGTCTTCCAACTGGCGGATAAATCCCCAAACAACAAAGTCACAAAAAGAGCGGGTTTCGAAACTCGCTCTTTTTGATTCTTGTAAACAACCATGTCTGTATGTTCTCCAAGACGGCGTCATGAAAATTCCCCCAGCGATTTATGATCGAAAGACAACTCCGCCGAAGTGAGCTGGCGCACTGATCCCAGTGCATCACCGAGGAAATAGTCAACTGTGCTTCCGCTTTGCTGGGAGAGGCGTCCCAAACCATAGGTGTAGGTGTTCGTACCATCGCTGAGAACCTGGGTCAAGCCAGTAGCCTGCCCTGAGCCTGTCGAAGGGTTAAAGTCCATGGTGAAGGTGGTCGTTTGACCGTCAATGGTTTCCTGCAGGCGGTCACCAAGTCCATTGTAGACATAGGTGGTTGTACCATTTATGGATGCCAGTCGATTGGCGGAATCATAGGTATAGGTATTTACACCGTCAGTGAGCAGGTTGCCATTTGCATCGAAGGTGTAGGTTTGTGCGCCTACGGTAGTGAGTCTATTGGCGGCATCGTAGTCATAATTAACGGTGGCAGATATGCCATTGCTCAGGCTGTCCTGGGTCAGGCGGTTGCCTACTTCGTCATAGAGAACTTCAGCTAATACTCGAGCAGGTGCCTTGCAACACCCACTCTGAACAAGGTTAGGAGACCGCACCAAACGAGTTTATTGTTCTTTGAAGGCAAATAACTGACTACTGTCACCTAGCGACACAAACAAAATATTTTCATTTAGATCATAAGCAAGTTGATAGCTGCCAACGTTTGCTTCTCCATTTAGAACGAAAGGAACCGAAGAAAACTCAGCAATTGTGTCTGCCTTACCATCGTTTTCATCTATTGCTAAAAGCTTACCATCACGTGTTAACGCATAAATCTTCTTTTTTGAAGGAGAATAAACTACATTGCTAATAATATTATTGTCTGTTTTCCAAAGAAACACTCCATTTTTGCGATCAAGTGCGTAAATGCTTCCCGATTCTTGGCCTGTTCTTACTAATATCTTTGTATCTATAAACAGTGGTGCCATCTCCAACACATCGTGAAGATTATTGTATTGCCAGATAACTTCTTCGCTATTGGTTTCTAACAATTGTATTCCATTTGATTCAGCAAAGGTTCCCTCGGATGTGCTAATAAATACTTTATCGCCACTGATTTTTTTGATCTCATTTCCATCAAAATCTAATACCCAAAACCTTTCAGGGACAGTAAGAATCTGAAGCTGATCACCTATAACATAAAGATAGTTCGAACCCGTGCCGCTAAGGTTTTTGCTCCAAATTATTTTCCCAGAAGAATCGTATCTCCTCACCCCCGTATTGCTGCTATAAATCACAAAGACTGCGTTGGATGTTACAGCGATAGAATCATGAATGCCCGAATATTTTTGCCAAAGAATCTCTCCATTCATACTATTCATACAAACAACATCGTTGTCAATTGAACTATCTAAGCCGCCCAAATAGCAAATCATATTGTTTGAGGCGTCAATCGTCGAGTCGAACGTGCTCCAAACTGTATAAATATTATCTTTTGACCAGATCAAATTGACTTTTTCTTTTTCCATTTGTACAGTATCATGACTCACTTTGGGCGAATATTCTTGGTTCAAACAACCAGAAATGATATAAGCACAGAGAATTGCCATTAATATTTTATTTTGTGTTTTCATTTCTGATTTCCTCATACGCATTTGCATACTTCATTGCAAGGAAAATACCATACATCCGAGATGCGAGCATTATGTTTTCTGATGGTTGCGTAAGCGATGGATATCTTACGCCCCATGGCGATCCTTTTCCAGTAGCAATATCCGAAATCAATCTCGGGCGATCAACTCTACCATTTGCAGCATAGCGAATAGGATTGTTAGTCATTGGAGAGTAAATAGACCATATGGTTACATCTATATCTACCCCTTCCACAAAATCAGCAGCTAAACTAGCTCCAACATAGTAATACTTTCCGCGTAGCATTCTGTCATCCCAAGAAACAAAACCACCTTTTCCTGCGCCGACGCCAAAGCC
>JBBSCM010000136.1:0-10051 GCA_038250295.1 Anaerolineales bacterium | reverse complement strand
TTGCCATTCTGGGAACGGAGGAAGCAACATGCCTAAGAAAGAAACTTCCGATAAGACCCTGCGCGTAACCTGGGTCAAGAGTGATATTGGGTTTCCCAAGGATCAAAAGGCCACTGTCAAAGCGCTTGGCTTGCGCCGTTTACATCAAACTGTTGAGCATAAGGACACACCCGCTTTGCGTGGTATGTTGAATAAGATCATTCATTTGCTCAAGATCGAAGAGTAGGTTAAATATTATGAAGCTACACGATCTCGTACCCAATGTTGGGTCAAAAAAGAATCGCAAACGCGTTGGTCGCGGTATTTCAGCAGGGCAGGGTAAAACGGCTGGCCGTGGTACCAAGGGACAAGGCTCGCGTTCCGGTGAGGGCGGCCATGCCTATCGCCAGGGTGGTAACCTGCCATTCTTCCGCCGGCTGCCATTTATGCGTGGTGAAGGATTTACTCCGCCGAATCAGGTTTTCTATAATGAAGTGAACCTGGATCAACTTTCACAGTTCTTCAAAGCTGATGCGAACGTGACCCCGGAAGCCCTCGAAGAAGCGCATCTCTTGCGCGACTCGCGCAACCCTACGGTTGTGCTTGGACGCGGCGAGATGACCGTTGCCCTCAAAGTGCGTGTACATCGCGTAAGCGCGGGTGCCAAAGCCAAGATTGAAAAGGCTGGCGGCACTGTTGAACTGATCGCCTAAACCTTCTTAAAGGATACTTTGCATGAAGAGCACTTTTTCAGCCTGGCACTACTTGTGGAAATCGGAAGACATTCGCCGAAAATTGATTATCACATTCGTGATCTTGTCGATTTACCGGCTTGCAGCAAATGTGCCAGCTCCTGGCGTGGATTTTAATGTTCTTGCCGCCTTCCAGGCATCATCATCTGGGCAGGGAAACTTTCTTGGATTCCTAGACTTGCTGTCCGGAGGCACGGTCTCCAATTTTTCATTGTTGTCAATGGGTGTGTACCCCTACATTACCGCGCAGATAATTTTACAATTATTAATTCCCATCATTCCAGCATTACAACGCCGGATGGAGGAAGACCCACGTGAGGCTCGTCGCTGGCAGGAAAAGTGGACATATTATCTGGCCGTGCCCATGGCTGCTCTTTCAGCAATTGGACAAATCAACATCTTTAATTCGTTGTCCATTCAAGCTTTGCAGCAGCCAATCCTTGAGTTTGGCTTCTCAGCGGATCTCTGGCTCAAATCCTTGACTGTCCTTCTCGCAATGACTGCGGGCACGATGTTTGCAATCTGGCTCGGTGAATTGATCTCGGAATATGGTATTCGCGGCCAGGGCCTTTCTCTGATTATCTTTGCAGGTATCGTATCGCAAATGCCGTCAAATCTGGCATCTCTGCTTGCCGATGAGGCGACGCGTTGGTTTATGCTGATTTTCACATTAGCGATCATTACGCTTACTGTGTTTGCAATTGTGTTTGTACAGCAGGGCCGCCGTAACGTGCCGGTGATGTATCCGGGGCGGCGTATGGGCAACCGCATGTCCATGCCGGTAAAAGGCACACTGCCCTTGATGGTTAACCTTTCTGGAATGATCCCACTTATCTTTGCAAGCGCAATTTTACAATTCCCGGCCATTCTTGCAAGCTATTTTACCAATAGCGCAAATACAGGTGTTGCGAGTTTCTTTACGGGAGTACAGAATTTCTTTGGCGCTACAGGCACAAACAATTGGGGCTATTGGTTAATTTACTTCTTAATGGTGGTGATTTTCACCTTTTTCTATACGTCTGTTTTGTTCGACCAGCAGAATTACGGTGAAAACTTAAAGAAAGTTGGCGCGACCGTCCCCGGCGTTCATACAGGTGCTCCCACTCAAAAGTATCTGAGCACAGTTCAACGCCGTATCACATTGCCGGGCGCTTTTTTCCTTGGCGCAGTTGCCATCATGCCATTTCTAATTGGCTTGTTGTTGAGATTGTTTAATATGGCCGCTGCCAGTTCGCAAACTGGATTATTCCTCATCACATCTTCTGGTTTGCTCATTGTTGTAGGTGTTGTAAGGGACACATTCCAAAATATTGATGCTGAACTGAAACTACACGGCTATCAAGATTCTCTGCTCGTCCGTTAAGGAGCTTTATGGCGATCTTTATCGTCTTGCTTGGGCCTCCCGGTGTTGGTAAAGGTACTCAGGCCAAGATTATGGCTGAGACAAAAAAACTCGCCCACGTCTCTACCGGAGACATTTTTCGCGAGAACATTAAAAACCAAACAGAACTAGGCAAGCTCGCCAAATCCTATATGGATAAAGGTGAACTCGTGCCGGACGATGTCACAATCAGATTGATTCGTGACCGTCTCCATCAACCTGATTGTGAGGCAGGCGCAATCCTTGATGGATTTCCACGTACGCCGACGCAGGCTGATGCGTTTGAAAAAATGCTTGCTGAATTTCATGGACGGGTAGATGTAGTCCCTTATATTACTGCGGCCGAGTCGGTATTGGTTGAACGAACAGGCGGACGTTTCACCTGTCGTGCAAGCGGCCATATTTATCATCAAAAATTCAACCCACCGATGAAACCTGGTATGTGCGACATTGATGGATCCGAATTGTATCAACGTGACGATGATAAAATGGAAATGGTCCGGATACGAATTCGGGTTTACCTTGAACAAACCATACCGCTTGTTGAATATTATCGTAAGCGCGGGAAATTGGTTGAGATCAATGGAGCGCAACCTGTTGAACAAGTGACACAAGACCTGGTTTCGGCCTTGAAATAATTAATTTGTGAGTATGCAGAGTCCTTAAAAAGACTTTGTTGAAAAGTAGGTTTAGCTAATGAGTTGGGAACGCCAGATCAATATAAAGAACCCTGCGCAGATCAAGATCATGCGTGAAGCAGGGAACATCAATGCAATCGTTCTGGCCGCAGTAAGAGAACGTTTACAACCCGGTGTGACAACAGCAGACCTCAACGCGGCTGCTGAGGAAGTGCTGAAGTCATACGAATGCGTATCGCCATTCAAAGGTTATGGACGTCCGCCGTTTCCCGCATCCATCACCGTGTGCATCAATGACGAGATGGTGCATGGTATCCCTCATCCAAAAAGGAAGTTGAAGGAAGGGGATATCGTTTCGATAGATTGCGGTACGATCCATAAGGGCTTTGTCGCAGACTCCGCTTTCACTGCCGGAGTGGGAGAAATCTCACCGGAAGCGACGAAATTGCTTGAAGTCACAGAAGGCGCGTTATACGCTGGCATAGACAATATGCGCAAGGGTAAACGCACAGGTGACATATCAGCGGCGATACAGAATTTTGTAGAAAGCCATGGTCTCCATGTGACACGTGAGTACACCGGTCATGGTGTCGGGCAGAAGATGCATGAAGGCCCGCAGGTGCCAAATATCGGCGTCGCAGGAAGCGGTATGTTGCTTCGCCCAGGCTTGACCATTGCACTTGAACCGATGGTGCTTGTTGGAACGCACGAGACCCGCGTCCTTCCAGATAAATGGACGGTTGTCTCCGCAGATGGGTCGTTGACGGCACATTTTGAACATACAATTGCCGTTACTGAAGGAGAGCCCCTCATCCTGACGGTCCTCGACCATGTAGACGACCAAAAAGTATAGACGGATCGTAAAACAAACAGTATAATTAGACCTTTGGTCATCAGTAAGATGGCTGCAAGTAAGGAGATTGAATTAATGAAAGTTTCGCCCTCCATTCGCAAGCGTTGTGCCAAGTGCCGTATTGTTCGGCGCAAGGGAGTTATTTTTATCATTTGCGAAAATCCAAAACATAAGCAGAGACAGGGGTAGTGTGGTGACCTATGGCGAGAATTGAAGGTGTTGATCTACCCCGTAATAAACGGGTTGAAGTTGGCCTGACCTATCTTTTTGGTATCGGGCTGACTCGCGCGCATAAGATTTTGGCTCAAACCAAAGTCAATCCTGATACGCGTATCAAAGACTTAAGCGAATCGGATGTTTCCGCAATTCGCGAATTTATTTCGAAAAACTTTAAGGTTGAGGGTGACCTGCGCCGCGAAGTTCAAATGAACATTAAGCGCCTGATTGAGATCGGGTCTTATCGTGGTTTGCGTCATCGTCGCAACCTGCCCGTACGAGGCCAGCGCACAAAAACAAATGCGCGCATTAGAAAAGGCACCAAGAAAACGGTTGCTGGTCGTGGTCGTCGTAAGGGCGGCAAGAAGTAATCCTGTCCGAAAGGTAAAGAAAAATGGCTCAGAGTGTTCGTTCCACCCGCCGCCCATCAGGCGCGAAAAAAGGGAAGCGTACCCTGTCCTCCGGACAGGTGCATATTTTTGCCTCCTTCAATAACACGATCGTGACAGTTACCGACACTGAAGGTAACACCATTTCCTGGGGTTCTGCCGGCTCTGCGGGTTTTAAGGGGTCTCGTAAGAGCACGCCCTTCGCTGCCCGCCTCGCCGCTGAACAGGCTTTGAAAGCCGCTCAACAGTTAGGCTTGCAGGAAGTGGAACTTTTTGTAAAAGGCCCTGGTCCTGGCCGCGAGAATGCGATTCGCGCTGTCCAGTCCATGGGTTTGAGAGTCCGCTCGATTTCGGATATCACACCGGTGCCACACAATGGCTGCCGTCCTCCGAAAAAGCGACGCGTGTAATAGATGAGGTTGTTACCATATGGCAAAAAATTTAAGTCCAGTTTGTAAACTTTGCAGGCGTGAAGGCGAAAAACTTTTCCTAAAGGGTGAGCGTTGTTTTACGCCCAAATGCTCTTTTGAAAAGCGCGACTTTGCTCCCGGCCAACATGGCCGCACCGCAGGAAAAGGCGGCGGTAAAGGCAAGGGTATGGGCACAGGACGCGTTTCAGACTTTGCCCGCCAGTTGCGCGCCAAGCAGAAAGCCCGCCGCATATACGGTGTAATGGAACGTCAGTTCCGCCGCTATTATGATACTGCTATTACAGGCCGCGGTCTGACCGGTTTGACCCTGCTCCAGATCCTTGAGTCCCGCCTCGATAACGTGGTGTTCCGCCTTGGATTCGCATCCAGCCGTTCACAGGCCCGCTTGCTTGTTTCCCACGGTCATTTCACAGTAAATGGCCGCCGCACTGACATACCTTCCATGCTTCTTAGCGAAGGTGATTCGATCAGCGTGCGTGAAGGTTCGGGCAAGTTGACCTATTTCAAAGACCTGAACGCGTACGCTGAAAAGCGAAACGCTCCGAGCTGGCTCGGACGCGATATCAAATCAATGGCCGGCTCTGTGGCTCGTATGCCAGAACGTGCTGAAATTGATGGAAGTCTCGACGAGCAATTGATCGTTGAATACTACTCCAGACGCTAAACCTCCAGTTGCGCTTTGGGTCGAACCAAAAGCTTGGCACTTGACCCGGCGCATTATCAAAAGGGATAGGTGAACCTTGACCGGTATCATCACGAATATGGTTATGCCAAAAATTGAGCGCGAAGCTGAAGCTCGAAATTATGGAAAATTCACAATCAGCCCCCTTGAGGGTGGCTACGGTGTGACGTTAGGCAATGCGCTTCGCCGCGTCCTGCTTTCCTCTCTGGAAGGAACCGCTATTTCCTCCATCCGTATTGCGGATGTCCTGCATGAATTCAGCGACATTCCCGGCGTGCGCGAGGATGTCATTCAGGTTATGCTGCAGGTCAAACAGATCCGCATCAAGATGGATGGCGTGGATAGCGCTCGTATGCAGCTTGAAGTACGCGGCGAGGGAACAGTCACTGCGGCTGATATTATTACTCCAGCCGAGATCGAGATCGTCAACCCTGACACGTATCTTTTCACAGTTGACGGTGCGAAGACCAAGCACGATATTGAATTCGTAGTGGAGCGCGGCCGCGGCTATTCTCCATCCAATGAACGCGCGGGGCATATGCCCATTGGCGAACTTCCAGTGGATGCAATCTACAGCCCAGTGAAGCGGGTAAATTGGGAAGTCGCTTCTGCCCGTGTGGGTCAAAGCACCAATTATGATAAATTAATTTTAGAGATCTGGACAGACGGTACCATTTCACCGGAACGCGCCCTCAGCTCATCCGCCCGCATCCTTATTGATCATTTGCGCTACGTCGCTGGTATTAATGAAGAAATGCTTGCAGTGGCAGTGGAACGCGAATCATCGGGAAGCCATTTGAGCAGTGAACTGGCCGAAACGCCAGTGGAAGCCTTGGATCTTTCTGTGCGTGTCTTCAATTCACTGAAGCGTACCGGCATCACCAATGTCGGTGACGTACTTGACCTCCTTGAAAAGGGCGAGACCGCGGTCATGTCCATCCGTAACTTTGGCGAAAAGAGTCTCGATGAACTTCGCGATAAGATGCGTGAAAAAGGCTTTATGAAAGACGATACATCCTCGGAGAGTTAGAGATGCGACATTCAGTAGCAGGTTATACATTAGGACGCAAGACAGGCGCGCGTATCGCCCTGCGGCGCAACCTGATCAAACAGTTCTTTACGCACGAGCGTATTCAAACCACAAAAGCCAAAGCCGCCGCGATCCGTGGCGATGCTGAGCGCTTGATCACGCTTGCCCGTAACAGCGCAAATGGCACAGACGTGCAGAAACTTAACGCGCGCCGTCTGGCTATTTCCAAATTGGGCGATAACCAGCTTATCAAACGCCTGTTCGATGAAATTGCCCCGCGTTTTGCGACACGACCCGGTGGATACACTCGTGTGTTAAAGCTCGGCCCACGCCACGGTGATGCGGCTGAGATGGTACTTCTTGAGTTGGTTGAAGAGTAGTTTTTGCTCATCCAGCAGTTGAACTGCTGAATGAACAAGCCATGGCACGTTACCAAGTGATCCTTGCCTACGATGGCAGCGGTTTTACCGGGAGCCAAAAACAGGCAAATTCCCGAACCGTGCAGGGCGAGTTGGAAAGAGCGCTCCGCAATTTGGGCTGGTCTGATAAATCAGTTCTTATGGCTGGCAGAACAGATACAGGAGTTCATGCAACGGGACAGGTGGCCGCATTTGATCTTGAATGGATGCACTCAGCAGAAAAACTGCTTTGGGCGCTCAACGCGGACCTTCCATCTGATCTGGTCATAAGAAGCTTGCTGCCAGCCTCGGCGGATTTTCATCCTCGTTTTGATGCCGCTTCACGTGAGTATCGTTATCGGATGTTCTTTGATCCGATCCGCGACCCGCTACGAGAAAAATACCTGTGGCGCACGTGGCCCGCTGTGGATGAAGCTGCCCTCAAACGAAATGCCAGTATTTTTCTCGGCACACATGATTTTGGCGCCATTGGATCACCGACAACGCCGAAAGGCACCACGGTGCGCACGGTGACAAAAGCCGAATGGAAGAAAATGCCCGATGGTGAGTGGCAGTTTGAAGTTCAGGCCGATGCGTTTTTATATCGCATGGTAAGAAGACTGGTTTTCGTACAAGTGTCCCTCGCCCAGGGAAAATGTTCGGTGGAGAAAGTCCAGCATGCTTTATCAAAGCAGGGAGCGCTTCTCGCCGGGCTGGCTCCTGCGCACGGGCTGACGCTGGTTGAAGTAACGTATGGATCACGTGATTACAAAGTATCGCATGATTTACTAAACAAAAATTAGTAAGTTATGACATAAGCGATAGATTATGAAACGGAGTGACGAAAGTGCAACAGAAAACATATTATCCGAAAGCTGCTGAAATTCAACGCGACTGGGTTGTGCTGGATGCCGAAGGGCAGAACCTGGGCCGCTTTGCCGCGCGCATCGCGCATATTTTGCTTGGCAAACACAAACCGACCTTTACGCCTGGCGTGGAAATGGGAGATTTTGTGGTTGTGGTTAATACCGAGAAAGTTACTGTAACCGGTACAAGAACCAACAGTAAGCTCGATAGCAAAATCTACTATAGTCACTCCGGATATCCGGGCGGCTTAAAGAGTATTTCCCTGAAAGATCAACTGGCCCAGCATCCTGACCGCGCTTTGCGCGACGCCGTATGGGGCATGCTCCCTCACAACCGCATGGGACGTTCCACGCTCAAGCATTTGAAGATCTATGCCGGCCCAAATCATCCGCACCAAGTGCAAACCCCGAAAGTTTCGGAATAAAGAGGTAAGTGAATATGGCTCAATATTATGAAGGCATTGGCCGCCGCAAGGAAAGCACCGCCCGCGTGCGCCTGACGACTGGCAGCGGTAAGTACACCGTAAACGAGAAAGATTTCGCCGCGTTTTTTACACGCATGGGTGACTTCGAAGACATCATGCGCCCATTCGGCGCAGTGGGTCAGGAAGCCGCCAAGTACGATGTGAGTGTTTTGGTTAGCGGCGGTGGAACCACCGGCCAGACCGAATCTGTTCGACTTGGCATTGCCCGCGCTCTCCAAATCATCAATGTAGACTGGACTTCTGCCCTGCGCAAAAAGGGCTTGCTCACCCGTGACGCCCGCGTCAAGGAACGCAAGAAACCCGGCCTCAAGAAGGCCCGTAAGGCTCCAACTTACACCAAGCGTTAGTCTTTTCCATAAAACATAGATCAGTTCGTAATTGGTAATTCGTAATTTACGAATTACCAATTACGTTTTAACGGAGATTTTCATGGACTTTACATTGATCGCTTCCACATTTGAGACGCTTCGCATCACACTGCCCTCGAAATTGACCCTGCTCGAAGCGCAGAGTCTTTCATCCGCGCATGTTCCGCCTTTTCCGCCAGATATACCCGCCTTATTGACAGGAGTTGATTCGCGCGAGCTGGCTTTGCAAGTGAAGAAAGTGTTGCTGGCGGTATATCCGAAGGAGCATGAAGTTGTCCTCGTGAATGCAGGCGATACACGCAACACGCCTTTATCTACCCTCGACACGCTTTCAACTTATTCCATATCAACCTGTTTATATATTCCATCTCTGGGGGAGGGGACATCCTTCGAATCGTTCGCGGAAATCGTGGCGCATTTGCGCGCACCGGACGGCTGTCCGTGGGATAAAGAACAGACTCACCAAACTTTGCGGACTCATTTACTTGAGGAAGCATACGAAACATTAACCGCTATGGACGAAAATGATCCTGAGTCGATGCGTGAGGAATTTGGCGATTTATTATTACAGATTGTTTTGAACTCACAGATCGCAAGCGAAGCGAATGAATTTACAATAACCCAGGTCATTAAAAATATAAACGATAAACTGATTCGCCGCCACCCGCATGTATTTGGGGATGTGAAACTCGATGGAGTGGATGGTGTTTTGCAAAATTGGGAAAAGTTAAAGGAACAGGAAAGGAAAGATAATGGGGATGCAAAAAAAGAAAAAGGATTGCTGGACGGTGTGGCTGCGGCATTGCCCGCATTGACCCAAGCCCAGGAATATCAGGACCGCGCCGCGCGTGTTGGCTTTGACTGGCCCGAAGTGGATGGGGTGTTGGATAATGTCCGCGAGGAAATCGAAGAGATCAAGCAAGCTCAGAATATTGATGAAGTGACAGATGAGTTGGGCGATCTGTTCTTTGTGCTCGTGAATTTGGCGCGCTGGCGCAAAGTGGACGCCGAGTCCGCTTTGCGAGGAACAAACCTGAAATTCAAGAAGCGTTTTGGTTATGTGGAGCAGGGCGCGAAGAAACAGGGAAGAAATTTATCGGACATGACCCTGGAAGAGATGGATTCCTTGTGGAATGATGCGAAGAAGGTTTTATAGACCCAAACTTGTTTCAATCCCTTCCACAGAGTTTTTCGCCTGCGCAAGACCGACATTGTGAATTTCCCTGTATATTTTTATTGCTTCGATCTTATTGCCCTTCCTGAGATATTCAACAATCCTGGGGTCTACAGCGCTGGGATTTGCGGCATATTCAATATTGAGTCTCTTGTATAAATATTGCAGGCGATCTTCAAGCTCAGCAACGCGGGCACGCAGGGCGATCAGTTCAGTTTCAGTAGACATGGTTTATTCTCCTGTTATCTCATTCTGGAGTCCATCAGCTTGCTGATGGATATTTTAGGCAGCAAGCTGCCTGACTCCAGAATTATTGTCCGCAGGTGAATCTTGACAGTGCTTCTTCAAATAATGGGCTGGCTGTCTCCGCTTGGGGCGTGTAGACTTTCCATGCAAAGACGCGGTCACC